>JAZJYB010000158.1:0-7522 GCA_040390685.1 Pseudomonadota bacterium | reverse complement strand
TCTCGCGGGCCGGTTTTTCGGCCGACCTGTCGGCACCAGTAGCGACGCGCGCGGTCTGCCATTTCGATAATACCTATTACCTGGCCGATGTCGACATCATCGCCATGTGCGGCAAGACTAACACTCAGTCGAATACGGCTTTCCGCGGTTTTGGCGGGCCGCAAGGCGCAATCGCGATTGAATACATCATCGACGAGATCGCGCGCAATCTGGGACAAGATGCACTGGATATCCGCAAGATCAATTTCTATGGGCGCAACGATGCCGAAGGCCGCAACGTGACCCAATACGGCCAAAAAGTCGTGGATAACGTAATCCATGAACTGGTGGCAGAGTTAGAAGCCAGCAGCGAATATCGTGCACGCCGCAGCGCCGCCCAGGTCTTTAACGCTACCAGTCCTGTGCTGAAAAAAGGTCTGGCATTTACCCCGGTAAAATTCGGCATCGCGTTTAACGTGACGCATTTCAACCAGGCCGGCGCTCTGGTGCATGTGTATACCGACGGCTCAGTGCTGGTGAATCATGGCGGTACTGAAATGGGCCAGGGTATCAATACGAAGGTCTGCCAGGTCGTCGCACATGAACTTGGCATCCATCTAAAAATGGTGCGCGCCACCGCTACCGACACCAGCAAGGTCGCCAACACCTCGGCCACCGCTGCCTCTACTGGCGCCGACCTGAACGGCAAGGCCGCGCAAGATGCCGCGCATACGATACGCCAGCGTCTGGCCGAATTCGCCAGCAAGACTTACGGCGGCGATACCGCATCGGTCACGTTTGCAAATGGCCTGATCCAGGTTAATAGCCACGTCATTCCCTTTGAAGAAATGGTGCGCAAGGCTTATCTGGCCCGCGTGCAGCTGTGGTCGGACGGCTTCTACGCCACGCCCGGCCTGCATTGGGACCCAAAGACCATGAGCGGCAATCCATTCTCGTATTTTGCCTACGGCGCCTCGGTCTCGGAAGTGATTGTCGATACCCTGACTGGCGAGTGGAAACTCCTTCGTGCCGATGCGCTATACGATGCCGGGCAATCGCTGAATCCGGCCATCGATATTGGCCAGGTCGAAGGCGCATTCATCCAGGGCATGGGCTGGCTCACCACCGAAGAGTTGTGGTGGAATCAGGGCGGCAAATTGATGACACATGCGCCCTCCACTTACAAGATCCCGGCAATCTCGGATTGCCCGGAAGACTTCCGCATTAAATTATTTGACAACCGCAATGTGCAGGACAGCATCCACCGCTCGAAAGCGGTCGGCGAACCGCCTTTGCTATTGCCGTTCTCGGTATTTTTTGCGATCCGCGATGCGGTCGCCAGCGTGGCTGGCTACAAGTTTAATCCGCCGCTGAATTCACCGGCCACCAGCGAGACGATCTTGCGTTCGGTTGAAGCTGTAACCGCCTTGGCAAACACTCTGGCTAACGCCATTTAATGGATTGACGATGCCATGATGCACTGGTTGAACGCCCTGACAACATGCACAACACCGGCTATCTTGGTCACGGTGGCGCAGGTCGCTGGTTCAGGCCCACGTGCACCAGGCGCAAAAATGCTGGTAACGCAAGACTTGAGCTTTGACACCATTGGTGGAGGCCACCTGGAAATGCGCGCCATAGAAATCGCCCGCAAGATGCTGGCAATGCCGGCTGGCACTCTCGCCAGAGAGCGACATCTGCAACGTTTTTCCTTAGGGCCAAGTTTAGGCCAATGTTGTGGAGGTGCCGTGCATCTGGCGTTTGAACGGATATCTCCGCAAAATCCAGATTATATAAATCAACTGCACCAGCGATGGCATAACAGGCAAGAGAGCTGGCGCTTTACGCCCTTGGAAACGCTGACAGCAACGACACTTTTAGATGGCACTGGAGAGCGCTTGACCGGACCGGCCTTGCCGTCACGATTACTTGCTCAAATAGATGCGGCTGTACCCTGCCAACTGATCAAGGACGAAGCGGGGCAAAGCTGGCTGGTCGATTTATGCTTACCCTACAAGCCCCATCTGATGTTGTTCGGCGCAGGCCATGTTGGTGCCGCAATCGTCCGTGCATTGGGCGAATTACCTTGCCACGTTACGTGGGTGGATGAGCGCGAAGATATGTTTCCAGTTAGCGTACCTGCAAATGTCAAAATAGAAGCCACTGACACACCAGAAGCGTTGATTGCCTGCGCGCCAGCAGGCATCTCATTCTTGGTGTTAACCCACAGCCATGCACTCGATCAAAATCTGACCGAGCATATTTTGCGTAGCGACAATTTTAGCTGGTTCGGCCTGATAGGTTCAAAAACCAAACGCATGCTGTTCGAACATCGCTTGCGCGACCGCGGTATCACTGATCAATGTCTGGAAAAAATGGTTTGCCCGATCGGCATTCCAGGCATACAAGGCAAAGAGCCCACTGTCATTGCCACATCAGTAGCGGCACAATTACTGCAAGTATGGGAAGCGCTAGAGCGAGCCACACAAGAAAATCTCAGTCATAATTTGGTGCAAACTGGTACGCAAATGAGCACGCAGGATGTCCTAGACGAATGCCACTAGCTGGCTACGGCGCGAAACAAGAGTTCGACGTCGTAGCACCTGGATTGAATATCGTAGGGCGGGTGCAACCCGCACTGCTTTGCCCAGCAAAGCGGGCTGTACCCGCCCTACCCATCAATATTATTTGCATTTAAGGACGCGCCATTATGGCCATCACCAATTCCAATAACAATTTACAAGCCTACCGCGCCAGCCTGCTACACTTCACGAATGATCCGGCGTTTCATCAAAACGCCTATGCCTGGCATGAAGACGGTTTGCTCATCATTCAAGACTGTAAAGTACTGGCCGCCGGTGATTACACGCAGCTAAAAAACAGCTTGCCGGAAGGTACAGTGGTGCAGGATTATCGCGGCAATATTATCATGCCCGGCTTCATCGATACCCATGTCCACTACCCACAAACCGACATGATCGCCTCGCCAGCGGCGGGTCTGTTGCCATGGCTAGAGACCTACACCTTCCCTACCGAGCGCAAATTCGCCGACCCTGCGCATGCCATCGAGGTAGCCAGTTTTTTTCTCGATGAATTACTGCGTTGTGGCACCACCACTGCGATGGTGTATTGCACCGTGCATCCCGAATCTGTTGAAGCCTTCTTCACTGCCAGCGAAGCGCGCGATCTGCGTATGGTGGCGGGCAAGGTCTTGATGGATAGAAATTGCCCGGAGTTTTTACGTGACACCGCCGAGAGCGGCGCACGCGATAGTGAAACCCTCATCAAAAAATGGCATAAGCGCGGCCGTCAGCTGTACGCCATCACACCACGTTTTGCACCCACTTCCAGCGACGCGCAAATGCAATTGACTGGTGAACTGGCACGCGCCTACCCGGACACTTATCTGCAAACCCATGTCGCCGAAAACACCGATGAAGTCGCGTGGGTCAAGTCACTTTATCCCAAGGCACGCAGCTATATGGATGTCTACGATCACTATGGCATGTTGCGCCCACGCGCGATGTTTGGCCATTGCATCTGGCTCGACGATATTGACCGCAGCAGAATGGCCGAGACTCAATCCGCGGTGGCGATTTGCCCTACCTCCAATTTATTTTTAGGCAGCGGGCTTTTTGATTTCGAACGCGCTGATGCGCAACAGGTGTCTCTCTCGCTGGCCAGCGATGTTGGCGGCGGCACTTCATTCTCGATGCTGCAAACCATGAATGAGGCCTACAAAGTGGCTCGCTTGGGAGGAACATTTTTACCGGCGTTACGAATGTTCTATATGGCGACTTTAGGCGGTGCACGCAGCATGCAACTCGAAGGCACGATAGGTAATTTCGTTGCAGGTGCCGAGGCGGATTTCATCGTACTCAATCCACAAGCCACACCACTCTTGGCAAGGCGTTCAGCGCGTACCGACAGTCTGGAAGAATTGTTGTTTGCCATTGCGCTACTCGGCGACGACCGCACTGTGGCGGCGACTTATGCAGCAGGAAAACTGGTGCATAGCCTTTAAAAAGTAGGTCGGAAAAGCGCAGCGCCTTCCGACATCGGTCGTTGTGGCATCGACTATTGTGTCGGAAGGCGCTAGGCTTTTCCGACCTACAAAAACTCAAAAAAGCCAGATTTCTCTGGCTTTTTTCATCGCTACAAAAGACAATTATTTCGCAGTCAAACCACGACGCTCCAGCAGCGGCTGGATGTTTGGCTCTTGCTCAGAAAAATCACTATACAGTTGCAAGGCATCTTTGCTACCTCCACGCGATAATAATTTGTCGCGGAATCTGTCCCCGTTGGCGCGCGTTAAGCCACCATGATTCTCTATCCATTTCACAGTACCGGCATCGAGCACTTCAGACCAGATATAAGCATAGTAACCGGCTGCATAACCACCCATGATATGACCAAAATAAGTGGTGCGGTAACGCGGTGGTACCGCAGCATAATCCAGGCCAACGTCTTTCAGGGCTTTCGCTTCATACGCCAATACACCGTCGGCCTTTGGCAATTTGTCTGCCGAAACCTGATGCCAACGCTGATCCAGCATCGCTGAGCCTAAGTATGAAGTGGTAATGAAGCCCTGATTGAATTTTTTCGCCGACAATACTTTATCCAACAACTCTTTCGGCATGGCTTCACCGGTCTGCCAATGGACTGCATAGTTAGCCAAAATTGATGGCCAGGTCGACCACATTTCGTTCACTTGCGATGGAAACTCTACAAAGTCGCGTGGCACGTTTGTCCCGCTGAAATATGGGTATTTAACATTCGAGAAAATGCCATGCAGGACATGGCCAAATTCATGGAATGAGGTCTTTACGTCGTCCCAGGTCATCAGCGCAGGTTTGCCCGCAGCAGGCTTGGCAATATTCAGATGAAACGCCACTACCGGTTTCGTGCCTAGCAGATCGGACTGATCAACGTAAGAACTCATCCATGCGCCACCGCGCTTGGATGAGCGAGCATATGGATCAACAATAATGAGTGCCAACTGTGAACCATCTTCGTTAAAAGCTTCATATACTGTGACGTCTTCCTGATATACCGGTAGATCTGCACGACGCTTGAAGCTTATGCCATACAATTTAGTGGCAGCATGAAAAATACCTTTTTCCAGCACAGAATTTAATTCCAGATATGGCTTGAGCTGATTCTGGTCAAAATTGTATTGTGCCTTGCGTACTTTCTCGGTGTAGTAAGACCAATCCCAAGGTTCCAATGTAAAACTCTTTTGCCCTTTGGCTGCCTGCTCACTGTCTATCATCGCCTGCAACACTGCGCCTTCTTTGCGCGCATTGGCAACTGCCGGAGGTGCGATCTGCTCCAACATTTTATTCACGGCTTCCGGATTCTTAGCTGTTTCTTCAGCCAGACTAAACGCGGCAAAGTTTGGATAGCCCATGATGGCTGCACGCTCAGCTCGCAACTTGGTCACAGTGGAAACAATGGCGCGATTATCCCACTGGTTACCACGGCTGCCACGCACTATCGAAGCCTTGTGAATACGCTCGCGTAAAGCGCGGTTATCGAGTTGTGGCAAGAGCGGTTGAATCGTGGTGTTCAGTAATGCGATACGGTATTTACCAGGCTTGCCTTTTTCTTTTGCAGACGCAGCGAGTTTATCGATTTCATCGTCGGATAAACCTGCAAGTTCAGCGCGGTTATCCACGATCACGGCTGAATCGTTGACCTCCGCTAATACATTTTGATTAAACTTGGTCGAGAGTGTCGCTAGTTTCGCGTTGATGGCTTTCACGCGCATTTTTTGCGCTTCGCTTAAATTCGCACCAGCACGGACGAAATCAACGTAATAACGCTCAACCAGACGCACGCCTTGCGCATCCAAGCCGAGCGTACTGCGTTTTTCATAGAGCGCTTTAATCCGCGTAAACAATTTAGCATTGAGGTAAACGCGATCATTGTGCGCAGCAAATTTCGGCGAATAATCGGCATCGAGTTTATTGAGTGCGTCATTAGTATTCGCACCAGTAAGGTTGCCGAATACCACGTTTGCTCTACGTAGCAATTGACCGGAACGTTCCATCGCAAGAATTGTATTGTCGAAAGTTGCAGGCGCCGGGTTGTTGGCGATCACATCAATTTCTTTGATGTTGTCAGCCATGCCGCGATCAAATGCCGGGGCGAAATCGCTATCCTTGATTTTATCGAAAGCTGGATACTGCAAAGGCAGCGTACTTTCCTGATAAAACGGATTTGTAGTTTGTGCCACTTCGGTCGCAGCCGCTAGTACCGGTACTGTAGCGATGGTCAAACTTGCGGTAGCGAATGAGAGTGCGAGGGATAGCGCAATGGGAGTCTTAAGCAACATGGTTAGCCTTTGTTAGGATAATTCACTTATTATTTACTTATAAAGCGGAGCGGTGATTCAAGCACCAGGGCAGGAGTATAACAAAAGCTCAAAAGGCCGAGCTTTGGCGAAAACTAGCCAAATTCTTTAAAGGTTTCCAGCTCGACCAAAATAGATTCATCACCACCAGACAACCAAATTTGTCCGTCTTGTATCGTACATTGCAATTGCATATTGCGTTGCGCCAGTTTTGCCAGCGCCTGACTGGTATTGGATGGAATATTCTTCACCTGCAAATTCTTGGCCCGATCCAGGCGGCTATTGATTTGCTTCCACCAGATGCTGCTGGCATGAGCAAAGCTATACACCACGACTTGCTCTGCCCTGCCGCAGGCCTTGAGCAAACGCCGGTCTTCAGGTTGGCCAACCTCGCCCCAAAGTTGAATCGCATCGGTGTAGTCTTTCAACCAAAAATCCGGCTCTTCTGTATCTGAAATACCCTTGCCAAAAGCCAGGCGTTCGCTGGCATGAATCGCGAATGCCAGTACACGTATCATCATCCTTTCATCAGTCTCTGATGGGTGACGTGCAATGGTCAAACTATGATCGGCATAATAGCCACGGTCCATATCGGAAATATTCAACTCGGCTTTATAGATGGTAGATTTAAGCGCCATTATTTGAACACCACAGTCTTGTGCGCATTCAGCAAAATGCGATGTTCAACGAAGCATTTGACCGCGCGCGCAAGAACTACACACTCAACATCACGGCCGATAGCGGTTAAGGTTTCCGGGTCCATCGCGTGATCGACTCGCTCTACGTCTTGCTCGATAATTGGCCCCTCATCCAGATCACCGGTAACAAAATGCGCAGTCGCACCGATCAACTTCACACCGCGTTCGTGCGCCTGAAAATAAGGTTTGGCCCCTTTAAAACTCGGCAAAAATGAATGATGGATATTGATCGCACGACCAGTCAGTGCAGTACACATTTCCGGCGACAAAATTTGCATATAGCGCGCTAGCACGACCAGCTCGACTTGATTACTCTCGACAATATCCAACACTTTTTGTTCTTGCGCACGCTTGGCTTCTGCCGATGCGCCGATGGCCAAGGGTAAGTGGTGGAAGGGAATATTGTAACTGGCTGCCAGTTGATAAAAATCTGTATGATTAGAGATTATCGCCTTGATTTCTACCGGCAATAAACCGCTCTTAAAACGAA
>JAZJYB010000157.1:3921-16865 GCA_040390685.1 Pseudomonadota bacterium | reverse complement strand
GCAAAGAAGCGCTCGATCACACTCTATTGTTTGGCCCGCCTGGCCTTGGCAAGACAACTTTGGCACATATCATTGCGCGCGAAATGGGGGTGAATTTACGTCAGACCTCCGGACCAGTGTTAGAGCGCGCCGGCGATCTCGCTGCACTCTTGACGAACCTTGAGGCAAATGATGTTCTCTTCATTGATGAAATCCATCGCCTGTCGCCAGTGGTTGAAGAGATTTTATATCCGGCATTGGAAGACTATCAGATCGACATCATGATCGGTGAAGGCCCTGCTGCGCGCTCCGTCAAACTTGATCTGCAACCGTTCACCCTGGTCGGCGCAACGACACGCGCTGGCATGTTGACCAACCCTTTACGCGACCGGTTTGGTATCGTCGCCCGCCTGGAATTTTATACCGCCGAAGAACTCACTAAAATTGTCACCCGCTCCGCCGCTCTATTGAATGTGCCAATTCAAGCCGATGGCGCCCATGAAATCGCCAAACGTGCACGTGGCACGCCGCGTATTGCGAATCGCTTATTACGCCGGGTACGCGATTACGCAGAGGTAAAAGGGAATGGCGAAATCTGCAAATCCACTGCCGATGCGGCATTAATCATGCTCGATGTCGATGCGGTTGGTTTTGATGTCATGGATAGAAAACTACTTGAGGCGATACTCTTCAAATTCGGCGGCGGCCCGGTTGGCTTGGACAATGTCGCCGCCGCCATCGGTGAAGAGCGCGATACGATAGAAGATGTGCTTGAGCCGTATTTAATACAGCAAGGTTACTTGCAAAGGACACCGCGCGGGCGTATCGCTACGCCTAGCGCGTATGCACATTTTGGCATCACTGCACCGAGCACTGGCCCAAATGGCGAATTATGGGGCGCTAACTAAATTCGTATTGGCTATTTGAAAGTCTCATCATGCAAATCTGGGTCGATGCCGATGCCTGTCCCAATGTCATCAAGCAAATTCTTTTCCAAGCTGCAGAACGATTGCAAATCCACACTACACTGGTTGCGAACCAGTTAATCTCGACTCCACCTTCACGCTACATCAAAGCGATACAAGTTGCCGCTGGTTTTGATGTCGCCGATCAAGAAATCGTGAGATTGATGGCGCAAGGTGATCTGGTGATTACCAGCGATATCCCACTGGCATCTGATGTATTGGACAAAGGTGGTCATGCCTTAAATCCGCGAGGTTTGTTGTATACCAGTGAAAACATTCGAGAAGAACTCAATATGCGCAAGTTCATGGACGACTTGCGCAATAGTGGAGTCGATACCGGTGGCCCGGCGGCGTTTTCTAACGCTGACCGGCAGGCGTTTGCCAACCAGCTTGATCGATTTTTCGCAAAAAATGCTGTTGGTACTAAGCGTCAAGAATGACTCGTTTTGCGACTCTTTGATTGATTTGCTTGCACATCTTACTTGCACTATCGTTTAAGCTCATCGACAATCGAGTTTCAGCCAAACTGCGCAATAGATTATGTTAATGTCAAGCCTCGCGGACCGTTATGCTTACCAGTTATTGGAGGCTAGAGCGCATTCAAGCAGCATAGCGCCGATCTCCAGCATGACCACTTTGAGTATTGCTGACGCTTATGATATTGCAAAGAGTTTGGATAACATTCGTGTAGCAGAAGGTGACCGGCCTATTGGCAGAAAATTAGGCTTATGCAAACGCCAGTTTTGGCAAGATCAAAACACGAGGGAGATATATCACGGGGCGATATTCACCACCCTATTTTCCAGCACCGTTCGCGTCCTCGATGATCCCTTCTCAATACAAAGTCTGGTAGGAGCGCGCGAGCCTAAATTAGAGCCGCTTGTGGTTTTTAAACTAGGCAATACTCCGACCAGAAATGCGACTCTAAATGAACTGTCAGATTGCCTGGAATGGATGGCGCATGGATTGGAAATTGTGGTGAATCCGTATGTCGACAATAGCTTTGAAGTAGCCGATGCGATAGCTGCCTTTGGTATGCATGGTGCTTTGTTGATAGGCGAACCACATATTTTATCTAACTCAACACGGCACCAGCTTGGACACGCCTTGGCTGACGCGAGTATTTCATTGTCGTGCGACGAGAGATTAATTGGTGCAGGTTACGGCAGCGATGTCATGCACAATCCACTCAATGCGCTCTGGCATTTGCATCAGCTAATCAATTCCCAATCTCGATTTTCATCTTTGCATGCAGGGGAAATTATTTCTAGCGGAGCCTGGACCAACGCCTACCCGATACGGCCAGGGCAAACCTGGACTTCCGCATTTTCGGGAATCGGACTTGCCGGACTTTCTGTTTCATTTGTCTGAGATATAAGCACGTTCAAAAGAGTCGGCGCTCTCCTCCACGAATAAAAAAAGGCTACCGAAGTAGCCTTTTCTAATTGCGCCAAAACTTCTGGCCTAAGAAAGATCTTAGAACGAATGCTGCATACCTACGCCGAAACGGTTCGCGTGGTCAAATCCTGCACCGATAATGCCGATTGCAAGAGCCGCATTAGCTTTCGTGTCGACATTGACGTGTGTAGCTGAAGCGTAAGCGATAGTGCGCTTGCTGAATGCATATTTAGCCAATGCCACGTACTGATCCGATCTACCTTTAGCAGCGCCAGACAATTTAGTATCGTAATACGCGCCAGTCAGTGTTGTCGTAGGAGTAAGGGCATAATCCATACCGATGCCAAACACTGCAATTTTACGCTGTGTGGTATCGACTTTAGTTTGAGCGTAAGTACCTTTGATCGAAATCTTGGCATCCATTACGATTTTTGCGCCGAAACCTGTTTGCGTCAAAGTAGAGCCACCACCGCTATAGCCAACACCATCTTGCATTTTTGCATAATTGACGCCTACGATAGATTTACCGTCAGTGAAGAAACCTGACAAGCCTTTATAGGAGTTAGCACCACCGTCTCCAGCTTTTTCACCGAAACCGTACATCGCAGCACCACCGAAACCGGACATGATAGGCATGGAGTACTTGACAGAATTGTTCTGACGTAAAGCCGAACCGCCAAGATTAGTACCGAAGTTGCCGAAGAACGGCGCGCCATTCAGTGCGCTGAAATACAGATTTGGGTTAGTAGCTGGGTGAGCCAGGCCCATAGGATCCGCACCAGCCAAGGCATCAATCGCCAACATGTTATTGCGACCCATAGTCACCGCGCCGAAAGCACCGGAGAGACCTACCCATGACAGGCGATCGAACACGGATGTAGTAGCGCCCGCTTGCGACAATGGGCTACCGCCAGCAGCAGTACCAAAACCTGCGCCAACTGCACCAGTATCATTCGCCAAAGTACCTTCCAGGTTGAAATTGGCTTTCAAACCACCACCAAGATCTTCAGAACCCTTGATACCCCAACGGGATGTTCCCAGGAAACCTGATTCCAGTGTTCCAGTGCCGCCTGAAGCAGTTTGTGTCGTTTTATGCACAGTTGCAGCATCGATGATACCGTACAAAGTTACTGAAGATTGAGCTGAAGCACTGGCAGCAAAAGCGCCAAAAATTGCAAAAGCGATAAGTGATTTTTTCATTAAGTGATTCTCCAAAAGAGTCGCATGAGGTTAACTGGTCAACTACAGCAATACCAGTCACGAATTATTATTAAGTCTTGCCAAGACTTCGAAACCTGCTGATTAAGAAGCTGTTTATCATTGGAACAAAAACCATGAATTAGCGCAAAGAGTAATTGCGAACGACCGTATTTAAGCAAATGATATGTGGCGTAAGCGCAACAAGAGCTGCTTTACAGGATATCTATTTAACAATTAATCTATTCAACTTTATTGCGCCGCAATAATTAATTGCGGGCTTTTGAGACGTCTTGCTGAGAAGACGATAAAATTGCTCTTCCAATTTTCAAAATAGCCAACATGTTATTTTCCAATATAGATCGGCTCTTGATCAATTTCGATCGCGCCTTACGTGTAGTTTCCGGGCAAGCCAAGGCGTCACGAGAGAACCCAGCACTAGCCATTACAAGCGACGATTTATCTGAAAAACAACAATCTCATAGTGCTGGGCTGATGCGGGTAAATCATGTAGGCGAAATATGCGCGCAAGCCTTATACGATGCACAAGGGCAATTTTCTCAGACGCCCGCCATCACCCAGCAGTTCTCGCATTCCGGCGATGAAGAGGAAGACCATCTCGCATGGTCAGGTCAAAGAATTGCCGAATTGAATTCACACACAAGCGTACTCAATCCATTTTGGTATGCCGGTGCATATGCTTGCGGCATCATCGCTGCACGCTGTGGCGATGCTGCAAGTCTGGGCTTTGTGGTTGAGACCGAACGCCAAGTTGCGGACCATCTCGCCAGTCATTTGGAGAAATTACCGGCCGAAGACCTGAAGTCACGTGCCATCGTCGAACAGATGCGGCTAGACGAAATCGCTCACGGAGCGGCGGCGCAAGCTTTAGGTGCGAGTGAAATGCCTGCACCGGTCAAAGCCGCGATGGCTATTATGGCCAAAGTCATGACGACTACTGCCTATTACGTTTAGGCCGACCAAACAAGAATCAGCCGCTAATCTTGTCCAATTTGGCGATACTTAAATCTAATAATTTCATACCGAATTGTCCGAAATTGATATGTGCACGGGCACTGTTGCCGCTGCCTTCAATATTCACGATAACACCTTCGCCAAACTTGGCGTGCGCTACGCCCTGGCCGATACGCCAGCCGTTATTGCCTGCGATGGAATTTTTACTGAAGCCTTGCGCGATCGTATTGGCGCCTGATTCTGGTGCTTCGTCCCACGCTGATTTTTTATTCCCGAACCAATTCGCCTGCACTTTTGGCGACAGCCATTTCAGCGATGCTTCAGGCATCTCGTCAAAAAATCTGGAACGCATGTTGTAGCGCGTCTGGCCATGCAGCATGCGCGTTTGCGAGAAGCTGATGTACAGGCGCTTGCGTGCGCGCGTGATCGCCACATACATCAACCTGCGCTCTTCTTCCACGCCGCTTTCTTCCTTGGCGCTATTCTCATGCGGGAACAGGCCTTCTTCCAGGCCTGTGATAAATACCGCATCAAACTCGAGCCCCTTGGCTGCATGCACCGTCATGAGTTGCAGGGCGTCCTGCCCGGCCTGCGCCTGATTGTCGCCGGCTTCCAGCGAGGCATGCGACAAGAATGCCGACAGCGGCGACATGATCAAAGGCAGAGCTGCATCGGCATCGATGATTTCTACGCCATCGGGCGCAGAAATCAGGCTGGCCGCGGCCGCGCTGCTTGGCCCGCTGAGCGCCGGCGCGTTATGCCCGAAGCCTTCTTCCGAAACGAATAGAGTCGCAGCGTTGATCAACTGCTCTAAGTTTTCTATACGGTCCGCGCCTTCTTTCTCAGTCTGATAATGCGTCAGTAATGAGCTCAGATCCAGCACCACTTTCACCATTTCCGGCAGCGGCAAATTCTGCGTTTCAAAACGTGCGCCTTCGATCAGTTTGACGAAGTTGCCAAGCGAGGTACCGGCCTTACCGGCCACGTAAGGCACGGCCGCATACAAGGAAATGCCGTACTGTCTGGCGGCGTCCTGCAATTGTTCCAGCGAGCGAGCACCAATGCCGCGGGTCGGGAAATTCACCACACGCAGGAAGGCGGAATCATTGTGCGGGTTATCCATCAGCTGCATGTAAGCAATCGCGTGCTTGATTTCAGCGCGTTCAAAATAACGCTGGCCGCCATACACGCGATACGGGAGACCCGCCGTAAACAGCGCATGCTCGAGCACGCGCGATTGCGCATTCGAACGATACAAGATCGCGATCTCGCTGCCTTCTGATCCTTCGCGCATCAGGTTTTTGGCTTCCTCGACTATCCACTGCGCTTCCTGAATATCGCTGGTTGATTCAGATATCCGCACCAACTCGCCATGCCCTGCATCAGTGCGCAGGTTCTTACCGAGACGCTTGCTGTTATGTTCGATCAACGCATTCGCGGTGTCGAGAATATGGCCGTGCGAGCGGTAATTCTGTTCCAGCTTGATCAGATTCTTGACCTGGAATTCGCGCTCAAACGCCGACATATTCCCTACATTGGCGCCACGGAAAGCATAAATGCTTTGGTCATCATCACCGACCGCAAACACCGCCGCCTGCGTGCCCGCCATCATTTTCAACCACTTATATTGCAAGTCATTGGTATCTTGAAACTCATCGACCAGAATATGTTTGAAGCGCGCTTGATAATGCTCACGCAAAGGCTGATTACGGCTAAGTAATTCATAGGTGCGCAGCAATAGTTCGGCGAAATCCACCACGCCCTCGCGCTGGCACTGTGCGTCGTAGAGATCGTAAAGACCCACCATCTTGCGGTTGAAATCATCGTAGGCGTCGACAGCTGCAGCGCGTAAACCCTGGTCCTTTGCGCTGTTGATGAAGTACATCAGTGTGCGCGGCGGAAATTTTTCATCATCAATATTATTCGCCTTCAGCAAGCGCTTGATGAAGGACAGCTGATCGCCCGAATCGAGAATCTGGAAAGTCTGCGGCAAGCCAGCATCGCGGTGATGCGCACGCAAGAGGCGGTTGCACAGACCATGAAAAGTACCGACCCACATGCCGCGTGTATTGATCGGCAACATCGCTGAGAGGCGCGTCAACATTTCCTTTGCCGATTTATTCGTGAATGTCACCGCCAGCAAGCCCTGTGGCGAGATTTGCCCGGTCTGTATCAGCCAGGCAATACGGGTAGTCAGCACTCGGGTTTTGCCAGAACCGGCACCCGCCAAAATCAGCGCCGATTGGGTGGGTAGAGTGACGGCAGCGAGCTGCTCGGGATTGAGATTATGGAGAAGATTTTGCATCCCGTGATTATACGGGATGCACCGCTCAAGACTCGCGCGGTGTTCTGCTTTCAAACAAACGCACAAACTCGCGCGCGGCGGCTTGCGGATCGGCTGCCAGATACACGCTGCTGATGGCCGCAACCATGTTCGCGCCGGCGCTAATCAGCGGCTGGCAATTCTCGACTGTCATGCCACCAATGACCACATTCGGTAAAGCAATTTCGGCACAGGCCGTGCTGACGATAGCGAAATCCGTCGTCACCGGATATTTCTTGACGCGCGAAGGATAAAAACCACCGAAGGCGACATAACTCGCGCCAGCGGCGTGGGCAGCCTGCGCCAGTTGCATATCACCATAACAGGATGCTCCGAGGATTTTTTCCGGGCCGACGGCAGCACGCGCCGCTGCCACACTGATATCGGTACCGCCGACATGCAAGCCATCCGCATCCAGCGACAGGCATAGCTCAACATAATCATTGATGATGAAGGGAACATCAAAACGACGACACAATTCCAGCAGCGCGCTGGCCTGTTCGTAACGCAATATGGCATCGGCAAACTTGTGACGATACTGCACGATGGCGGCGCCGCCCAGCAAGCCTTGTTCCGTCACCTTGATGAGCTGTTCGGTGTCATCCCAATCAGGGGTGACGAGATAAAGGCCGGCGAGTGTCTGCATGTTTTTTTGAATAAAGTTAAGGAGCGGTTAGGAAATGTCGCATGGGTATCAACTGTCCGTTCGCAATTGAGTAGGCCTGTTGCAAACTGCGCTGACTAAAATCCTGCGCCAGTTGCAGGCTGGTTCGCATGTCCTTACCCATGGCGAGTTGAGCAGCAATCGCTGACGCCAGCGTGCAGCCGCTGCCGTGAAATTCTCCCGGTAAGCGCGGCCATTTCCAATCGCGCTGGCCGTTTGCACCAAACCATAAATTGCAGACTTGCTCGTCGCTACCATGGCCGCCCTTGATCAGTACGTCTTTACAGCGATGCATTAACAAGGCTTGCGCTTGCGCCATGGCATCTTTCGCCAACGGAGACAAGCGCCTGGCTTCAGGCGAATTTGGCGTGATCAGGGTGGCGACTTTCAACAACGGTTGCAACGAAGCCACCGCGTCATCCAGCGCCAGCGCGTCGCCCTGCCCGCTACCCAAGACTGGGTCCAATACTACCGGCAAACCTGGCTGCTGCATTTGCAATTTCTGAATAAAATTGGCGATCGCTGCCGCGTTCTTGCCATGCGCGACGATACCGATCTTGATCGCCGCTATCGGTATCCTGGCGACTAGCGTCATTGCCTGTTGCAAGATGATTTGCGCATCGACCGCGTGCACCGCATACACGTGGTCGTTGTCTTGCACTGTCAGCGCCGTAATCACCGGCAGGGCATGCGCGCCCTGCGCAGAAATCGCTTCAATGTCGGCCTGAATTCCGGCACCACCGCTAGGGTCGTGGCCGGCAAACACCAGTACGCAAGGTCGCCTTACTACCGCCATCAAACCACCCGGCCTGCCATCGGCGAAGACGGTGATGCGGCAAATTTTTTCTCGATGCGACCTGCCAGAAAAGCCTCGCGCCCGGCCTGTACCGCCAGCCCCATGGCGCGCGCCATGCGAATCGGATCTCTGGCCCCCGCAATCGCAGTATTCATCAGCACACCATCGCAACCGAGTTCCATCGCAATCGCCGCATCCGATGCCGTACCGACACCAGCATCGACCAGCACCGGCACCTTGGCCTGCGCAATAATCAACGAGAGATTCCAGGGATTGAGGATACCCATCCCAGAGCCGATCAGCGAAGCCAGCGGCATGATGGCGACACAACCGATGTCTTCCAGCATGCGTGCCTGGATCGGGTCATCGCTGCAATACACCATCACCTCGAAGCCATCCTTGACTAACACTTTGGCTGCCTTCAAGGTCTCCGGCATATTCGGGAACAAGGTCTTCTCATCACCCAACACTTCGAGTTTACAAAGCTGCTGTCCGCCGAGCAGTTCACGCCCGAGTTGCAGTGTATAGATCGCATCCTCGGCGTTATAGCAGCCAGCAGTATTCGGCAAGATCGTGTACTTACTCGGTGGTACCGCATCCAATAAACTCGGTGCGTTTGGATCTTGCCCGATGTTCACGCGACGGATCGCCACCGTGATAATCTCCGCGCCACTGGCCTCGGTCGCCAAGCGCGTTTGTTCCAGGTCTTTGTATTTACCACTACCGACTAGCAAGCGCGAGCGGTAGGTTTTACCCGCGATGACCAGGCCTTGGTTGATTGTTTCTGTTTGCATTATTTTTCCTTGATTATTTGACGTCAGCCGCCGCCAATCGCCCGTACCACATCGACTTTATCCTGCGCTTGCAACAGATGATCTTGCCATTGCGCACGCGGGATAATCTGACGATTCACGGCGACCGCGATCGCCTGGCCGGATAAGTTTAATGTCGCTATCAGCGTGGCTAAAGAATGCTCTTTCTCCAGCGGATAGTTTTCACCGTTTAGCATTATCGTCGTCATTGTTTTCGGTAAATCTCAGCACCGGATTTCACGAATTCGATGGACTTGACTTCCATCCCCTGCTTCAAGGCGGCGATCTCGCTGATGCCTTGCTTGGCGGCGTAATCGCGCACTTCTTGTGTGATTTTCATTGAACAAAAATGTGGCCCGCACATCGAGCAGAAATGCGCCACTTTGGAAGAATCTTTCGGCAAGGTTTCATCATGGAATTCCCGTGCCTTGTCAGGATCGAGACCGATGTTGAACTGGTCTTCCCAACGGAATTCAAAACGCGCTTTTGACAAGGCGTTGTCACGGATCTGCGCACCCGGATGCCCCTTGGCCAAGTCCGCAGCGTGGGCGGCAATCTTGTAGGTGATGATGCCGTCCTTGACGTCAGCCTTGTTCGGCAAACCCAGATGTTCTTTCGGTGTTACATAGCACAGCATGGCCGTGCCATACCAGCCGATTTGCGCCGCGCCTATGCCGGAAGTGATGTGGTCGTAACCTGGTGCGATGTCGGTGGTCAAAGGGCCCAAAGTATAAAAAGGCGCTTCGTGGCATTGCTCCAGTTGCAGATCCATGTTCTCCTTGATCAGATGCATCGGTACATGACCTGGGCCTTCTATCATCACTTGTACGTCATGCTTCCAGGCGATCTGCGTGAGTTCACCTAGTGTCTTGAGTTCACCGAGCTGTGCCTCATCATTCGCATCGTAAATCGAGCCCGGGCGCAGGCCATCGCCTAGCGAGAACGAGACATCGTAAGCCTTCATGATTTCGCAGATATCTTCGAAGTGTTCATACAAGAAGCTTTCTTTATGATGCGCCAGACACCATTTCGCCATGATAGAGCCGCCGCGCGAGACGATGCCGGTCATGCGCTTGGCCGTCATCGGCACGTAACGCAGCAAGACACCGGCGTGTATCGTGAAGTAATCGACGCCCTGCTCTGCTTGCTCAATTAAGGTATCGCGGAAGATTTCCCAAGTCAGGTCTTCGGCCTTTCCGTTGACCTTTTCCAAAGCCTGATAAATCGGTACGGTACCGATAGGCACAGGTGAATTGCGGATGATCCATTCGCGGGTTTCATGGATATGTTTACCGGTCGAGAGATCCATCACATTGTCGCCGCCCCAGCGTATCGCCCAAGTCATTTTTTCGACTTCTTCACCTATCGATGATGTCACTGCCGAGTTGCCGATATTGGCGTTGATCTTGACCAGAAAATTACGCCCGATGATCATTGGTTCAACTTCCGGATGATTGATATTGGCGGGGATAATCGCACGACCACGGGCGATTTCCGAGCGCACAAATTCTGGCGTGATTTCGTCTGGAATAGATGCACCAAAAGACTGCCCCGGATGCTGGCGGCCCATGACTTCGGCGAGTCGCAAACCCATAGGTCCGGAAGATTTCAGCTGATCCAGATATTGTCTACGCTGCAGGTTTTCGCGGATTGCGATGTATTCCATTTCCGGCGTGATGATGCCCTGTCTTGCATAGTGCATCTGGCTGACATTCTTACCCGGCAGGGCACGGCGCGGCTTGCGCGTCAAGTTAAAACGCAACTCAGCCAGACTTGCATCGTTCAATCTCTCGATGCCGTAATCCGAAGATGGACCATTCAATTCCTCGGTGTCATTGCGCTCGGCGATCCAGGCGCCGCGCACCGATGCCAGGCCAGAGCGTATATCTATATTCGCATCGGGATCGGTATACGGGCCGGAGGTATCGTAGACGTAGATGGCGGGGTTTTTTTCCGAGCCGAACATGGCTGGCGTATCAGACTGGCTGATCTCGCGCATCGGCACGCGTATGTCCGGGCGGCTACCTTCGATATAGATTTTGCGGGAATTCGGTAAGGCTAGAATTGCAGCAGCATCGACTGTCGCTGTGACGGATAAAAATTTTGGATTGGCATTCATATTACGTTGGCTCCTTTGCGTATTACTTAGTGGCATGGAGCCAGCAAAGGAGTTTCCGTCAGGGCGGCAAATGTCTTGAGACTCTTGCGCCGGGTTCGGCTGCTTCCCTTCGCTGGCATTATCCAGATCA
Source organism: Pseudomonadota bacterium (assembly GCA_040390685.1). Classification (GTDB taxonomy): domain Bacteria; phylum Pseudomonadota; class Gammaproteobacteria; order Burkholderiales; family Burkholderiaceae_D; genus Undibacterium. The sequence continues at coordinate 5,507 of JAZJYB010000157.1, read as the reverse complement.
GGTTCAAGGGTATTTCTCACCCGACAAAAAAACCTTGTCAGGACCCCTAGCGTTTTACTTAATTGGTGTTACAAATCTTCAGTCGCATTGCTTTTTTTGGATGTATTCTAAAAAAACCGACCAGGCGAACATTATAAAACAAGCTTCGAATTTCAGGCATTTTTTTAAATCTTGCTTTCTTTTACATCCAATTTCTTTGACTGAACCGGCCCTATCACTTCTATCAGTTCTATCATTCCGGCACTGATTGCGGCTGACAAATCGTGATCCAAAACAGGTATGGCTTGTTCATAAGGCACCAGCAAACTCGCCATACCATAGGCGCGATTACGTCCATGCGCCTTGCCCAGATACAAAGCCATATCTGCCATTTGTAAAGTTTTCTCCCACCCGCAAACATTCTCTGGCACGCCAGAAAATGGCAGCGATATGAACCCAGCCGTGATGGTTACCGGGATCTGAAGTTCGCCGACCTGGATAGCTTCGCCTCCGATTGCGCAAAGGGCACGATCAACCAAGGCAGAAATTTGTGCGGGGTTAGATTTGGGCGAATAAATCAAAAATTCCTCACCGCCCCAACGCAAGACCATATCTGTTTCACGCACGGCATTTTTAAGCCGCTGCGCAACTTCAGTCAAGACGCCATCTCCGACGGCATGACCCCAGGTATCATTGATATGTTTGAATAAATCGATGTCCATCAGGATCAGGCAATCCGGATTTTGCTCGCCGTTATCGCGACGCTCGTCTTCCGTAGGTACAATGCGCGATTTCATTAGCTCTAAAAATGAACGTCGATTGTATAAGCCAGTTAATGGATCACGGATAGCATGAAATTCTAACTGCTTGTTTGCATTTTGCAGTTGCTCATTGACGCGCCTGACTCGGCGATACAGTAAAAAGATGAAGACACCAGCCATCACGGTAACCACCGCGCCAAGCAAGGTGATAATTTGTCGCAAGCGGCTATTCTTGATAGTCGCGTCCTTCAGATCATTCTCTTTCGCGAGTAACTCTATTTGTTTTTGTCTTTGATCGGCGCTGAATTTCTCTTGCAAGCCTGCTACAGCGATAGCTCGATCAGAACGAAATAGTTCATTGCTGAGTGCTTGCTGCTCACGCAATGTGGCATAAGCTTCTTTATACATTCCAACTTTTTCATACATACCGGCAAGTTCACCGACTGAAGATTCGACATCAACCGTGGAATGAGAATCTTTGTAAAATTGAATAGCGGCATTCACATAGTCTATGCCTTCCTTGATTTTCCCCTGCCCCATCAATGCAAAACCCAAATTCATTTTTGCCGTTGCGAGCCCACCCTTATCAGCGACAGCTTCATCTATCGCGATGGTTTTCCGGGAATAATATTCCGCTTTTTTATAGTCTTTAGCGATCAGGTAATGATCGGAAATATTGCTTAATGCAATTGCCTCCGCATTGGGAATATTGGCTTCAATCCCAATTTTCAGTTCCCTTTTATACGCCTCAAGTGACTCTTCGTCTCGCCCCAAATTAGATAAGGCGATGCCTTGAATATTGCTCAGGGATGCAATGATTTTAGGTGAGTTGACTGAAGAAGAAAG
>JAZJYB010000157.1:0-3911 GCA_040390685.1 Pseudomonadota bacterium | reverse complement strand
TTGCCAGGCTTTTTTCTGGGTCCTTCATATTCCAGTAAAGATTAGCGATTGTAAGAAGTCTATTTATTTTGGACTGAAGCTTACGTCGCGGTAACAAATCAGATAGGCGCAAGGATTCCAGATAGTGCGCCAATGCCTGCTCAAATTTACCTTGATTATTGTAGACCGCCCCAATCGCGAGGTTCAAACGCAAATTGACTTCTGGATCTGAATTGCCTTTGATTGACGCTTGAATTTCTTTGAGTTTAGACAGCGCCAAATCCGGTTTTCCATTGTCCAGAATTTGCCAACTTTTGGATATTTGCGCCATTGCGATGGCATTTTTATTTTGGTGTTTCTCGGCGAATTCAAGAAACTCTGTGATGGTCGCCTCGGCGGCCTTAATTTTTCCTGCATCGAAATACAGGCTGACAAGAATTTTGAAGGTTTCCAGTCGAATTGCGTCACTGGTTTCAGCGCTCAGTTTACTTTTAAAATCCTTTAACTGCCGAAGACCTTCTTCATTGTCGCGATCTGACACTGTTTGAATTGCATCCAGCCTTTCCATATCCGATTTTTCATTCGCATTTGCGGGCAGCGAACAAAAGATGAAAGAAGAAGACAAAATCAAAACCCGGAGATGGCTTGTTATTGAAATCTTATTTTTAGACATAGATGTCATTTATTTAATCAATGATTTGTAAAGAAATTCGCTATATCGTAGCACTTCTTAATATAAAGAAACTCTTTTTTTGGGTCTTGATTGCACACTTTGAGCTATCACAAAATTAAAGTAAATAAAAATTGTTGTTTTAGCATCACACCTGGTTTTATTTGCAACATTTATAGGCAATCATAAAATTTTGTTTACCTTCAGCTACAAAAAGAAAGGGCTTCAGACTCCTGGACATTCGCTTAAATATCCCTCGACGCGCATCCAATCTGGCGACGCAGACAGCCTCTGTCATTTATAATCGCTGTTTTAGCCTACAACCAACAAGAAAATCATGGAATTAGCCAAGTCTTTTGAGCCTGCCGACATTGAAGCGTTCTGGCGCAATGAATGGGAACAACGCGGCTATTTTGCCGCCAGCATGGATCAGACCAAGCCGTCTTTCAGCATACAGTTGCCGCCGCCAAACGTCACCGGCACGCTGCACATGGGACACGCTTTCAACCAGACCATCATGGACGGCTTGACCCGTTACTACCGCATGCGCGGTCACAATACCGCCTGGATACCGGGCACTGATCATGCCGGTATCGCCACCCAGATCGTGGTGGAGCGTCAGCTGGATGCACAAAAAATATCGCGCCATGATCTCGGCCGTGAAAAATTTTTGGAAAAAGTCTGGGAATGGAAAGAAAAATCCGGCTCCAGCATCACTGGCCAAATGCGTCGCATGGGTGCATCCGCCGACTGGCAGCGCGAATACTTCACGATGGATGCAGAACGCTCCAAAACTGTCACTGAAGTGTTTGTCCGTCTGGTTGAGCAGGGATTAATTTATCGTGGCAAACGCCTGGTTAACTGGGACCCGGTTTTGGGTACAGCGGTTTCTGATCTGGAAGTCGTGTCGGTTGAAGAAGACGGCTCGATGTGGCACATCCATTATCCGTTTGCCGATGGCAGCGGGCATCTCACTGTCGCCACCACGCGCCCGGAAACCTTATTGGGCGACGTGGCGGTAGCGGTTGATCCGACAGACGAACGCTATCTGCACCTGGTCGGCAAGATGCTGAAACTACCGCTGACAGATAGAGAAATCCCGGTGATCGCGGACGAATACGTCGACAAGGAATTTGGTACAGGTTGCGTCAAGATCACGCCAGCACATGACTTCAACGATTACGCCGTAGGCCAGCGCCACAAGCTGGAATTGATCAGCATCCTGACACTCGACGCCAAGATCAACGAAAATGCACCGGCCGCTTACCAGGGCATGGATAGGTTTATCGCACGTAAGCAAATGGTGGCGGATCTCGATGCGCAAGGTTTGCTGGAATCAGTCAAACCGCACAAACTCATGGTGCCGCGCGGTGACCGCACCAATGTCGTGATCGAACCTATGCTGACCGACCAATGGTTTATGGCAATGAGCAAGCCTGCGCCAGAAGGTACGCATTTCCCGGGCAAATCTATCGCCGAAGTCGCGCTGGAAAAAGTCGCTTCGGGCGAAGTCAAGTTCGTGCCAGAAAACTGGAGCACGACCTACAACCAATGGCTGAACAATATTCAGGATTGGTGTATCTCGCGCCAGCTTTGGTGGGGTCATCAGATTCCGGCATGGTATGGCGACGATGGTCAAATTTTCGTGGCCCGTAACGAAGCTGAAGCCAAAGCCAAAGCGGAAGCTGCTGGTTACACTGGCGCCTTGAAGCGCGACGACGACGTACTCGACACCTGGTTCTCTTCAGCATTGGTGCCGTTCTCGACCATGGGCTGGCCGGAAGAAACCCCAGACATGAAGCTCTTCATGCCTTCATCGGTATTGGTCACCGGTTTTGACATCATCTTTTTCTGGGTGGCGCGCATGGTCATGATGACCGCGCACTTCACTGGCAAGGTGCCGTTCCACACTGTGTATGTGCATGGCTTGGTACGCGATTCCAGCGGCCAGAAAATGTCCAAATCCAAGGGCAATACGCTCGATCCTATCGACTTGATCGACGGCATCAGCGTCGATGATTTGGCAGCTAAACGCACACTTGGCTTGATGAATCCGAAGCAGGCAACCAGTATCGACAAAGCCACGCGCAAGGAATTTGCCGACGGCATTCCGGCCTATGGCACCGATGCACTGCGCTTTACCATGGCGAGCTATGCATCGCTGGGCCGCAACATCAACTTCGACCTGGGTCGCTGCGAAGGCTACCGTAATTTCTGCAACAAGCTCTGGAACGCCACTCGTTTTGTCCTTATGAATACCGAAGGCAAGGATTGCGGCTTTACTGCAAGCGATGCGGATCTGGAGTATTCGCAAGCCGACAAGTGGATCATCTCCACTTTGCAACGCACTGAGCTGGAACTTGAAAAAGGTTTCACGGACTACCGTTTCGATAACATCGCTTCAGCTATCTACAAGTTCGTCTGGGATGAGTATTGCGACTGGTATCTCGAAGTGGCCAAGGTACAAGTCCAGCACGGCACAGAAGCGCAGCAACGTGCCACCCGCCGCACTTTATTGCGCGTGCTCGAAGTGACTTTACGCATGGCGCATCCGGTGATTCCTTTCGTCACGGAAGCGCTGTGGCAAACCGTGGCGCCGCTGGCTGGCAAGACGCTCAATCCGGCCGGCGATTCCATCATGATGCAGGCCTATCCGATTGCGAACAGCGCGAATATCGATGCGGCTGCGGAAGACTGGATGCACGGCCTCAAAACCATGACAGATGCCTGCCGCAATCTGCGTGGCGAAATGCAACTGTCACCAGCCGTGCGCGTGCCTTTGTTGCTGCAAGCCGCAAACGCTGAAGATAAGGCTCGCTTGCTGAGCTTCGCACCGTATTTGCAAGCGCTGGCCAAACTCTCAGAAGTGCAGCTAGTCGATGCCTTGCCGGATTCACCTGCGCCAGTTTCTATCGTCGGTGAAACCAAGTTGATGCTGCAAGTGGAGATTGATGTAGCGGCCGAACGCGAGCGTATGAGCAAAGAGATCGCGCGCCTGGATGCAGAAATTGCCAAGGCACAGGCAAAGTTAGGCAACGAGAGTTTCGTCGCACGCGCACCGGCACAAGTGGTGGCGCAAGAGCAAGAGCGCATGGCGAATTTCTCTGCCACATTAGAAAAGCTGCGTGAACAATTCGCCAAATTGCCGCCGACCTGATCTGAGCCTCTCCATATTAAAGTGAATACTCTAAAAAGATTGTACGGACCGAATCCTTCAGCACGTACAATCTTTTCCAGTAAAACACACTAAAATGATGGAGAC
>JAZJYB010000156.1:0-10767 GCA_040390685.1 Pseudomonadota bacterium | reverse complement strand
TTGCGCTGTTTGTACTCGCACTGGGTCTGTCCTTTTCACTTTGGTACTTTGGTCTTGTTGCGATTGCGTTGTTGATACCTATCGTTCCATTTTTGATTTTTTTGCTGCGACGAATTACACGTCCATTGGAAATTCTCACAAAGACTGAAGCAAGCCGTAAAAACCTTTTTGAATCGAGCCCTGATGCCGTGGTGGTCATTGACTTGACTGGTGTGATCGATTGCAATCCTGCAGCGCTACAATTATTCGGCGTGCATGAGCGGAAGGATTTACTGTCCATGCATCCTAGCCAATTCTCGCCACCGACACAAAAAAATGGTGAAGACTCACGCGTTGCCGCCGACCTCAAAATCGAGCTGGCAATGAAAGAAGGATATGCTGCTTTTGAGTGGCAACATCACCGACTCGATAATGGCAAGATATTCACCGCAGACGTACGCTTGAATCGCGTTGATGTGGATGGGCATACATTGATACAAGGTATCGTCAGAGATATTACCGAGCGTAAGCAAGCGCACGACTACGAACAATTTCGCAGTCAAATTTTAGAGATGCTTGCGGGAACCGAATCACTGAATAACACATTGCGATCGATAGTTCTCGGGGTCGAAACACTCCACCCAAAAATGTTGTGCAGCATCCTAATGTTGGACAAAGAAAAAAAACATTTGCGTAAAGGCGTGGCGCCGAGTTTGCCCGATTTTTATAACGATGCAATTGATGGGATAGCAATTGGACTCGGCGTTGGCTCGTGTGGTACGGCAGCGTTTACCGGCGAACGTGTGATTGTAGATGACATCGCAAGCCACCCCTACTGGGCTCCTTATTTAGAGCTTGCGGCTCGTGCCGAATTTGCGGCGTGCTGGTCACAGCCGATACGCTCTTCCAACAATGAAACTTTGGGTACTTTTGCCATTTACCACCGACAGGTAAATAAGCCCTCCGCACAAGACATCAAAATGATAGAGCAATGCGCCCGGCTGGCCAGCATCGCCATTGAGAAAAATCTCGCCGCAGAAAAACTCAGTGAAAGCGAAGAGCACTACCGGCTATTAACTGAAGATGCAACTGACGTGGTGTGGAAAATGGATGCTGGCAATCGATTTACCTATATCAGCCCGGCGGACGAACGGATGCGCGGATTCACGGCTGACGAAGTTGTCGGCCAACATGTGTTTACCCTGCTGACTGAAGACGGAATTGCCGCACTCAGAAAAAAAACCATAGAACGGATAGAAAAGGAGAGCAACGGGATTAAAACTGGTGCGATCAGTTTTGATCTGCAACAGCACTGTAAGGACGGCAGACTGATATGGACGGAGGTTGTCTCCAATCCAATACGTGATTCACTAGGAAATATATGTGGATACCAAGGAATTACCAGAGACATTACTCACAGACGACTTGCAGACGAAGCGCTACGCATTGCCGCTATCGCTTTTGAGTCGCAGGAGGGAATGTATATTACCAATACGGAGTGGGAATTTCTGCGGGTGAATACGGCATTTTCTGAAATTACCGGATACAGCGCCAAAGAATCCATAGGACGAAAACCTGAAATGCTCAAATCCGGCATTCACGACGATTTTTTCTATGTTGAGATGAAGGACAGGCTGGAAGCAAACGGTGCATGGCAAGGAGAAATTTGGGATAAGCGCAAAAACGGCGAGACCTTTCCGGCCTTACTCACCATTACAGTTGTCAAAGACGATGCGGGTGAGATAAGTCACTACGTTGGTACATTTACTGATATTTCTTCGCGCAAGACTGCCGAAGAAAAAATTAAGAGCCTGGCATTTTATGATCCCTTGACCTATTTACCGAACCGCCGCCTTTTGATGGACAGATTGGAACATGCACTAGGAAGTGGCGCACGCCATCAACGTAAAGGAGCACTATTATTCGTTGATCTGGATAATTTTAAAAAGCTCAACGACACACTTGGGCATGATAAAGGCGACCTATTACTACAGCAAGTGGCCAAGCGTTTGGTTACCTGCACCCGGGATATTGATACCGTCGCGCGCTTTGGCGGTGATGAATTCGTTGTCATGCTTGAAGATCTCAGTGAAGAATCGACAGAGGCGGCCATGCAAGCGGAAATGGTAGGCGAGAAAATTCTTAACGCACTTAATCAGGTATACCAGCTTGCAGGCATAGAACATCGCAGCACTCCGAGCATAGGCATCACACTTTTTGGTGAATATTCGGAATCCATCGAAGAACCATTGAAGCGTGCTGATCTAGCCATGTACCAGGCAAAATCAGCGGGTCGTAACACCCTGCGTTTTTTTGATCCCAAAATGCAGGCAGTGGTCGCTGCTCACGTCGCTTTGGAGGAAGCTTTACGTGAAGCGATAGTCGGGGATCAGTTCCTTATTCATTATCAAGTTCAGGTAACTAGCCAAGGCCACTATACTGGCGCGGAAGCGCTGATACGTTGGGAGCACCCAAAACGGGGCATGATTTCGCCTGCAGAATTTATTCCGCTTGCTGAAGAAACTGGTTTGATTCTTCCTTTAGGCCACTGGGTATTGGAAAACTCTTGCGCTCAATTAGCCATCTGGGCAAATGATCCTTCTTTAGAACATCTAAGTTTGGCTGTGAATGTTAGCCCTCGACAATTTCATCAGGATGATTTTGTCGAGCAGGTGCTTGATGTGATTGAACGTACTGGCGTTAATCCAAAACGCCTAAAACTGGAACTCACCGAAGGTATGTTGGTATCAAATGTAGAAGACGTCATTGCCAAAATTCTCGCCATAAAAGAACATGGTGTTGGTTTTTCTTTAGATGATTTTGGTACGGGATTTTCATCCCTCGCGTACCTGAAACGGCTCCCCTTAGATCAACTCAAGATAGACCAGAGTTTTGTCAGAGATATTTTAATTGACCCCAACGATGCAGCGATTGCCAACATGGTGATAGTGCTTGCCGAGAGCCTAGGGCTTTCGGTCATAGCCGAAGGTGTTGAGACCGAAGCACATCGAGATTTCCTGGCTAGCCAAGGTTGCCTTGCCTATCAAGGATATTTTTTCAGCCTTCCTCTCCCCTTGTTGGAGTTTGAGGCGTTTGTAAAACGGGCTAAAAAGGTAGATCGCGAAGGCCTCAATATTGCATCAAGTTAGTAATGCACAAAATCGTCACTTCAATTCATCATTGTCTGCGCTGCGCCGATGCGCCACGCTGTAAAAAATCCTGCAATATTTCACTCTCCAACAAAGCCTCGTCTGGATGATCCAATCGCCATAGCAAAGCATCTATTCTGTCACTGCCCCAGAATAATTCCTTACCCAAGACAAAGGTAGGCACACCAAAAATACCATTCTTAATCGCATTTTCAGTGGCCAGCAATAATTTCTCCTTGACCTCAGGCATGTCCGCCGCTGCGCTCAAGCGCCCATCAAACCCGGCAGCTTGTGCAATTTCATCCAGTACTTTTGCATCACTTAAATCTGCACCTTGCTCCCAACAAGCAATCATCAGGGCTTGTGCAAAACGCAAACGTTCCTGCGCATCCGCAAGAGCAATACACATGCGTAGCGCACGTAAAGGATTAAACGGATGTGAAGGTGGCCCTTTGAATATATAGCCGTGCTGAGTGGCTTGACGTAAAACATCATGAAAGGTGTAGACGCGTTTTGCCGGTATTTCAGCCGGCCCTTTTTGTCCATGCGCATTGAGCAAACCGGCAAACAATACAGGGCGACAATCTATCTGCACACCAGCCTCCTGCAAACGCTGCAAATCTCGCGAAGCAAGCCAGGCAAATGGGCTGATCGGGTCAAAATAAAATTGCACAGTGTATTTGAAATTGGTCGACATCCTGAATACTCCAAAAGAAATTAGTGAGGAAAAATAGAGACAATTATTATGCGGGCTATTGCACTTGACCGGTAAAAAAACGCAAGCACATTCAAATTAAAGAATGAAGGAATTTTTATTCCAGCGACTGCTGTGCTTTATACGGAGTTGATATCGAAATATTTGAGTGTATAGGCTGTAGAATAAATATTTTCCAGACTCACTTTTTTCGAAACGGAAGCAACATGATTTCACATGTTTTTATTGGCATTTCTGATTTTGAGCGTGCCCTAAGTTTCTACTCGCAAGTGATGGAGGAACTCGGTTTGATCTTAAAGTTCAGTGAGCCAGATAGACCATGGGCCGCCTGGGTATCGAGCTCTGCACCAAGACCTCTATTTTTGATAGGTAAGCCCTACGATGGGCAAGCCGCAAGTGTAGGAAATGGCCAGATGATTGCATTACTTGCGCCGAATCGTGAAACCGTAAATCTCGCATACAGCAAGGCCATATCCAATGGTGGAACCTGTGAAGGGCCACCGGGCTTACGACCGCAGTATCACGAGAATTATTATGGCGCGTATTTTCGCGATCCAGATGGCAACAAAATTGGCGTCTGTTGCCACGAATCACAAACAGTCATCTGCAAATAAAATTGCACCCCCAACGAAATCACACTTCCAAGACTTTTTCTATCCGCCTGTCAGGAATAATCCATAAAATCACAATTGAAAACATCAAGCCTACGGCTATAAATGGATATCCCGCCAGCGCGACCGGGATTGAAATCAGATAAGTGAAAAATGACAGTTTGCCTTTAAAGTCATGGCCTACCGCCTTTGCCAATACAGAGTTATCACCATGAAATTTAATGATCCTCGTTTGCAAAATAACATAGGACAAACCGCACATCAGCAAGTCAAAACCATAAACGGCCACAGGCAAGGAGGTGAAGTGATTCTCACCCATCCAGCCTGTGGTAAAAGGCAGTAAAGACAGCCAAAAGAGTAAATGCAAATTCCCCCATAAAATACCGGCGCTGACTTTTTTAGTCGCATGCAACATGTGATGATGGTTGTTCCAATAAACTCCGACATAGGTAAAGCTCAGCACATAGCTTAAGAACACCGGCCCTAGCTGCATCAGGTCAGCCCAAGCATCACCGTGCGGCACTTTTAACTCCAAAACCATAATGGTGATGATGATGGCAAAAACACCGTCACTAAATGCTTCTAGTCTTCCCTTACCCATAGTTTTTCCTTGCGTTTCTAACTTGTTTCTAACTGATTGCGAGCGCAAATTTCAGCGTTCCTTGCATAACGATTGAGTGTAGAGAATTCAAGTCTGCTGTGCAAGCGTGGATCAAGAAAATCCACGCCCTGCATTCACCTAATCTTAAGCCTAAACAAACACGGAAAATTCGCCCGCAACTGCCCACCTCAGGATGCTGCAAAGCCTTGATAAGCATCAATGTCCCTACTGCAGTCTATCGTCATACTGCGGCATCATCTGATCGCAAACTCGAACAGCGACGAGCAACGAGCGTTAATATTTAATTTGGGGGACCCTATCATGAGTAACAGCTACGAGAGAAATTTTGGCCAGGATTATGAGCAGACCTTGCCGACCCTGGGCGAATCCATGGTGCAGATTTTGCAGTTTTTTGGCGCGAAAACAGTTTACGGCGTCGGTGGGGATTTTGCCGCGAACATGATTGCGGCACTCAGCACTCACTTACAAGTACTCCCGGCAAGCAACGAAATGCATGGTGCGTTTTGCGCCTGCGCCCAAGCCGAGATCGAGGGCATGGGATTTTGCCTAAGCACGTATACCGTGGGTAGCCTGCCCTGCATGACTGCGGCGGCGCTGGCCAAAACTGAGCGTTTTCCGGTAGTGTTTTTATCCGGCGCGCCAGGTGAAAACGAAGTCCATCGCGATGCCATTCATCACACGGTGCACAATGCATTTGATTGGTGTGAAGACTACGACGCGGCATTGCGGGCTTTTTCTGCCATAGGCTTACGTGCCCAGCGCTTACAGGGTGGGCGCAACCGCAACCAACCGAATATCGCTGCACTGAGGTTTTTTGAATTGGTCAAGCATGCCTACTTAAACCGCGAACCTGTCTTCATTGAAATCCCGCGCGATTTACTCAGTTCAAAAACCCAACCAGTCATCTTGCCAACTTCAAAAGATGAGTTGCTTAACCTACCGGTTTTTCTCAGCGGTGCAGAAGCCATCGCAAGCACTATCGCCAGCAAACTGCAAAGCGCAAACGCGCCTTTGCTGTATATAGGGGAGCAAGTAAAGCTCAACGATGCGCTGAAAAATAAGATCGTCAATTTCTGCCATCTGCACAATATTCCCTTCGTCACTTCATGGTTCGCCAAAGGCTTATTCGATGAATATGACGAGTTATGCCTGGGATGCTATAACGGCGTATTTAGTTCGGCTAAGCTACGCCACTATGTCGAGCACAATATTGATTATGTACTCGATGTCGGCACCAGTATCTTCCCGCAAGATACCGCATCTGCATTTCATACCAATACCCATTTCATCGAGCAATTCAGCAACAAGACGGTAGTGAAAGCCGCGATGCAGCACGAGCGCGATTTACTCTCGCTATTTGATGTCCTGGAAACACTGGATATTCCACGTCACGCTTTTACTGCGCAGGATTTTGCAACGGATACCTCGAACGCAAACGATAAAATTGATTTCCACAATCTATCGTCAGCATTGAATCAGCTGCAAGAAAATGACCAACGTCCCTACATTTACTTGCCTGAAGTGGGCAACAGCTACTTTGCCAGCTTTGGATTGCGGGTACGTGCCAATGCTCTGGGTCGTGCCTGGCTGACCAACCCATGGTATGCCGCGATGGGAACCAGCTTGCCGTATGCGCGCATCGTGGCTGAACGGGTTAAAACTCAGAATCTTGATGCTCGCACGATACTCATCACCGGTGACGGGGGATTTCACTTTCAACTGAATGAACTCATCCATTTTCAAAAACAGCAACTGGCCGTCATTATCATCTACATGCGTAACAATATTTTTCATTTGGGGAAAAGTGGTGATGGTGAGATTTATCACTGCTCAGATAGCCAATTTGATGTGCAACTGTTAATCCGTGCCTATGGTGGAAAAGGCAGTGTATGTAAAACGGTAGGGCAATTTAAGCATGCATTCAGCGAGGCGACAGAGGCGAATCAAGGCATCTATCTGATAGAAATTCCGTGTGAGCTATCAGAACAATATCAATGCCGCGAAATAAAGTTACTTAACTTATACATACTAGCCCGCAATGGCAATCCGGAAGCGGTGATCGAATGGGCGAAACTGGTTCAAAATCCGTAAGTCAGCGCCGGGCAAATGAACTTGAAAGACTCAACATTATGGCTATACTTTCTGTATAGTTATATTTGGATAAGTATAAGTTTAAAGATAAGGACTCGCGATGCGCCTAATTGAGACTTGGCTGCTGGCTGTAAGTCTGGCCATATCCTTCGCATCAAGTGTATTTGCCGAGACCTTGCGGATTGGCACCTGGGGCCTTGAAGGCGACGAAAAATTATCTCTATCGATAACAAGCGCGGCGATTCTGACGCAGGCCTATGCCGAATTGAATCAGCCGGTTGAATATGTTGAATTACCGGTGCGGCGTGCCTTGGATATGTTACTGCACGGGCAACTCGATGGTAATTTTTATCGCGTTGCTGAAATAGCCCAACAATACCCCATGTTATTTCGGGTTGATACACCGTTAAATATTGCTGAAATACGGGTGTATCGAAACAATACGAAAATTTACCCGGAAAATTGGACGCAACTACAGGACTTCAAGGTAGGCTACTTGCGCGGAACGCTGATGATAGAGCGTAAGCTCAGCAGCTCTGTCAAACGGGTAGAAGCTGCCACACCCGAGGATGTTTATAAATTACTCAGCCGCGGCGTAGTGGATCTTGTGCTAGTCGTAGAACCTGCGCAAAGCCCGCCATCATCAACAGCCCTGGCGGCGAAATTAGAGCGGACTGATGTAGTGTTGGATTCCGTCCCGCTCTATCATTATCTGGCCGAACGCCATCGTGATGTAGGCGTTCGGCTCAATGCAGTACTTCAGCGCATGCAAAGCAGCGGTGATCTACAAAAAATTCGAATGAAGGCGTTCAAAGAGATGCAGTAAATTGATTCCGCTTCATAAAAACCTTAAAGCCTTATAAGCTATTCATCATTTCGATCTCGGTTTTTCGGTTTTTAGTTTCACCTGTTGTTGTGGTGCCAGCACAAGCGCCCCTCTCACCTCAAAGCGTATCTGATCCAACACTTTTCCGTGGCTATCGACTAATTGCAACAGATGCTTGCCGGGCCAAGGCATCCAATCGATGCTGTGCGCAGTCTGATTGGCATTACCGTTCTTGACTGGTGCTTTACCATCCAGCAGCCACGCCGCCTGTTTAACGCCCTGTGCGGCGAAACGTATGCGCTGGCGCTCTGGCGGCATATCCGGGTCAATCGCGACCAGCATACCAGCGGTCGGGTAACGGATGACCGGGCGTATCTGATCGGGCTTGGCTATACTAATGTGCTGTTGTTCGGTGCCCTGCAAGAAGTATTCTGTGCGCGGCGCTTCGAGTTGAGCTTCATATTCGATGGCTTGCGTGACAATACTTGCCGGCGCGATGTTGGGACTTATCTTCTGATCATTCGATTTAACCTCAGCTTTTTGTGCAAGCTTATGCTGATGCAGATACTGCATGACTTCTTGCCAAATCGGTGCGGCACCGGTAACGCCGGAGACATCCCACATCGGAGCGCCCGAGGCATTGCCGACCCAGACGCCAACCGTATAGCGATCCGAATACCCGACGCACCAGTTGTCGCGCATGTCTTTGGAGGTGCCGGTTTTCACCGCTGACCAGACACGTGTGGAGAGCGCATTCTCCAGTCCAAAAGTGACGGCACGGGCGGCGCGGTCGGACAAGATATCGCTGACGATGAAGGCTGCGGCACCGTCCATTACTTTTATCTGCGTTGGTTTAGCAGGGTCTTTATCGCTGCTGCGCACCGCGGCAAACTGGCCTTGATTAGCCAGCGTGCGGTAAGCGTTGGTAAGCGCCAGTAGGCTGACATCGGCACTGCCTAATGCCAGACTGTAGCCGTAATAGTCACCCGATTCACGCAAGCCAAAACCAAGTTGTTGCAGACGCTGAAAAAACAGTTCTGGTGTCACAGTGACCAAGGTACGCACTGCCGGAATATTTAAGGATGATCCTAGCGCAGTACGTACGCTGACCAAGCCCTTGAAATGCTTGTCGTAATTTTGCGGAATATACAGACCCGATGTAGTGGGGAGATTGATGGCCGAGTCATCCAAAATAGAAGCCGCAGTCAGCCACTTTTTCTCTATCGCCAGCTCGTATAAAAATGGTTTCAAGGTCGAGCCAGCCTGGCGCAAGGCCAGCACGCCATCAACCTGATTCGCGTCAGATAGTGCGCCGCTAGAACCAACCCAGGCCAGCACATCACCGCTCTGGTTATCAAGCACCAGCACCGCGCCATCTTCGATATTACGATCCACCAGCGACGACAACTGGCGCTGCAGCGCATCACGCGCGAACTCTTGGGTGCTGGCATCCAGCGTAGAACGTATAACTAAGGCGTCTTTATTTGCGGCAAATAACCTACGCGCAAAATGCGGTGCCAGTTGCGGCCCGCTGATGGTGCGCGCGACATCCGACTTTGCCGTCAGGCGCGCAAAATATTGCGCAGTCTGGCCCGCCAGATTGGCGCAAAACTGCGGCAAAGATTGCTCTTTTAATGTGGTGCAAGCACGCTCTACTACTTTGGCGACGCCGGCATTCGGGCCACGTATCAGCGCCACCGCAATCGCCGATTCAATTTTATCCAGGCCGCTAGGATGCTTATCAAACATCACGCGCGACAAGGCATGCACGCCGACCAGCTCGCCCTTAAACGCTACCAGATTTAGGTAGGCTTCAAGGATCTGATCCTTGCGCCAACTTTGCTCCAGCCACTGCGCCACCACTGCCTGCGTTATCTTTTGGCCGGCACTGCGCGCAGCCGATTTGCGCCGCAAATCCTCTTCCAGCAAGCCCGCCAACTGCATAGTGATTGTAGAAGCGCCACGGGTTTTCTTATTCCAGAGATTGCCCCAAGCCGCCCCTGCCACCGCATTCCAATCCACCCCACCATGCTGGTAAAAACGTTTATCTTCCGAAGCAATCAAGGCCATGCGCAGGGCCGGCGAAACATCTTCCAGTTTCACCCAAGCCAACTTGCGTTCTTTCGGATTGATGCGCAGTTGATGAATCGCGACTCCGTTGCGGTCGGTAAGAATAGCGTCTGAGGACAGGAAGTTTTGTTGGACTTGTTTGAATGTTGGTATGGCGAGTGCGCTGTTTTGGCAGGCGTTCAGGATAAAAATAACTGTTAAAAAATATCGGAGGCACATGGATGATTAAATGAGTTTCCACTTTTGAAATTTTGTAGGTTGGGCTAAAGCTTCATCAGCCCAACAATTCGACCGCGGCAATATGAAGAAATGGTAGGCTTTGTAGCCCAGCCTATCCAAGGTAAGCAGTTAGTTATTTAGTCGATAAATATTTTCAATTTCATCTGCAGAAAATCTCATAAGATTTTCTTCAACTTCCTTTAAACTAACCGAAATGGGAAAATACATGTTCATGATTTCCCCTCCATTCCGTTCGGTAGAATTTTGATATTCGTATGAGATGTCACATTTTTCACTAAGAAAGTCATCAATGAAATCAAATAACTCGTAGTCATCAACGACAAGAAAAATTCGACCGTTTTCATCCTGAGCAATTTTTATGTGGGGAAGAATTTGTTTCATTGCATCTACTCCGATTGGTAATTGGTTTCGTAGATACTATGAATTAAACAAAGCGAGCCGATAGCAAAAGAAATCCTAAACTA
>JAZJYB010000155.1:4582-9957 GCA_040390685.1 Pseudomonadota bacterium | reverse complement strand
GGGCCGTGCGGACACTTTGATCCATACGTCTGGCAGCAAATTCTTCTGTGCCATTGGCCAGTGCAGTGATGCTATTTTTTAAGGCTAGTTGATCGACAACTGGTAAGAGTTTTTGGACTTCGTGCATCAGTGCGAGTATGGCTGCGTGTTCATCTTCAGACAGCAGTTGCGCATCGTCATTTAATGCCGATTGAGTTGCAAGCAGAATGCGTTCAGCCTCGACTTGCTCTTCTTTCAAAGCGCGTTGTCGCATATCCGATTCAGCTGAGCTAAATGAATCTTGCAACATGCGGGTGATCTCATCGTCGGCTAAACCATAAGAAGGTTTGACTGTGATAGAAGCCTCGACACCTGAACGTAACTCACGGGCAGAAACCGATAGCAAGCCATCAGCATCGACTTGATAGGTGATACGTATGCGTGCAGCACCCGCAGCCATCGGCGGGATACCGCGTAATTCGAAACGGGCTAGCGAGCGGCAATCACTGACCAGTTCACGCTCGCCTTGAACGATGTGAATCGCTAAGGCAGTTTGGCCATCTTTAAATGTAGTGAATTCTTGTGCGCGCGCACAAGGAATAGTCGAATTGCGCGGAATGACTTTTTCAGCAAGGCCACCCATCGTTTCCACACCTAATGAGAGTGGAATAACGTCAAGCAAGAGCCAATCGTCGCCCTGTGCACGATTGCCGGCAAGCAGGTTTGCTTGTATGGCTGCACCAAGAGCAACCACTTTATCCGGGTCAATATTTGCTAGCGGAGTCGTCTGGAAAAATTCACTGACTGCCTTGCGTACGTGCGGCATACGGGTAGCGCCACCGACTAGTACCACGCCGTCAATATCATCCGCGGATAGATCGGCATCGCGCAGGGCTTTGCGGCATGGAGTGATTGTCTTCAATACCAGATTTTGCGTAATTTCTGAAAAAACCGCAGTGCTAATTTGTAGATGAACACTTTCGCCAGAATCTAGTTTGGCATCGAGGTAAGTCGAGGTTTTTGTCGATAGGGTTTCTTTTGCCTCGCGCGCTTTTACCATCAACAAGCGCGTGTCTTCGTCTGATAATGGTGCAAGTTTTGCCTCTTGTGCAATCCAGCAAAAAAGCCGGTGGTCAAAATCGTCACCGCCGAGTGCAGAGTCGCCGCCAGTCGCCAGGACTTCAAATATGCCTTTGCTCATTTTCAGAATGGAGATATCAAAAGTACCTCCGCCCAGGTCGTACACGGCGTAGGTGCCTTCAGAAGCATTATCCAAGCCATAGGCAATCGCGGCCGCAGTCGGTTCATTCAACAGGCGCAGCACATTTAATCCGGCCAACTTAGCCGCATCTTTGGTTGCCTGTCTTTGTGCATCGTCAAAATATGCAGGTACCGTAATGACCGCGCCAACCAGATCGTCGCCGAGCGCATCTTCAGCTTGCTGCCGTAAAGTTGCGAGGATTTGGGCAGAAATTTCTACCGGGCTTTTGACGCCAGCTACGGTCTTAATTTGCACCATCCCAGGCTCGTCATGAAAATCGTAAGGCAAGTTTTCGGCGTAAGCAATATCCTTTAATCCTCGTCCCATAAAACGTTTTACCGAGAGGATCGTATTTTTCGGATCGCTGGTTTGTTCCGCTTGTGCCTTGTAACCGATATGCGCATGACCATTCGGTAAATAGCGCACGATGGATGGCAGCAAAGCGCGGCCTTCTTCATCATTGAGAATTTCAGGAATGCTATTGCGTACAGTCGCAACCAAAGAATTCGTGGTGCCAAGATCAATCCCCACAGCCAATCGATGTTGGTGCGGTGCGGTGGACATGCCAGGTTCAGAAATTTGCAGTAATGCCATGATGTTATTGTTGTGGATGGTGAACCATCGTTAAGATGCAAAAAAGGATGTGAATTTCAATGTGTGGCTTGCACTTGTTCTTCTAGTGCGGCAAGATCCGCAGTAAATTTTTCAAGAAACATGCAGGCGCGGATTTGTTGTGCCGCCATGACGTAATTGCCCATGTCTAGCGACGATCCTAGCTCGATTAAATGGGCTTTAAATTCACGGCGCAATTGCGCTTCTAAGCTCTCCATTGCAGCTAGATTTTTTGCTTGGCGCGCCTCGTCAAATTCCTCTCGCCACTCTATCTGCTGCATTAGAAATGCCGCTGGCATGCTGGTATTGGATTCGGTCTGTAAATCAATGCCGTGCAATTCGCACAGATAAGTGGCACGCTTCAGCGGTTTTTTTAGGGTCTGATAGGCTTCGTTAGCGCGGGTTGACCATTGCATGGCAACGCGTTTTTCTGCATCGCTGGCCTGGACAAATTTATCTGGGTGAACCTTGGATTGTACTTCGCGATAAGCGGCGTCAAGCTTGGCCAGATCCAATCCAAATTGCGGCTCTAAATGAAATAACTCAAAATGGTTTTGCATCGCTTATGAAATTCTGAAACTTTCACCACAGCCGCATTCATCTTTTACGTTGGGGTTATAGAATTTAAAACCTTCATTCAGGCCTTCGCGGGCGAAATCCAGTTCAGTACCATCGATGTAAGGCAAACTTTTTGGATCGACAAACACTTTGACACCATGCGATTCGAATACCTGGTCGTCGCTGCCAACTTCATCGACATATTCCAACTTATACGCCATGCCTGAACAGCCGGTAGTACGAACGCCAAAGCGCAGGCCTATGCCTTTGCCGCGGCGTTCCATATAACGGGTGACATGCTTCGCCGCTTTTTCAGTCAGTGTAATTGTCATCTTAATTCCAATACGTCCCAATATTCATTGCTATCAGTTGCCAAAATCAGTTGCCAATATTAATTGCTCAATTCAGCGCTGTGCTTGGTTTTGTAATCGAGCACTGCCGCCTTAATTGCATCTTCTGCCAAAATTGAACAGTGAATTTTTACTGGCGGCAAAGCCAGTTCTTCGGCGATTTGCGTGTTCTTGATCGACATTGCCTGATCCAGGGTTTTACCCTTGACCCATTCAGTCACCAAAGAAGAGGACGCGATGGCGGAACCGCAGCCATAGGTCTTAAACTTGGCATCTTCAATGATGCCGTCAGCACCGACTTTGATCTGCAATTTCATTACGTCGCCACAAGCTGGTGCGCCGACCATGCCAGTACCGATAGTGTCATCACCTTTGTCGAAAGCGCCGACATTGCGTGGATTTTCGTAGTGATCCAAAACTTTTTCTGAGTAAGACATTTTGATGCTCCTTGCAATTGCGTTGGCAATTAAAATTACAACTAAGTTAACTAATTTTTAGTGTGCTGCCCATTGGATAGATGCGATATCTATGCCTTCTTTAAACATGTCCCAAAGTGGGGACAACTCGCGTAATTTCGCTACTTTAGTCTTGAGCAGATTGATCGTGAAATCGATATCTTCTTCAGTCGTAAAGCGGCCTATCGTGAAACGAATCGAGCTATGTGCCAGTTCATCGTTGCGGCCTAAAGCGCGCAGTACGTAGGATGGTTCCAGACTGGCTGAAGTACAGGCAGATCCAGAAGAAACTGCGATGTCTTTAATCGCCATGATCAGCGATTCGCCTTCGACATAATTGAAGCTGATGTTGAGGTTATGTGGTACGCGATGTTCCATGTCGCCATTGACGTAAGTTTCTTCAATTTCTGTCAAGCCTTTCGCTAGGCGATCACGCATCGCTCTTATGTGCGTCAATTCGTCGGCCATTTCTTCTTTGGCAATGCGGAAAGCTTCACCCATACCAGCGATTTGATGTGGAGGAAGGGTGCCGGAACGCAGGCCGCGCTCGTGACCACCGCCATGCATCTGCGCTTCAAGACGCACACGCGGTTTGCGGCGGATATACAAGGCGCCGATACCTTTAGGGCCGTAAGATTTATGTGCCGAGAATGACACCAGATCAACTTTGGTATTTTCTAAATCGATCGCCACTTTGCCGGTAGCCTGTGCCGCATCGGAATGGAAAATGATGCCTTTTTCGCGACACAATTCACCAATTTCAGCGATAGGCTGGATTACGCCGATTTCATTGTTGACCCACATCACTGACACCAGAATTGTATCGGGACGGATCGCTTCTTTTAACTGTTCTACAGTGATCAGGCCATTATCTTGCGGTTGCAGATACGTTGCCTCAAAACCTTGGCGTTCCAATTCACGTACGGTATCAAGCACAGCCTTGTGCTCGGTTTTTACCGTGATGATGTGCTTGCCTTTGGATTTGTAAAACTGCGCAGCACCTTTCAGCGCTAAGTTATTACTTTCTGTGGCGCCTGAAGTCCAGATGATTTCGCGCGGATCGGCATTCACCAATGCGGCAACTTGTTCACGCGCTTCTTCTACGGCTTTTTCTGCATCCCAGCCATACATGTGGCTACGCGAAGCAGGGTTGCCGAATTGCGCCCGTAAAAACGGGATCATCTTATCGGCGACACGTGGATCAACAGGCGTAGTCGCCGAATAATCCATGTAAATAGGAAAGTGTGGAGACTTCAGAGTGTCTAGCAGGTTTTTTTCCAGAGGGGCGTTCATTGTTCAAGACTCCAAATGTTCAAATTGCAGTGTGGCCGACATGCGAATGATGCATGATGACGACGTGTTTATCCGAGGTTTTCTGTTTTTGCTGGTTGACCAGGTCTTGTAGCGAGACCGAATCGAGGTAATCAACCATTTTTGCATTCAAATTGGCCCATAAATCATGGGTCATGCAATGGATGCCATTTTCGCGATCACTGCCATGGCAATCGCCCTTGCTGCCGCATTGTGTGGCATCGAGCTCTTCATCGACTGCGATAACAATATCGGCAACCGTGACGTTTTGTGCTTTGCGCGCAAGGTGATATCCGCCGCCAGGGCCACGCACCGATTCAACGATTTCATGGCGACGCAGTTTGCCAAATAGCTGTTCTAAATAGGACAAGGAAATATCCTGACGCTGGCTGATACCAGCCAAAGTCACGGGTCCCTTATCTTGGCGCATCGCCAAATCTATCATTGCCGTTACAGCAAAACGGCCTTTTGTTGTCAGTCGCATAAGCGAACTACTCCACGCATTAAAATCAAAATCAGCAGGAAAAGAGAATCTAATCCCGAGTGATTTACTCAAGTATAGCAAACTTGAGTAATTTTGTCAGGAATGGGGTGTGAAACGGATGGCGCGCTCGTTACTGAGCTTGAGCGGATGTTCGCGCAGACAATTGCGCAGGCGATATTTTACCTGAGCTTTGCTTACTTTGCTTTCGTCAGCAAGTGCGTCTTACGTTCGGCGGTGTAGTTCCACCAGGGCATCGCGGGCGCACCTTCCATGTAGCGGATGGCAGAAATAAACACGTCGTAGACACAAGGGTCGTGCCGCACGCCGGTCACCAGGCATAACTCGTCATACAAATCGTAGGGATT
>JAZJYB010000155.1:0-4482 GCA_040390685.1 Pseudomonadota bacterium | reverse complement strand
GGTCGTGCCGCACGCCGGTCACCAGGCATAACTCGTCATACAAATCGTAGGGATTGCGTCCGATTAATTCCTGTGGCCGCTGTATGCCTAGCAGGGCAAAATCGGTCACGCAAGCTTTCCCGACATTGGGGATATCTAGCAGCGATTTGATTTGTGCGCGCGGAATATCTGGTTTCATCAATAAATTTCCTCACGGTTAGTCATGCAAGAATGGAGCGTAATAGTTCTTCGACGATACTTGCAAGCCTGCTTGGTTTGCCCTTTTTTCGCTATTTTATAGGGAATTTCCTTGCCGCTTGCTACAATACGCGGTTCGCTCAACCCACTATTAGCTGCCTCACATCATGATTGATATCCAACTCCTCCGCAAAGACATAGTTAACGTAGCTGCAAGATTGGCGACGCGCAAGTTTCAACTTGATGTGTCCGGTTTTAATGCATTCGAAGGCGAACGTAAACAAATTCAGATCAGAACTGAAGAATTGCAAGCCAAGCGCAATAGCCTCTCCAAGCAAATCGGCATGTTAAAAGGCAAAGGCGAAGATGCTTCCGCTCAGATGGCAGAAGTCGGCAGCATCGCAGATGAGCTCAAAGCATCCGAAGTGCGTCTGGGCGAAGTACAAGTTTTGTTGAACAATTTCATGCTGGCCATCCCTAATCTGCCAGATGAATCAGTTCCTGTTGGCGTAGATGAAACTAGTAACGTCGAAGTGCGTAAAGTCGGCGCACCACCGGCGTTTGATTTTGAAGTCAAAGATCACGTCGACCTGGGCGCAGCACTCGGTCTGGATTTTGAAGTTGCCGTCAAGCTGACTGGTTCGCGTTTTGCCGTATTGAAAGGCGGCATTGCACGACTCCATCGCGCTTTGACTCAGTTTATGCTCGATACGCAAACCATGGAACATGGTTATGTAGAACATTACACACCGTATATGGTGAATGCAGATTCCATGCGCGGTACCGGTCAATTGCCGAAGTTTGAAGAAGACTTGTTCGCGGTAAAAAAAGGCGGGCAAGAAGGTGAGGGCGAGGTTCTGTATTTGATCCCAACTGCAGAAGTGACATTGACAAATACCATGCGTGACGAAATCGTCGCGGGCGAATCCTTGCCATTAAAGTTGACGGCACACACGCCATGTTTCCGCTCTGAAGCGGGTAGCTATGGTCGCGATACGCGCGGCATGATACGCCAGCATCAATTCGATAAAGTGGAGTTAGTGCAGATAGCGCATCCAGAAAAATCTTTTGAAGCCTTGGAAGAAATGGTCGGGCATGCTGAAACCATTCTTAAGAAACTGAATTTGCCGTATCGCGTAGTCAGTTTGTGTACCGGTGACATGGGCTTCGGAGCTTGCAAAACTTACGATCTAGAAGTCTGGTTGCCCGCGCAAAATACCTATCGCGAGATTTCATCCATCTCAAATATGGGTGCATTCCAGGCGCGCCGCATGCAAGCGCGCTTCCGCAATGCCCAAGGTAAAACAGAACTCGTGCATACCTTAAACGGCTCCGCTCTCGCAGTCGGCAGAACCTTGGTGGCGGTGCTGGAAAACAACCAGCAAGCCGATGGCAGCGTGGTGATTCCAGAAGCATTGCGCCCATACATGGCGGGCATAGAAAAGTTATTGCCAGCGGCTAAATAATTCTTTGCGTCAAGCCAAGGCTATGAATAGAAATATTTCTTTGATATAATCGCGGGCTTGGCTGTGGCGCTGCAAATAGGGTTTTCCAGATTTACAGCTGAAAGAATTAACACCTGGAGAGGTGGCAGAGTGGTTGAATGTACCTGACTCGAAATCAGGCGTACCGAAAGGTATCGGGGGTTCGAATCCCCCTCTCTCCTCCAAGAACAACGCATTTTGCTAAAAAGCCTCTAAGGGATTAACGACTTAGGGGCTTTTTTACGCCCAAAGCAAGAACATGCGCCCATTCCGATATTTATCGTTCAGCAAAATATCTGCCAAGAACAGATTTGAGTTCCTTATCCCTATAGGTATTAGCTTGTCCATAGGGTAATATCTTCCACAACTTAAAATGGCGTTGAACTCTCCGGGTTTGCTGATTGCGTTTTGTAATTGCATCGCACGCTTATCACCGCCATCTCTATCCATTTCGCCCTGAATAAGAACAAGCAATGACTCAAACCTCCAACAATCTCGCCTCAGATTCCTGGGCAATCGCCGACCTCCTGCGTGGTGATTTCAAGCAAAGCCAATATGGCCGCATCATTCTGCCGTTTTGCTTATTGCGCCGCCTAGAATGTGTGTTGGAAGCGAGCAAAGAAGCGGTGCTGGCCGAACAGCAAAAGATACAGACGATGAATTTGCCGGAAGAAGCGCAAGAGAAATTGATCTTGCGTGCGACGGAAACTTCGGCTGGCAAGTTAAGTTTTTTTAATACTTCCAAAATGGATCTCTCCAAGCTCGGTGAAACCGGCATCAAGGCCAACCTAGAAAGCTATATCCAAAGCTTCTCCAAAGACGCTCGCGAGATTTTTGAATACTTTAACTTCGCCGAATTCATAGCCCAGTTGAATGACGCCAATCTGCTTTATAAAGTCGTGCAAAAGGTTCGCACTATTGATCTGAGTACCAAAGCGGTGTCGAATCACGACATGGGTCTGGTGTTTGAAGAGCTGATCCGCCGCTTTGCTGAAAGCTCGAACGAAACTGCTGGTGAACACTTCACCCCACGCGACATCGTGCGCCTGACCACTTCGCTGGTGTTTATGGAGGATGATGACGTACTCACCAAGTCCGGCATTGTGCGCAGCATTTATGATCCCACCGCCGGAACTGGCGGCTTCTTGTCGTCGGGTATGGAATACGTGCATGAACTCAACCCCAGAGCCAAGATGGCGGCTTATGGCCAAGAGCTTAATCCTGAAAGTTACGCCATCTGTAAAGCCGATATGCTGATCAAAGGGCAAGATGTCAGCAACATCAAGCTCGGCAATACGCTCTCGAATGACCAGTTGTATGCCGACAAGTTTGATTACATGCTGTCGAATCCACCGTTTGGTGTTGATTGGAAAAAGATCGAAGGCGATATCACTAAGGAACATAGCGAAAAAGGTTTTGAAGGCCGCTTTGGCGCGGGTTTGCCGCGCGTTTCCGATGGTTCACTGCTATTCCTTTTACACTTAATCAGTAAACTGCGTGATGTTACTGATGGCGGTGCGCGTATCGGCATTATTCTCAACGGCTCACCTTTATTCACTGGCGGTGCCGGTTCCGGCGAATCTGAAATCCGCCGCTATATTCTGGAAGCAGATTTATTAGAAGCCATCGTCGCGCTGCCTACCGACATGTTCTACAACACCGGCATCTCTACCTATGTCTGGGTGCGGTCTAACAAAAAAGCCAAGGCACGCAAAGGTCTGGTGCAACTGATTAATGGCGTTAACTTGTGCGGCAAGATGCGCAAATCGCTGGGCAGTAAGCGCAATGTCATGGACGATAGCGACATCGCCACTATCACAAAATGCTTCGGTGATTTTGAAGTGGTTGATGCGCGTGAACTGGATAAACCTGCCGAGCAAAAAAGTAATCGCGGTCGCCAGTCTGCTAATCCTAAAGCCGAGGTCGCAAAAACCTTTGCAGCCAAAATCTTTAAAACCCACGAATTTGGCTATCGTCGCATCACCATAGAGCGCCCGCTGCGCATGTCTTACCAATTCAGCGACGAGCGCATCGCCAGCTTGCGTTTTGAATCGGGTGCACTCAACGCCGTGATGCAATGGGCGTTTACCGAATATTCTGCAACTGAGAATGCAAACTGGACGGATGCAGAACCCTGCGCCCACTATGGCGAACTCAGCAGCCATCAAGACGCGATACGCCGTTATATCAAACTGCACTTTGCCGACCTCAAAGAAAAACAAATCAAAGACTTGCTGGATCGCGACACCTGGCGCACTCAACTCTCCATCCTGCGCAAAGCCCGCCAATTGCAAGCGGCCATAGGCAGCACCCAGTTTGATGACATGAACGCCTTTGATGATGCGCTCGCCAAAGCCGCCAAAAAGCAAGGTATCAACCTAGACGCCAAAGACAAAAAAGCCATAGAAACGGCCGTCAGTTGGAAGAATCCAGAAGCGCAAAAAGTCATCAAAAAAACCCACAAAGCCAAAGCAGATCCAATTTACGGTTTGTTTGACGTGGACGGAAAAACGATTGAATACAAAGCCGACGGCGACCTGCGCGATGCTGAAAACGTCGCGCTAGACCCAAGCAAAACCGTCAACGCCATCAACGAAGCCTACTTCAAAATAGAAGTGCAACCGCACGTGCCTGATGCCTGGATCGATGCCCATAAAAGGGATGACAAAGACCAGCAAATCGGCATCGTCGGTTACGAGATCCCGTTCAACCGGCATTTCTACCAATACCAGCCACCGCGTGACTTGGCCGAGATTGATGCCGATCTTGATGCCGTCAGCGCAGAGATCATGAAACTGCTACAAGAGGTGCATTCATGAGC
>JAZJYB010000154.1:0-4431 GCA_040390685.1 Pseudomonadota bacterium | reverse complement strand
GGATCGTTTGCCAAACAAATATAGCGGTAATCACAAAGCGGTGAACAATATGTTCTCGTTGGGTGTCATGTATAAATTTTAAAAAAATGTACCTTACACAATCCGGCAAAAAAAACCCTAAGGTACAATCGAAGCCTCGTTCTTTTGCCGGAGTTTTATTTTGACTGATGCTGAAATCAACGCCTTGCGTGCCAGTTGTCACACTATATTGCCTGGCCATCGCCAGCCCTCGCCTGCCGAGACTTTCTCCGCGATGGCGCAGTGGTGTGAGACCAATCAGATCAAGCACGACACCTATGGAGAAGGCGAACTAGTTCAGCAATTTGAAGAAAAGATTGCGACACTCCTGGGAATGCCAGCCGCGCTATTTTGCATCACCGGCACCATGACCCAAGTGACCGCCCTGCGCCTGGCCTGCTTTAAACGGCGCAACAACCTGGTGGCACTGCACCCGAGTTCGCACATACTCAAGCACGAACGCAGCAATTTTCAATTACTCGATCTATTCAAGGTAGTGCAATTGGGTGATTCATATCGCCCGTGGACAGTCGCAGATTTGCAGAGCTTCGCCGACCCGATTGCAGCGGTACAGTATGAATTACCGATGCGCGAAATCGGTGGCCAGTTGCCAAGCTGGGATGAGCTCGATGCGATCAAAACCCATTGCCAAGAAAAGAATATTCATCTGCATATGGATGGCGCCAGACTTTGGGAAGCGAGCAGCGGTATTGGACGTAGCCTGGCGGAAATAGCCGAAGGTTTTAATTCCGTTTACGTTTCGTTTTACAAAGGCATAGGCGGCCTCGGCGGTGCGATGTTATTGGGCAGCGAGGAATTTATTGCCCAAGCCAGAGTCTGGATGCACAGGCAAGGTGGCAGCGTGTTTCGCCGCAGCCCCTATGTGGTGGCGGCAGCGATGCAATTTGACCAAAGGTTGGCCGCGATACCGGCCTGCTTTGCGCGCACGCAATGGCTGTTTGACTGCCTGAAAGACTACCCGCAATTTACGCCAAATCCAGCTGCACCCCAGAGCAATATGCTGCATTTATATTTACCGGTGAACAAAGCCAAAGCCACCGAAGTACGCAACCGCATTGCGCGTGAACATGGCGTCTGGCTGTTTGGCAATGCGGTGAATACCGCGTTGCCGGAACAGTGCATGTTTGAATGGTATGTCGGCGATCAATTGGTCGCGATGCCAGACGCTGAAGTCAGGCGTGCTTTGGATTTATTCGTCGCGGCCATCAAAGAATGATCAAGGTTTAATCAAGGATTAACCAAGGCCTGCACCCGCTTGCGCACAAAATTAATATGGCTGCGCAAGCCGTATAATTCCTCGGCATACGACAAGGGGATAGAGATACGGTTTACGGTATCCTCGATCTCATCCAGCCTTTGCAACTGTTGCTCACCTACCGCTTGACGCTGGTCTTCAGTGACATCGTCAATTGCCTGCTCAACCAGTCGCAGTTGACCGTACCAGCGATATACACGGGAACGTATACGCCAGACATACAGCGGCGGAATGATCTTCGATAAAGGCAAGAACAAGGCGCCCAACGCGAGTATCACCACCCACATGCGTTCCAGAAAATTCGCCAGCCAAAAACTCAAATAACGCTGAAAAAACGGCGGACCATTCTTATAAAATTTTTCTGCCTGCGCCGCTACCGGAATCTCCGTGTAGCGATCTGAAGGAAACTCTCCTTGCTTGTTAAACCAACCAGCGCCGCCATGAATTTTTTGCGCAGCCAACAGCAACTGACCGATGAGCGCCGGGTGCAAACTTTCATGCGCAACCAGAGTCGCTGTTGGTGAAATCAAATGATAATCACGAGATGGAATATTTTTGCCAAAATCCACAATGCCGCGCGGCAGAACCACGTGCGATAAAAACGGAAAGCGTCGGCTATAGGCTTCTGCCTGTGCAAAATCAAACAATTTAATACCGGGTGTTTGCAGCAGCATTTGCAATATAGGTGAATCTGGTGCTGAGCTCATCACCAGCGCATCTATCTTTCCATCGAGTAGCGCCACGGTGGCTGGGGTGAGGCTCATTTTCTCCAATTTCACATCGGATTCTTCCAAATTATTGACGGATAAAATTTGCTTGAATAAGCGCGATACGCCCATGCCATCAGTGCCGACATTGATGCTCTTGCCCTTGAATTGGGCAATGCTATGGAGTTCTTTTTTTGCGCGATAAAAAATCCAGATGGGTTCGTAAAACAAGCTGCCTAAAGACACTAAGCCTTTACTTTGTGCCTCGGCTTCATTGGTAGAGCCGCTTTGCACGAAGCCTATTTCTATTTCTGAATCTGGATCGCTAATTTTTTGCAGATTTTCTTGTGAGCCTTCCGAGTTTTGCAACTTCAAGCTAATCTGATTCTTGGCCAATTCTTCTGCGTAGCGTTTGGCAAAGCCTTCATAAGCGCTATTCTCTTGTCCTGTAGAAAAGTCAATTACACGCGGTGGTGCCGGATCAACTAATTTATAGGCCAGCCCGCAAACCAAGATAATCATCACGACCATAGGGCCAAAAGCGATAACGATATCCTTGAACGAAAACAGGGTAAATTTAATTTTTTGCATAAAGTTTTTGTATAAGCGTTTATTTAATTTCAGGCCGGAATGTATTCGGCATTAAAGCTATCCAGGCCAGCCAGCATCTCACTAAATGCCGCAGCGACCTGCCCTGGTTCACCCTTCACACCAAGTTCGATATGTCGGCGTATCTGTTGGTCTCCGACACTGGGCAGGCTAAATATTTTAACCAAGGGATATTTCTCTTCCAGGGCTTCCATCATCGGCGTCAAGGTCGATTCCATCGCTTCAAATACCAAGACGGCTTTTTCGTCACGCGGCGTTTTGTGAAACAAATGCGCGTAATGCGTATCGAGCACCCATTCCAGCATCGGCCAGGCCATGACCGGAAAGCCCGGTACGAAATAATGATTGCGAATGGCAAATCCAGGGATTTTATTAAATGGATTCGGGATCAGATCGGCGCCTTGTGGAAACTCGCCCATTTTTAATCGTTGCAGGTTTTCAGCCGATTCCAGATCTGGTGACTTACCTGCTTCTAGTGTCATTTCAGTAATGCGCTGCTGTATCAGGATCTTGGCTTCCGGATGCAAGAGCAAAGGCAAGTTGAGCGCAATACCGGCACACTGCCGGGTGTGATCATCTGGCGTGGCACCGATACCGCCCGTAGAAAATACTATATCGTTACTGGAAAAACTGCGCTGCAAAGTCGCCACGATACGCGCCCTGTCATCGCCGATATACTCAGCCCAATCCAGCTGCAAGCCACGTGCAGCCAATAGCTCGACGACCTTTGGCAGATGTTTATCGATGCGCTTGCCTGATAAAATTTCATCGCCAATAATGATAAGACCGATCGCCATATTTAGCTCCGTTGATGATTGATTTTATTTACAGCGCAGCCGACAGCACAGTATTTCTATGCGCATGCAAGGCCGCCAGACAATAATATTGAAACCATAATCCAGTAAAAATAAATACCAAGACATACAGCCAAATCGCTAGCCCGGCAAAGATCGGCAGGAAAGCCATCGACATGGCGCCACCAACCCACAACATGGTCGGCGCGGCACCTAGCATGCCTGTAATCAAGCCAATGATCAGCAAGGGCTTACGATGCAAATGGGTCAGTGATTTGCGTTCATCTGCGTCGGCATGGTCGGCCAGCGCGTCATAGCTCATCACGCGGTAGGTAAGCCATCCCCACAAAAGTGGTTGAACAATAAAATACAGCGGCGGGATAAACGCCAGAGGCAGGCTGAGTAGCCACAAACCAATAAAGATCACAAATGACGAGAGTGAATGCCACATGCTGCCAAAGAACGAACCACCTTTTCTTTGCTCGAGCTGCGGATAATCACGTGCACTGACATGACGGTTGATCACTGGCATGGCAATTAAGGCGATTGCCAACAATGAGCTGATCAGCATCAAGGGAAGTAATACCCACATCGCAATCAATGGGACTATCATGGTTTTCACCGCCAGCAAACCAAGCGTGCTCAGAAAATTACCTGCCGCCGAGTAGGCGTCGTGTTGGATAAAAAAAGCTTGCACGTAATCAAACAATCCTTGCAGACCCCACCACATCGCCAGGCCCCACAAAACTAGCGAGACAAAAAATGGCATTAAACTGAGCAGCAAAATCCGATAGTGAAATTGCGCGACCAATGCCCTGGCCCAAGAATGCACGACACCATGTAAATTCATTAATTTTTTCCTTAGCTATAAGATATTCGAGCGCATGCACAACCTTAGCCGGCATTTTACCGTGCCTAGGTCAATTCACCTGGCAAAGCTCAGCAATCTTTACTTCTTTACAAAATAGTTCAAGTCACTAGTGTCCGGTTAAATTGCTGTAAAAGCCGAAGAATCCGCATAACGACG
>JAZJYB010000153.1:0-3433 GCA_040390685.1 Pseudomonadota bacterium | reverse complement strand
GATGCCTTGCAGACTCTGTGAAGGTGGCTCTGTTTGCAATCCCGTAGCCTTGTCCATCTCACCCATCGAGGGAATGGAGGTAGGAGGCTTGGCGGGCATAATAGGTGCAGGTGATGGCTTGATCGGCGCACCATTCGAGGTGCCGCGCTGCGTCAGCGTGATACCAAGCAGGCGGGTGACTTTCTCTGCATCGTCAAAAAAAAGTTCGTAAAAATCGCCCATCCGATAAAACACCAGTGTGTCTGGATGATCTGCCTTGATGCGTAAATATTGCTGCATCATCGGCGTGTGCTGTGATTCTGTTGTTGCCATAAATCCTTGAATTTCCCGGTTATTCTTTTTACCTGCTGAAGATGCAAAACATCTCACGAATGTTGCGCACGATATCATAGACGAATGCCCCGGTCTACGCCTGTAGGCAAGCTTAGTCCGGCGAGCTTGGATTTGTCGCTAAATTTTGCTAGAAGGGACAGTGAAAGCGATGTTTTTCGGCAAAGGTCGATATGCCTTGGTCAGTGTGGCAAATGTGCCTGCTTCTTGCACACTCAATATGTAGCAGTATGCACTTTGTCTGCCAAATTATTAGTTCCTCGTATCAGCAGTTCAAAGCCTTCAGTGCTTAGCGGTTTGCTGAAATAATATCCTTGCACCTGATCGCAGTCATGTGCACGTAAGAAGTTCAGTTGATCAATGTTTTCTACGCCTTCCGCGATCACTTTCAAGCGCAAACTATGTGCCAAAGAAATGATCGATACAACGATAGAGGCATCATCGACATCCACCATTAAATCGTTGACAACCGATTGATCAATTTTCAAGACATCAATAGGGAAGCGCCGTAAATACGACAGGCTGGAATAGCCAGTGCCGAAATCATCGATGGCAATATGGACACCAAGTCCCTTGAGGTTACGCAAAATGGTGATGGCACTGTCGACGTCGTTCATGACCATACTTTCAGTCAGTTCCAGTTCAAGAAAACGTGGGTCCAATCCGGTTGCGTGCAGCACATCGGCAATTGTTTGTACCAGGTTTTTTTGCGTGAACTGGCGCGCTGAAAGATTGACGGCGACCCGCAGCTCACCCAGCCCGGCCTGTTGCCATGCCTTGGTCTGGCTGCATGCCTGATTGATGACCCAGGCTCCGATGGGAATGATCAAGCCCATCTCTTCGGCAAGGCCGATGAAGCGCGCTGGCGAGATCATGCCATGCAGCGGATGGTTCCAGCGTATCAATGCTTCCATGCCGACAATCTTGCCACTCATGGCATTGATTTGTGGCTGGTAATGCAAGGAAAATTCATGGCGTTCCAGTGCGTGACGTAAATCGGCTTCTATCGAGAGGCGGTCGAGTGTGCGTTCGTTCATTGATGAGGTATAAAACTGGAAGGTATTGCGCCCAGTTTCCTTGGCTCGGTACATCGCGATATCGGCGTGCTTGGTCAGCACCTCTGCGGTTAGCCCATCAATCGGATAGACCGCCACGCCGATGCTGCAAGTGAGAAAAAACTCGTGCTGCTCTAGCAGCAATGGCTGCGCTACCGCATCCATAATATGCTGCAAAACTGCCAAGCCAGGGCCATCGTCGATGTATTCTGGTAACACCAGGACGAATTCATCACCACCCAGACGCGCCACGGTATCGGTATCGCGGGCTACCGATTGCAGGCGCATCGCCAGCGTTTTCAGCAACACGTCGCCCGCCTCATGGCCAAGCGTGTCGTTGATAAACTTAAAGCGATCGAGGTCAACAAACAAGACCCAGACCGGCAAGCCATTCCGTTCCGCATCGGCGATCGCTTGGGTCAGGCGCTCACGCAGGAGATTACGATTCGCTAAGCCGGTTAAGGTATCGTGTTTTGCCTGAAATTCTAATTCGGCTTCGAAACGCATCACCGCTGTGATGTCGTATTGCGCCACCACGAAATGGCTGATGACACCATCTTCATCTTTTACCGGAGCGATAAATAAATCGTTCCAGTAACCGGTACCATCTTTTCGATAGTTGCGTAGCAGCGCATGGCCTTCGCGCTTCTCACGCAGAGCTGCGCGAATTTCCGCGATATTTTGTTGGTCCTGGCTATTGCCCTGCAAAGATTCTAAGCGGCGTCCGACTACATCGGCCGCGCTATAGCCAGTGATTTGTTCAAACGCCGGATTCACGTATTCAATCGCAAAGTCGGGGGCGCTAGCACTGCAAATGATGATGGCATTGGAAGAGACTTCGATCACGCGTTCGCGCAAGCGCAGGGATTTTTCAGTGGTTTTGCGTAGCGCCACATCTTCCGACAGGCGTAAATTGGCGAATTGTAATGCGGAAGTGTGCTCGGCGATACGTTCATTACTAACGCGCTGTATGGTCTCGGTACGCGACACCACAACGTAGACATAAGCGGCGGCTAGCAGGCTAGATAGTACGCCGCCAAGTAGTACAAACAGCGAACCGCTGTTGGCAGAACTAAAAAATTTGGCCGCTTGCGTGATCTCTATGTGCCAGGGCTGTTCGCCAACATTGAAGTTTGCGCTGACCGGCTTGGATTGATCAAGGAATAGCCAGTGTGGCAGCAAGGAAGCGCTATCGAGTGTTACAGCCTCCGCACCGTACTGAAATGCCAGGTTTTTTTTGTCTGGTTTGGCGCTGGCATAGACGCTAATGGTCATGCCGGGCACGTCCAAAAATCCACCATTGCCGAGGATAGTATCGAGCAAGTGATCAACCCGAAAAACTGCGGCGGTTTCACCTATGGTAGAGCGCTGGCGTGCGCTCGCCGTATCTAAAGGCGCGCCTTGCAAATAGACTGGCGCCAGCACCAGGAAGCCAGTGTGCCAGCCCTTGCGCTGCGCCAATGAGAGTAAGCCGGTGGCGGCCACGCGACCGGTCGAGCGTGATAGTGTGCGTGCCTTCATCTGGTCGGGCGTGACTAAGGTATCGAGACCTAATGCCGCCTCATTGCCAGCTATCGGCTCAATATAGTCAACTACGTTGTAACTATCTCTGTTGGCGGCACGCTGTTGAACCTCATTGACGATTTCGGTGATCATGAAATCAGGATTGCGTCGCCGCATCATGGTCTCGTATGCATGCCGATCAGCATGCATGATCAGCCGTTGAAAACTGAGCGCCTGAATTTGCGGATATCGCTCCAGCAGTGGGGCGGCGAAGACACGAAATTGATCACGGCTGATGACGCCTATCGTGCGAAATACTTGGTTCAACACCACCAGCTGTTCGACCGAATCTTGCAGGCCGGTGGTGATCGCCGCAATTCGCAAATTTGCACTTTGATGAAATTCTACGTTTTGCCGTTCTGATTCCACTTTGCGCACAGAGGCAAAAAGCAGCGCTGTTAAACCCAGGCCTAGCAAGAAAGTAATTAATGCTGAGACCGAAACTGAGAAACGCACACGGTGAAAAATTTTTTGCATCAGACACT
>JAZJYB010000152.1:0-4666 GCA_040390685.1 Pseudomonadota bacterium | reverse complement strand
TAGGGGCGACGTGGCTAGAGACTTACCTGACTAGCCCGGTGTGGCGCTTTGCCTTGAATACCGGTGTCGTTGATGAGTCCGCCTGGGCCGGCGTCTTGATGCCCAGTGTGGATAGGGTAGGGCGACATTTTCCTCTGAGCTTGGCCGCGGGTAGCGGCGGTCAGGTTGCAATGCTCAATTGGCTGGAAAATGAAAAACCATGGTTTGATGAACTCGAAAACTTAGCACTCTCATCGCTGGAGCCTGATTTTCAGCTCGATGATTTTGATGCGGCTCTGCAGAAAATAAATGGTTTGCCAGTCGGCGTCGCCAGCAATCAGGTTGACGGGCTTGATCAGTCCGCCTGGCGCTTTGCGATCAACGATATACAAGGAATTAGTGCCAATATCGCGCCAGTCACAAAGGATATTGCCCAAGCCTTATTGGCTGGGCATAGCCTGTGGTGGACCGATGGCTCGCCGCACGTAAGTCCATCAGTATTAATTTGCCGTGGCTTGCCCAGCGCTAACCAATTTACCGCGATGCTCAGTGGCGATTGGAGTCAATCTGGCTGGCAAACGCCGGCGATCATTCTATAATTAACAGGCTAGTATCATCACCGTTATATTGTCACGGCTGCCGTGATCTTTGGCCAAAGAAATCAGTTCTGTACAAGTTTGCTCAAGATTGATAGCACTGGTTCTCCCCATGATTTCGGCTATTGTTCCGTGCGGCACACTGCCATGCAAGCCATCTGTGCACAGCATGTATAGATCACCCGCTAGGACAGGATGCGGTTTGATTTCCGGCTTGACTGTCTCGTATGGGCCCATCGCCTGTAATAACATATTGCGTGGAGGTAAATTATCCATCAAACCTTCTTCCAGGGCCTGTTGATATAAAGTTTGATCGCGGGTAAGTTGATGAAATTCACCGGCGCGGTAACGATAAAGGCGGCTATCACCAACATGGAAAACCAGCAGAGGGCCATTTTTCTGGAACTGCCATATTCCGGTGAGCGTGGTGCCCATACCGTGCCCTTCGCCATTTTGATTCGCCAGATTCTGCGCAAATAGCAGCGAATTTGCAAATTCAACGGCGTCGAACAAAGTCATGATGGCTGGCATCGTATCATCAGACCAGGTTGCGTCAGGGTCGTAAAACGAGGCGTCATGCGCGGGAGAAAACGTGGTCGGGCCATCCGAGTCTTTTTGTTCGGCTGGGCTTATTTTCTGAATAAAATCACGCATCGCCAGCAGCACTTCCTTGCTAGCGACTTCGCCTGCCTCATGCCCACCCATACCGTCGGCAATCATGATTAAACCTAAGTTTTGATCGATCAGGAAGTTGTCTTCGTTTGATGTACGCACCACGCCAACATCGGTCAGGCCGTAGGCTTTTCCCGCTGCAAGGCTGTGATAGACGCTAGGGGAAAGTGGTGTCCAGTTGCTCAAGTTGGCTCCGGTTTGTTGATTGTCAGAAACTGACTAATTACGCGGCTGCAATCGCTTCTATAATGTAAACGAATGGGCTAATGTTAGCATGAAAGATAATAAATGCGTGCTTGAAATAAGCTGAAACGCAACAGATGAACGCTAGCTTTCATGGCATCATTTTAACTTTGGATTGCGGTTAAAAATGTTACGATGCAATATCAAAAAAAATAGCTGACACGAATTGACATTAGCTAATTAAGCGGAAGACGAATGCTTGAAGATTCAACATCTCATCAAGGTGCGCAAGCAGACATTGCTGCCAACAATATAAACGTGGATGTCCAATTGGACGACGCGACCGTGGTAAATATTCCCGCGCAGAATCAGGTTGAAATCAGCATTCTGGAAAATCGCGTCAATGCGCTGCAAATGGTCATCAATCTGGAAAGAAGATTGCGCCGCAATTTAGAGCAGCAAGCGTCCAAAGACGACCCTAAATATTCAGTAATAAATAATGAAGACCGGCAAGCGCCAACAGGGTCTGCTGAGCATGATGCCGTGCGGAAAAGTTCAACCTCAGCACTAGGCGGCGTTCATGATGCGGCGCAAAATCAAGCCTCAATCAATACGCTGCAAGTTCGTCTAGGCGCACTGCAAAAGGTCATCCAGCTCGAAAGAAAATTGCGCCGTGCAGTTGAAGAAAAAATCTCGCAAGAAAAATTGCCAATGCTATTGCAAACGCCATTGCAAACGCCATCAGGAAGATCAGAGGTTTTCGATACTGTGCCGATTGAGCATATTGTCAATGCATCGGTAAGTACAAAAACATTCATAACGCCTGCGCCTCAAGACGATGACGATGCGACTATTGTCTACGCCAGTAAACCGAATGCAGAAACAAATTCCTCTCCTGCCAATACGCATCCAGATGCGCCAACCACACTGAACAGTTTGCCCGCAGCTGCAGCGCAGAAAAGCGGCGAGATCTTGTCGCCCTTGCCGATAGGTTTTAAATTGCTGGAATATCGGATAGAAAAAGTCTTGGGGCGAGGCGGCTTCGGCATTACCTATCTCGCTACCGATATTCATTTGAATACCAAGGTCGCCATCAAGGAATATTTGCCTGGCGATTTCGCCTGCCGCACTTCGGATAATTCAGTCACGCCGCGCTGGCCAGAAGATAGAGATTTCTATCAACAAGGACTGGATGGTTTTCTGGTCGAGGCACGCACTTTAGCCACCTTCCGCCATCCGAATATCGTCCGGGTTGCGCGCTTTTTTGAAGCGCATCGCACTGCGTATATGGTGCTGGAATATGAGCGCGGCAAGTCATTGAAAGAATGGTGGGCTAGCCACAATCATTTAACTGAAATCGAACTGCTGACCCTGATCCAGCCACTGCTGGATGGCTTGGCGATGGTGCATGAATCCGGCTATCTGCACCGCGATATCAAGCCAGATAATATCTATGTCAGGCGCGATGACGGCAGCCTGGTCTTGCTCGATTTTGGTTCGGCACGCCTGAGCGCAGGCGACCCACAAGAAATGGCCAATGCAGTGACGCCGGGTTACGCGCCAATTGAACAATATGAAGGTGCGCAGCAAACTGCCGCCACCGATATTTATGCGCTGGGTGCCACGCTGTACGCGATGATCACTGGCAGCAAACCGCCAGCCGCACCAGATCGACTGGACGGCAGCAAGCAATATACGCCAGCCCAAGAATTGGCGGCAGGGCGCTACAGCCCTGAATTTTTAAAAGCCATCGACTGGGCCTTGCAACTCAAGGTGGAGCAGCGCCCGCCAGACATACAGGCATTCAGGTCAGCCTTGTTTGCCGCCCATGCCGGCAGCCTAGGTTTGCAGGAAGCCTTGCGCGCCGGCGAGGACCAACCTATCAAAGCGGAAACCTGGCGCGATCTGTTGCGCTCACCGCGCTTATTCGTTGCAAGCTTAAAGTATTTTGTTCGCACGTCGATACATCCATCGTCCTGGTCATTATCGACAAAAATAATTATAGCGATGGTGATGGCGGCCTTGCTGCCGATGGTAATTACTGCGTATTACAATTTAAATTCAAGCATTGTTACCGTTAAAGCCAGCGAATTGCGCGATCTGGAACAGCATGCGCAGAGCGCTGCAGGGCGCGTCTCGCAACTGCTTAACGACAGCCGAAATCTCGCCAATTATCTGGGCACCGACCAGGATTTCGTCGCGTTTTTAAGCCATCCCGACGATGCGGCAAAAGCAGCGATTAATGCCAAGCTGGCTGGCCTGGCTAAATCCAATGCAGATATTCATCCGCTCATCGTCATGGATGCTGACGGCAAGGCGCTAGCCTCCAGCGATGCCACCGTCACCGGGCGCAATTTTAAATTCAGGGAGTATTTTAAACAGGCTATGGCCGGGCATCCGCATATGACGGGTCTAGTGGTCGGCTCCACTAGCGGGACTGTGGGCGTGTATTATTCGAACCCGGTGATCAACCCGGATGGCAAGGTGATCGGTGCGGTGGTGTTGCGCATCAAGGGCGAATCGATCGCCGGGATCTTGGGCGAAATTCGTCGTGCCAATCTGGTGCCGTTCATGATCGATGGCGATGGCGTGCTGATCTATCATCCAAACCATGCACAGCTCTACAAAAGCCTGGTACCGCTGTCGCCGGAGAAGCTCAGCGTGATCGTGGCAGACCAACGTTTTCGAAGAAATAAACTGGAAAACCTGCATATGCCAGACTTAGCCAAGGCTATGACCGGCGCGGTGTATACAGGGAATATCGACTACGTCTCAACAATCTCAGGCAAGCGTGAAATCGCCGGTTACGCACCAGTCAAGGGGCACGATTGGGTGCTGGGTGTCAGCGAATCACACGAGTCTTTCGAAAAGCCGTTGAACCTTTTATTCTATAACGCGATGCTCAGTCTAGTCGTGATCGGACTGATTTTTATGCTACTAGCGGTGCTGTTTGCCCGCAGTATAGTCAAGCCAATAGAACGCCTGACCATGGCCGCCCACGCGCTTAAAAGCGGCGACTACGACAAGGCGACGATCAAAGTCACTAGCGGCGACGAAATAGGAAAACTCGCCCGCACCTTCAACGTCATGATAGACGTGTTAAGGCAACGCGAGCGCGAGCAGAAACGTAAGGATTTGGGGCGTAGGAAAGATTTGGTAGAGAGGAAATGAGGCAGGTTTTGTAGATACTATGAATTAAACAAAGCGAGCCGATAGCAAAAGAAATCCTAAACTAA
>JAZJYB010000151.1:0-10116 GCA_040390685.1 Pseudomonadota bacterium | reverse complement strand
CAGATTTATCTGCGGTTTCGCCATGGCGCAGAGAATAAAACGGACGAAATTCTGTCACTGCTTCACCCTGCGGCGTCTGCCGCACTAGCTTGACGGAATCTATACTGTGAACTTCATAGGCAAATGCGCGGCGCGAATCCGCAATCACCGGATAGTGCGCACCGGTGTGCGTTAGGCGGATAGGGTCACCGCGTTGCTTGAATAGATTGATCACTGGCGTGCAACCTAATAGCAAATTATTTGCCGACAGATTACTAAGCATGCGTGCCATATTTGAATCAGCGCGCAAGCCACCCAAGATCAAATGCACAGTAATCGATTTGCACGCTGTGGGCACAAGTTTATTGATCGCGTCCAGATCAATATCAAAAAAATTGAATTTCTCTGGTGCGGAAAAATATTCCGTCAACAAGCGATAAGCGGGATGCGAGCGTGCCGAGAACGCGATCAATGCGTCGTCCTCATCAAAACCTACGCCTTTAATAGGAATAGCTTTTAATGGCAGCCATCGGCCATTCTGTCCGACCTCGACATACGCGCAAAGCGTGCGCATGAACAAGGTATCGCGCAAGCCCGCGCTGAAGGAAGACTCACCGTCGATAAATGTCCGTAATGCCTTGACATTCAAGCCAGGAAATCCGGTTTGTTCAGAGCTGACCTCTAACGTAAAGCTGATACTCGAGCTCGCTTTAGGCGGCAAGACCACAGATTCCGGCGGATTGGCTATCGGGTCGAAGCGCACATGTCTCAAATGTATCGGTGCGATTGTCACGTCATACATGGTTTTAAACTTGCACGGCGCACCTTTCACCGGGCGTGTTGATAATTCCGTTCCACGTGCGATCTTGTTCGCCGAGGTCAATTGCTTTGCCGCAGCGCTGTAATCTAGCCTGGCAATCGAGTAAGAAGGAAACGGGCGCAAGTAATGCGGATACAGTACATCGAATAATGCCTCGGTAAACTCGGGATAATCATCATCGAGCCGCTTGGAAATGCGCGAATTGAGTAGCGCAAATGACTGTATCATGCGCTCGATGTGCGGGTCTTCGCAGACCTCGCCGACCATCAACAGACGTCCGGCAATTTTTGGATAACGTTCAGAAAATTCGCGGGAATAACGTCGTAAGAATCCTAATTCGCGTTCATAGTACGGCAGCAATTCATCCATTTAGCATACCGTTACGTGTAGCTCTACGTCCTTTGCTAATCGAGTAATGCAAACTCGATGGTTGCAAAACCGCATCAAAACTTACCGGCTCTTGCGCCGGATGCACCACCAGCAAAGCGGAGATGGCAAAATTCAAACGGTTAATCGACCCTTCCTGCACTTCGAGTGCGGCCACCACATTTTGCAAACGTGGCTCGTGCCTGGCGATGGTTTGTTCCAGCGAACGGCAAATAAACGCCCTGTCATCGGTGCTGGCTAAACTGAGACCGGCAAAGTCGTTCAAGCCGTAAGTCACGATCGATTTCCCACATTCCGGATAGGACAATAGTAAGTCTTCGGGAATGACCTTTCTGGTATTGAGCAATGCTTCCAAGTCGCGTGCGACCGAATCTTTTAAGTCTTCCATGGAAAGGCGCGCCACAATGTCATTCAATGGCCGGTGCGTATTGCCAGCTAATAATTTATCCAACAGCCCTGGTGCGTAACCTTGCATTCTTCAACATTCCCAAAAAATACCGCGGCACGACAGCGCCGCGGATTTTACAAAAAAACTTACGCTGTCTTATTGGTCGACAGATTCCAACCGCCAGAAGTATTACCGCCTGAACCGCCGGAGATTTTTTGCTGGATATATTTCCATTTGACTTGAGAAAACTTCAAGCGCACTTCTTCTTGAAGGATATCGCCAGCTGCAACAGAAGGAGAAACGCCACTGATCAACACGTTTTCAAGTTCAATTTCGAAGTACTTGATACGCTCGCCTTGAGCATCCGCGCGCATGAATTCAAATTTAGCTTTAGGGATGGTCTTACCCGATGAACTATTTTGAAGTAACAATGGCGTAGACAAATCAGCTAATTTCGACAACACGATGTCTTTGTGCTCGCAACGCTCGGCAGTGTGGCCACCACCGGTTGATGCGGTTGCTGATTTAGGCTGCAGCACTTGCCACTCAACTGCTTTACATTCAATCCAGTCTTTATGTGCGGTATCGGTGGATTCACCTTTGATACCATCGATTTGCAGATATACGTCAATTGCCATTTTATGTATTCCTAGTTAAGTACGACATTAAAAAAAATTACGACTTGGTCGATTGCGGCAACTCCGCGACCAAACGGAGGGAGACAGATAACTCGTCCAATTGAAAATGTGGGCGGAGAAAACTGACTGCACGGTAAACACCGGGACGACCCGGCACTTCTGATACTTGCACTGAGGCTTCTCTCAATGGAAATTGGGCTTTTTGTTCCTGGCTTGCGTTGTCGTCGAGTAACACGTATTGGGTAAGCCAACGGTTCAAGAAATCTTGCACATTCGAGGCGGATGCGAAACTACCGATCTTGTCGCGCATCATTGCCTTCATGTAGTGCGCAATGCGTGAGACCGCAAAAATGTATTGCAATTGCGCCGACAGAACAGCATTGGCATTGGCATTGGCGGAATCGGTGTTATATTTTTTAGCTTTTTGCGCAGATTGCGCGCCGAAAAAAGCGGCGTAATCGGTG
Organism: Pseudomonadota bacterium; assembly: GCA_040390685.1. Classification (GTDB taxonomy): domain Bacteria; phylum Pseudomonadota; class Gammaproteobacteria; order Burkholderiales; family Burkholderiaceae_D; genus Undibacterium. The sequence continues at coordinate 7,440 of JAZJYB010000151.1, read as the reverse complement.
TCTTTGCAATGCACCAATGAAATGAATCCCAGGTCGCTCAATTCTTTTTCACGACGGTCAGTAATGGCTATTTCTGCCGGACATTTCAAGGCAACTTCGCCTTCATCAGTCTTAAATGTATGGGTCGGCAAGTCTTCCACCAAGCCACCGCCTTCCACACCGCGAATCGCAGCACACCAACCGAAATCATCAAAGGCTTTGGTCAGCTTGGTACCCAAGGCATAAGCCGCGTTACACCAGAGATATTTAGCGTGATCGGTACCATCGACATCTTCAACGAAATTGAAACCTTCAACAGTCGCGCCATCGCGTGGGTTAAATGGCAACCGGCCGAGGAATCTAGGCAATGTCAAACCGACATAGCGAGAATCTTCTGACTCACGGAATGATTTCCATTTGGCGTATTCAATCGTATCGAATACTTTAGAAAGGTCGCGTGGCTTGCCCAGATCTGAATAAGTTTCCAGGCCAAATAATTCTGGCGATGCAGCAGAGATAAATGGTGCATGCGCAGCGGCGGCGATATGCGACATTTGCTCGATAAAGTACATGTCTTCCGGTTGGCGTGTGACTTCGAAATCACCGATCAAGGCGCCAAATGGTGCGCCACCAAAAGTGCCGAACTCTTCTTCGTACACTTTCTTGAACATCGCGCTCTGATCGAACTCCAGGGCAGTCTGGAAATCTTTGACGAGCTCTTTCTTGGTCACGTTCATCATTTTTATTTTGAGCGTGTTACTGGTCGAGGTATTCTTGACCAGATAATTCAAGCCAGTCCAGCTGCCTTCCAATTTTTGAAATTCTGGTGCATGCATTACTGCACTTAACTGCTTGGAAATGAGGTGGTCAAGTTCTGCAACCCTGGCATCGATAGTCGCTGCCAGGTTATCGGATACGACTACTGTCCCTTGCATGACTTGATTGACCAATTCAGAAATGAGGTCTTTTGCTCTAGCGTGCTCGGTCGATGATTTTGCGACTTTACTTTGCTCGACGATTTGATCGAGTAAGTCTATCTCTGTGACATCGCCAACAGAGGAAATTGCCAATTGTTGTGCGGACATATCAGTTCCCTTGGAGCGTGGTTTGTTGGCTTAAGGTCGCCAATTTCTCTGTACTATTGAGTACGTCATTGAGAATATCTTCAAGCTTCTCATTGCCCAGTAATTTGTTTCTGAGATCGGCCAATTTGGTGCGAGCTTCCAATAATTTCTTCAAGGGTTCGACCTGTTGAACCACAGATTCCGGACGAAAGTCTTCCATCGATTCAAACTTAAGATCGACCGCGAATTCACCACCATTCCCACTCAATTCATTGGTTACGCGGTAGGCGGCTCTTGGCTGCAGACCTGTCATTACTTCGTCAAAATTATCCCGGTCGATAGAGACAAATTTTCTATCTTTTAGTCTTTGCTGCATCACTTCAGACTTACCGCTAAAGTCACCCGTCACGCCTACTACAAAGGGCAATTCTTTTTGTTCAATGACATCGCCTATTTCTACGTCATAAGTCATTTGAACCCGCGGCGGGCGCACTTTTTGTAATTTCTTTTGGATACTCTCTTGCTTTGCCATAACAGCTCCTTACGAGTTAAACAACGACCAATTAAACTTGGCCTACATTTGAAACGAATAGTTTTGATTTACTTCAATGAGCTACTTCAATGAGCCGAATGGATTGCTATCGCTCTTTTTTGGATCTACTGACGCAGTCTTGCTGATGGGGTTTTCGACTTTAGAACTGGCTGGACGACTACTAGCGCTCGCTGCGCTATTAGCAACTGCAGCGGGAGTGAGGACAGGCTGAGCTTGCTTGCTCTGGCCGTAAGCGGTTTTCTTTACCGGCGGTATCAATATAGTTTCGCCCAAACTCTCGCGCAATAATTTCGCCAGATCTTGCGCTTCGGTACGTACTGAACCCGAAAGATTATTTTGCTGAATTAAATCTGCCAATGCCTTGGTCGACAAACGCAAGCCGCTAACAGCGACGATGCTATTCGCCACTTTATCTGCCGGATCGCGCTGCAAAACCTCCAATCCATTATTGATAGCCTCACCATAGTTAGCGCTATCAAAATTGAGCTGAGCCATTTGCAACCAGGGCTTTTTGTCCGCAGGGAAAATCCCCGTTGCGCTTTTAAGCTGGCTTAAAGCCTGCTCAGATTGCCCGGTATTTGATGCCGCCGTCGCTTTAGCAAGCATGCTGTCTAAACTAGGTGGCGGCGGTAGATCGGCTACTTTTTTGGGGATTTCTGCGCAGCCACTCACTAAGCCTACAAGCGCTATGCATACCAATAATTTATTCTTCTGACCTAACATGCAAAATCCTTAAGTGATCAATTTAATAGAACGCAGACAAACTACAAACACAACAATAGTAAAAGTACATTATTTTTATAACAATAATACTCTAGCAATTTTAATTATGTTGTTTGCTACAATTTGTAACAGAGATAACTTTCCAATTGGATATAAAAATCACTTCTTCTACTTACGTCGCTAAAAATCTCTTAAAACCATCCCAATAAGCAAGGAAAATTGTTAACAGAAAATTAATTTGATACGTTTAGTAACAATTTAACCATTCATGACTCATAACATGCAGTCATTGCTTATTTTATAATAAACAACATTCAGGAAGAGCCCGTCACTTATGTTGAAGTAGATGTTGAGATTGAATCGCAACTTATTAAAAAGAATATTTAAATGAGAAATAAAAACCTTGTATTCAAACTCCTGACACAAATAACTTTTCTAATGTTCACCGTCGGATGTTCCAGCATTGGGGGCGTCGCAAATACTGCCCTTGAGGCCGCCGGCATCAAAAAGCCTGAGCTGCCCGAATTGCCAGACATTCAAAAGCCGGCAAGAAAAATTCCGATCAACTTGCATGCAGGCGAAAATTTAAACGTCGATGAAAACGGGCGACCATTAGCGCTAATTGCAAGGATCTACAAACTCAAGCAAAACACTGCCTTCCAACAAAGCGGTTACGACACCTTCCTTAACCCACAAAAAGAAAAAGAAGTTTTGGGTGCTGATTTATTAGAAGTAAAAGAAGTCACGCTGATACCTGGCCAGCACTATCAAGTTGAAGAAAAAGTAAGCGGGGAAACTTACTTCATAGGAATCGTCGCCCTATTCCGCTCACCGGCCAGCCAAAGATGGCGGGCGACGTTCGCAACTTCAGAAGTAGAAAAAACCGGCATAACCGTCGGCTTACATGCTTGTGCCCTTTCCATAGGCATTGGCAAGACAAGTGATGCCACCATGCAAAAGACCGCAGCTCTGTCTTCAGTGCGATGCACATAAAAATTCAACATTCAGTATTTTTATTCAGTAATTAAAAGTAAATGAGAAAAATCCGTGACTATTAATACTAAAGTTTTATGGGGCGAAGGCTTATTTTTACGCCCCCAGCATTTCCAGCAACAAGACCACTACCACGAGCGCCGCCTGCACGAAATGGCGCAGGCCTTACATCCCTATTCCTGGGGAATTTTGAACCTGCAATATGATAAAGATGCCTTAGGCAATAACACCTTGCGTTTGCTGGAACTCTCGCTGATTTTCCAGGATGGAGAAATCATTAATGCGCCCGGTGTGGATGATCTGCCTGATCCGGTAGATTTAAGTGAACTCCCCATATCGCAGCAAACCGTGACATATTTTGTCGCTTTGCCTTCCCTGAAAGGCTTTGGTGGAAATTTCTCCTCCCAGGCAAATCCAAGTAATTCCGCACGATATGCGCAAATCAACCTGGCGACCCCCGATCTATTTACCTCGGCGGTTGATGCCGAACTGACTTATCTCAAGAAAACAGTGCGGCTAGTTTCTGAACACGAGTCGCGCGACTCTTATGTCAGCTTCCCTATTGTCCGATTGCGCAGAGTTTCTACCGGCGGCTTCGAGTTTGATCCAACTTTTGTGGCACCTAGTCTTTCCATCCGCAGTGCACCACTTCTGTTTATCCAATTACGCAGATTGATGGATGCCTTGCAGGCGAAGGTAAGCGCGCTGTATGGCCATCACAGAGAGCCGAGTAAGAACGTCATTGAATTTCGCTCTGGAGATATTTCTTCATTCTGGTTATTACATACCGCAAGCTCAGCGTTTGCTTCGCTAAGCCATTACTTGCACCACCCAACTTTACATCCTGAACGCCTGTACGAGCAATTGCTAGGTTTGGCTGGAGCTTTAATGACCTATTCAAAGAATCATTCCTTAATGGATCTGGCACCGTATCATCACCAAGACCCCGGCCCGTGTTTTGCCAAATTGCACGAAATTATCCGCGAGCTTTTAGACACCGTCATTTCGTCAAAATATTTCTCTATCGCCTTGTCTGAAATCAAGCCCTCATATCACCACGGCGTACTCGATTCAGGAAAAATTACCAGCGAAACAAATTTCTACATCGCTGTTGCGGCCGACATGCCTGCCATCGAATTGGTCGACATAGTGCCGATGAGATTTAAAATCGGTGCGCCAGATGACGTGGAAAAATTTGTCTTGTCGGCGATGCCAGGCGTCAAGCTGGTGCATTCACCGCAAGTGCCCGCCGCAGTACCGGTGCGGCCGGATACCTACTACTTTACTGTTGAAAACAAGGGCGCCATGTACGAACGTATGTTGCAAGCGCAGTCGATTTCCATTTACGTTCCTTCTGGCATTCGAGATCTTAGACTTGAACTTTTAGCCGTCACATCATGAACAATACAATCGCCCCATCTCTGCTCGGCAGAAATCCTACACACCAGGCAGAGTCAGAAAATTCATTCACGCCGCGATCTTTATTAGATTTAATGTACGACGGATTTTATGCATTGTTCATGCTTAAAAATCGTTGCGCGCCGCAAGATGATGCCAGCTTCTCCGGCAACATTACGCGATTCCTGGAAGATTTTGACCGCAACGCAAAAAAAATGAATGCGTCGGCGGAAGATATTAATGCCGCCAAGTATGCGTACTGTGCCGCTGTCGATGAAATCATCTTGCGTTCACAATTTGACATTCGCGCCGCCTGGGAACGTCGTCCATTACAACTGGCCATTTTCGGCGATCAGCTCGCTGGAGAAGCCTTCTTCGATAAAATTGAAGAATTACGCGCCAAAGGTTCTGCCCATATTCAGGCGCTGGAGGTTTTCCATATGTGTCTGCTGTTAGGATTCGAGGGTAAGTACATGATAGAAGGCTCAGAAAAGCTCAACTATCTCACCGCTCGTCTAGGCGATGAAATCGCCCATATAAAAGGCAAAACGGCCGGCTTTGCGCCGCACTGGGCCAGACCGGATCAAATCATCAACAAGCTGCGTAACGATGTACCGATCTGGGTGATCTGCTCGGTGTTCGCCCTCATCGCCATGTCGGGATATTCGGCGCTGAACTGGATGCTCAGCAGCTCAACCAGCCAGAGCATCAGTGCCTACAATGACGTCGTCAAACTTGCGCCACGTGCCGCGAATATTACGATTACCTTGCCTTAATGTTTGATGTCGCGCTTCTTCACATAAAAGCTAATCAATGACCGACCTGTCTATCTCCGACGCTCTCGCCAAGCTCGCCACTATTGGCGACAAATTATTTGGCTCCCTTAATTCCACCCTAAGCCAGCACGCCCGCCTGATCACGATGGAGACCGCACAAGGATCAGACTTGCCCGATTCTTTAGTGGTGGAAGGCTTTACCGGGCGCGAGGCGATTAACGAGTTATTTACTTTTAATATCGACGCCTTAAGTCTCTCCACCTCAGTCGATCTGAAACAATTTATCGGTGAAGAAATCACCCTGCGTCTATTGCAAGCCGATGGTAGCCGACGTGCATGGCATGGCTTTTGTACCGAAGCAATGTGGCTAGGTTCAGACGGTGGCATGGCGCGCTATCGTCTGCGCTTGGAATCCTTTTTATCGTTCCTGGTTTTGCGCCGTGATGCCTTTATTTTCCAGGATAAAGACGCCCGCCAGATTGTGACCGAGCTGATGGTCGATTACCCGCAAGCCAATTTCAAATGGGATGTCACGCGCAAGCTTCAAAGCCGCGCTATCTGCACCCAGTATCGCGAGACTGATCTGGAGTTTTTTACGCGCTTGCTGGCTCAAGATGGTTTGAGCTGGCGCTTCGAACATGAACAGGATGGGACTGATGCCAACGCGGCGGGAAAAACTTCTACCCATGCCAAACATCAATTAATTATTTTCGATGCGCAGGCAATAGCGCCTGATATGCTTGGCGCATCAGGCACGAACACGCTGCGTTACCACGCAGTACGTGCGACCGAATGCTCCGACTCTATCAATCAATTCTCGGCAACGCGGCAAGTACAAAGCAATGCTGTGAGTTTGTCGAGCTGGGATTTTGTCTCTGTAGGTGCACCAGCTTCCGAGCAAATATCTTCTTTGGCACAGGGTGATCTGCCTGAATTAGTCAGCTATGATGGCGCAGCAGAACGGCGCTATGCAGACTGCGGCGACGCCAATGCGCAAAATGAATTGCATTTACAAGCGCACGAAGCGGGCAATAAATATTTCAGCGGCGCAGGCGCAGTCAGACAGCTTGCCGCTGGCCATACTTTCAGTTTAAGCCAGCATGCCCACTATGCACCGGGCAACGATACTTTCACGGTGCTGGCCGTCGATCATGCGGCAACGAATAACTTCGATACCGGGATCGCCCGCTTGCTTAAGCTCAGTGACTTGGAGCGCGGCACCTATCGCAATCACTTCATTTGTCTGCGCGACGTCGTGCCTATCGTGCCGGGGCTCAGCGCACTACGGCGCAGCCCGCTTGCCTTAGGTGCACAAGTCGCTTTGGTGGTCGGTCTGGAAGGCGCACCGCTCACCACCGAACGTGATCACCGAATTAAGGTGCAATTTCCCTGGCAGCGTGGGCATGCACCGATGTCCGGCGGCGCTACCGATACCGGCACACTGACCGCCCCTGAAAGCAATGCTCCCGGCGACGAAACTTCGGGTACCTGGGTGCGCGTGTCGGAAGCCTTGTCTGGCGCGAATTGGGGCAGCAATTTTACGCCGCGTGTCGGCACGGAAGTGCTGGTCGATTTTATTGAGGCCGATATGGATAGGCCAGTGATTGTCGCGTGTTTGTATACCGTTTTCCGCCGGGGTCGATTCCGGGGTGAACCATGCCGGATATTTGTCGGGCATTCATACGCAGAATCTGGAGGACGGCGGATATAACCAGTGGGTGTTCGATGATACGCGGGCACAGCTGCGAATGCGCCTGGCCAGCAGTACGGCTGCGTCGCAACTAAATCTAGGCTACCTGATTGCGCAATCCCCCACCTCAGCGCAACGCGGCAATTATCGCGGCCATGGTTTTGAACTCCGCACGGATGCATGGGGCGTGTTGCGTGGCGCCGAAGGAGTGCTGCTCTCGACCATGACGCGTTCAGGTAAAGGTGCCAGCGTCACGTCGACCCA
>JAZJYB010000150.1:0-7598 GCA_040390685.1 Pseudomonadota bacterium | reverse complement strand
ACTACCTGCATGCCGGAGCGCTCTGAAAAGGCGCGGTCGATATACACAATTTCATCACCTTGGCGTACTGACAGGTTGACGGTTTGTTGCGTCTGGCGGTGCAAGCCACGCATCAATTCAATCGCCGCTTCGCGTACGTTGAGTCGGCTCTTGACCACATTGCCGAGCTCTAACAGGCGCATGCCTAGCCGATAGTTGCCACCTTCTGCGCGATCAACAAAGCGCGTAGTGACCAAGTCATTCAAGATGCGATGGGCGGTCGACGGGTGCAGGTTGGTGACAATCGCGAGCTCTTTGAGGCTGACTGGATCTGGATAGCGCGATAGCGCGTCTAGCAGTGAGGCCAGACGATCAATTACCTGGACGGTGGTTTTTGTGGAGGCTGGGGATTCGTTTTTCATAATATGGATGGTGCATTGCAATATCAGTGTTATACCATAATGTGAAAAGGCATGTCAGCAGCTAAATGACAAAAATCGTGCTTAATGCATAAATAATTTGATAAGCGTCAGGCTATTTCTTGCAATCAGCATTTTTGCTTGTTGTCCTGTTAAAATTTGCCTCGATTATTACGAAAATATTTCAAGGAATTTACATGCCGGATCAAGAACAAAGCGTCAGCGAATTTAAGAGTAAGAGTGGCCTGAGCAGAATTTTTGCCGCGTTTTTTTACTCGATGGATGGATTGAAATCTGCGTGGAAGAATGAACACGCTTTCAGGCAAGAACTCATGTTGGTCATGGTCGCCAGTATCATCGCTTTGCTTTTGCCGGTATCCGCGTTTGAAAAACTCATGATGATCGCGGTCTTGGTGTTGATACTGGTCGTCGAGTTAATCAATTCAGCGATAGAGGCAATAGTGGATAGGGTTTCACTTGAGCGCCACGAGTTATCGAAAAACGCCAAAGACTTTGGCAGTGCAGCGGTCTTGTTAACTTTTTTAATTGCCGTGGCAACTTGGGCAGTAGTGTTATTTAATCGATTTTATTATTAAAGGGACTTACGAAAAATTGCTCCAGCGTTGGCTCACTTTATTGATTTTGCCAGCGCAATTGTCGCTTTAAACAGTGCGCTTTCAGTATCCGCCAAGGCATCACAGATGGTTAGGTGATTGCATTCTGGCACATCAATATGCTGTTGATGATTTAAGGTCCAGGCCTTCGCCATTGTTTGCGTCTGGTATTTAAATTCATCCGATTCCTTACCTCCCACGGACGTGATGAAGGGAATTTTTTGCGCGCGTGGCATCAGCGCTGGTGACAAAGGCTCGATGCGAGGGGGCGTGAGTTGTAAATCAATGTTAACAAAATCCGCCTGTAATATTGGCTCTAAATCATAGACTCCAGAAAGCAATACTCCGGCTTTAATCAAATCAAGCGGAAGTTCCTCGTCATAGGTGGGCCAGCTTGCCGCCATCATCATTGCCGCCAAATGCGCTCCGGCCGAGTGCCCGATGACGATGATACGACGATGGTCGATATCGTACTTTTCACTATTTTTATAAAGCCAGGCGAGGGCGCGCAATTGTTGTTTTACGATCTCTTCTATGCTCACTTCTGGTGCCAATGTGTAGTTGGTCAAAGCAAGATTGAAACCTGCATTGGTGAACGCAGGTGCCAACATGGAAAAATCAGATTTATCCAGCGAGCGCCACCAGCCTCCATGGATAAAAACAATCAACGGAGCATGCGGCTGGCGGGTTGGAAAAATATCCAGTCGCTCACCCGCTGATTCGCCGTACATCAAGTCGTACATGCCAGCATTGCTGCGCCTTACCCAGGCCGATTGCTGTATCCAGCGCGCAAATATGGCTGGATGTTCAGGGATGGCGGCGCGTGCATTGTATTGTTCGGCGTAATATGTGGCAGTTTTTTTCATGATGCGCCAGATGAGAATAAAAAGTAATCGTAGCGCAGTTTGTAAGTGAGCGCCATGAGGCTTTTTGCTGAAAATCACCCTGTGTTTTTCCTGGACTATGTTTTGCCTTGATGCAAATCTATTGTTCAAGCAGGCCTGCGGTACTACACTAGCGAACTTTATTAGGACTTACGCAAAATCGCCCCAGCGTTGTTGCACTCGCCTCGCCGTACTAAAGTACTGTCTTCGGCGGTGCGCCTAGCTGGAACAATTTTGCGTAAGTCCTGATTCTTCTTTTTCCATTCATTTTTTTCACTGGATTTAACTATGCTGAGTCTTCCTCTCATCGCCCACACGCAAAATCCCGCACTTGCAGATGCCTTGCTTGCCTGTATCAACGATAAGACCAAACCATTGGGTAGCCTGGGCCGCCTGGAAAGCCTGGCACAGCAGATCGGCATGATCCAGCAAAGTACTCAGCTCACTCTGACGCAGCCGGTGATCATGGTGTTTGCAGGCGACCATGGTGTCGTGGCGGAAAATATCTCGGCTTTTCCGCAAGATGTCACCTGGCAAATGGTGGAGAATTTCCTGGCGCAAGGTGCCGCGATCAATGTTTTCGCCAAACAAAACGGTATCCAACTGCATATCGTCGATGCCGGGGTAAATCATGATTTCGGCGTACGCGACAACTTGCATAGCCGCAAAGTTGCGCCCGGAACAGCCAACTTCGCCAGGCAAGCCGCGATGACAGGCGAGCAGTGCCAGACCGCCTTGCAACATGGCATGCGCCTGGTTGCTGACCTGCCGGGCAATGTCCTTGGTTTCGGTGAGATGGGCATAGGTAACACAACTGCCGCAGCCGCCATCATGCATAAGTTGACGGGAATAGCCGTGGCTGATTGCGTCGGCGCTGGTACCGGTTTGACTGCCGATGGTATTTTGCATAAGCAGCATGTGATCGAACAAGCCGTTGCCTTGCACGATAAGGCAAACGAACCATTGCAGGTGCTGGCGACCTTTGGCGGCTTTGAAATTGCCATGATGGTAGGCGCCATGTTGGCTGCGGCCGAACGCCGCATGATCTTGCTGATTGATGGTTTTATCGTGACCAGCGCCTTGCTGGTCGCGGCAAAATTGCAACCCGCGATTCTCGACTATTGCGTGTTTGCCCATCGTTCGGATGAGAGCGGGCACAGCAAAATGTTGGCAACACTGAATGCGCAGCCTTTGTTGCAGCTCGATTTGCGTCTGGGCGAGGGCACGGGCGCGGCGCTGGTGTATCCGCTAGTGCAGGCTGCGGTGAACTTCATGAACCAGATGGCGACGTTTTCTTCGGCGCAAGTAAGTGAAAAAAGTGAATAATTACATATAAAACCCGGAGCAAAAAAGTATGCAACAGTTGCGCCTGTTTTTCATCGCCCTGCAATTTTTTACCCGCATACCGATACCGTCTTGGGTCGGTTTTGACGCCGCTTGGCTACATCAAGCTTCACGCTATTTTCCTGCCGTCGGTTGGGTGGTTGCGCTGGTCACTGCAACGGTGTATGCATTGGCATCCTTGTTCTGGCCACCGGCAGTGGCGGTGGTGTTGTCGACGGTGGCGGGGATCTGGCTGACCGGCGCATTTCATGAAGATGGCTTTGCCGATGTTTGCGACGGTTTTGGCGGTGGCATGACAGCCGAGCGGGTACTCGAGATCATGAAAGACTCCCGGGTCGGCGCCTATGGCGCGATTGGTATTGTCCTGATGCTGATTTTCAAAATCGCGCTCTTGGTGAGTTTGCCGTTGCCGTATGTAGTGCCGGCTTTGCTGATTGCGCATCCGCTTTCCCGCTTGGCCTCATGCAGCCTGATTTGGCGGCTTGACTATGCCAGACTCGAAGGTAAGGCCAAGCCACTGGCGCAACATATGTCGACGGTAGAATGGCTGATCGCAGCGTTTACGGTGGCTTTGCCTGTCGCTACTTTGCTGTGGTTTGGCGTGATCCCATTGGCTAACTTTTTGCTAGCGTGTATTTTCCTGATACTCGCAAGCTGGTGGCTGGCGCGCCTGTTTGTGCGCCGTATCGGCGGCTATACCGGCGATTGCCTGGGCTCGGTTCAACAATTGTCTGAGGTGGCTTTTTATCTCGGCTTACTTACCTTGCCGCGTTTTGATTGGTGTGCGACATCTCAGTACCTATGCAGCTTTATCTGATACGCCACCCAAAACCAGAAATCGCAACGGGTACCTGTTATGGCCAGGCGGATATTGCTGTTAACGATGTGCACTGCCAGTCAGTTTTTGAACAATTGCAGGCAAGCTTGCCTGCCGACATAGCAATATTTTCCAGCCCCTTGCAACGCTGTAAAAAACTCGCGCTATTGCTGAATCCTGAATCGATTCTAGATTCACGTTTGATGGAAATGCATTTTGGTAAATGGGAAATGCAAAGCTGGGATGTGATACCGCGGAGTGAGATTGATGCCTGGGCGGAAGATGTGCTCAGATATGCACCAGGTGGCGGCGAGACTGTCATCGCCATGGCAGCGCGGGTAATCGATTTTTTGCATGATCTGGCAGAAAAAAAATTGCCAGAGGCCGCGCTTGTCGCCCATGCGGGAAGCTTGGGTTTGATCGTGGCCTATGAAGCTGGCATGCTAGCGAGTGAACTGGCGCAGCGGGTTGCAAGAGAGAAGAAACCCATACAATTTGGCGAATGCATCCTCCATCAAATTAAATTATGCTAATGTTATGTGTATAAATTAAACAATTGACGAGACAGCTACTTGCAATGTCTGGTAGAGACGCTAAGTGACATGATAGAACTTCGAAAAAATTCCAGAGCCAACGTCATTTGGCGCGCCACCATCAAGCTAGATGACGGTGAAATTCTCCCGGCAAAGGTCGTGAATATTTCTAGCGCTGGACTTCTGCTGCATAGTCCAATTGCCTTGGAGGCGAATAGGGCGTATCAATTAATAGTGGAAATGCCGGGCATTGATCAATCTTCTCCAGTTCGATATCAGGCGCCATGCACAGTCTTTACTACGCACATCAGATTGAGTGGTGATCATTATCAGGTCGGTGTGAAATTCACAGAAATAGACAATTTACATCAGACGCTATTTGATGCTTGGCTCTCCATTATCAGCAAGTTTGATCAGCTTACTTGAACCCAGATTTTCCATTAGACCGCTATCACTTCGTAAAAACGCTAATGGCGTATAGCTTTCGCAGAAATAAGACCATCGCGGTTTGAGTGCGAACGCTACAGCGGCAATTGCACATCTGGCGAACTGTCTAGCGTTGTTACTCCTCCTAGCAAGATGAAGCTTGCGTCGTCGTCGCGCCTAGCTAGGCAGCCCGCCAAATGCACACTTGCCGCTGTCCCAATGGAAAATCTGGGTTGAATGTCAAAAAAGTTAACTGATCGCAATTAAACTTGCCGCAAACCGTCTCTGCCTTTAAAATGGCGCTGTTTTGGTGCTCGCAGACATGCTCATGTCTGCGGTTAAACGGGAAACACAATGCGTTTTATTACATAAAGTGTGCTGCCCCCGCAACGGTGTACAAGCGCCCCGGCAATCATTTATTTTTTGATCGCCGCGGTAATCCATCCTTCACTACCACTGTGCAATGTGCATGGGAAGGTCAGATGGTGATGCTTGTCAGCCCGGATACCGGCCAGAATAAGTGAAGTGCTGCGAACGGGGATATTTCGACAACCGATTTTTATCAAATTTTGTGCGTTTAATTTCAAGCTAGGCTTGAATGTTGCGCAAAAAATTTCGTCATTCGTTCTGTGGCACTTTTTATTCACGCAGCCTGCGGGGACGTTGGCTGCATGCCTTTATTCGAATTGATTATGACTTCTGTATGTAAACCCCTCGCCATCAGCTTAGCTGTGGCTGCTGTATTCCCTTCTTCTTTTGTTTTCGCTGAAACTTCTGAATTCGTCCCATCCGTTGTCGTGACGGCCGGCCGCCAGATTCAGGCTGCCAAAGATGTCCTTGCCGATAACGTCGTGATCGACGCTGATGAGATCGCTAAATCCGGCGCTTCAGGAATCGTTGATCTCTTGCAACGCCAACGCGGGATAGAAATCGCACGTAATGGTGGCCCAGGAACTACCGCTTCTGTTTTCATGCGCGGCGGCTCGAATGCGCAAAACGTCGTGTTTGTTGATGGCGTACGGATCGGTTCGTCCACTACCGGTGGCGCCACCTGGTCAAGCATTCCCCTGTCACAAATTGAGCGCATAGAAATCGTCTACGGCCCTTTGTCTAGCCTGTATGGCGCCGATGCGATGGGCGGCGTGATTCAAGTATTTACTAAAAAGGGCAGCAAGACGATTAGCCCTACCGTTTCGGCCGGTGTAGGTAGCTATGGCTTGCGCAAAGTGGACGCTGGCGTTACTGGTGCGACCGAAAGTAATCTTAGTTTCGCCTTGAATGCGGGACGTGAAAAGGTCGAAGGTTTTTCTGCAACCAAACCAGCGGCGGGTCCGTACAGCTATAACGCGGATAAAGATGGCTACACTTTGGATAGTGCCAGCGGAAGATTAGGTTACGAAGTAAGTAAAGGCTTTGATTTAGGTTTGAATTTTTTACATAGCCATCTCGAATCCCAGTTTGACGCTGGCCCCGGTTACGATGATCGCATGGATCAAAAGTTGGAAACTGTAGCAGTGTTTGCCAAGGCAAAAGTGAACAGTATTTGGTTCACAGGATTGCAGTTGGCAAAAACCTCTGACAAGAGCTTTACTAATGCATCTTACGGTAAGAGTTTGATTGATACCGCGCAAACCAGTCTCAACTGGCAAAACGACATCCGTATCGGCAAAGATGTATTGCAGTTAATTGCTGAGAATCGCGAAGAAGAAGTTGCGACATCTACCGCAGGATTAGGAGGTAAGCGCACTACCACTTCCTACGCCGCCTCGTATGTCATGAAGCACAATGCGCACCAGGCAAGCGCCAGTGCACGTCTCGATGACAGCTCGCAATATGGCAAGCACAGCACCGGCAGTATCGCCTATGGCTACCATTTGTCTGATGCTCTGCGCCTCAACGCGAGTTACGGTACCAGCTTCCGCGCGCCAAGTTTTAACGAGTTGTACTACCCGGGATATGGCATCGCTAGCAACAAACCAGAGAAGGCAAAAAATGCCGAAGCTGGTATGTATTTTGATGATGGTCTAGTCCAGTTCAGCGCGGTTTATTATCAAAATAAAGCAACAGATTTGTTGGTCAGTACCAATGTCTGCCCGGTCGAAGTTGCTACACATCCTTACGGCTGTGCCTATAACGTCAACAAGGCGACCATGTCTGGCCTGACTATCGGCGGCTCTACCCGCATCGGTGATTTGAGCTTGCGCGGCTCGTTCGATCTGCAAGATCCGGTCGACGATACTACCGGCAAACGTCTGGCACGCCGCTCTAAGCAACATGGCAGCCTGGCAGCAGAATACAGCCTCGGCACCACAAAAATTGGGATGGAAACAGTTTTCTCTGGCGACCGCTTTGATGATGTTGCGAACAAAAAAAGTCTGCCTGGTTATGGTCTGTTAAATCTTTATGCAAGCTTTGACGTGGCGACTAATTGGACTGCGATTGCACGCTGGAACAATGCCTTAGATAAAAAGTATGAGCTGGCAAGAAACTACACGACCACAGGATCGAATGTTTTTGTTGGTTTGAATTACGGTTTCAAGTAAGTCGTAGTTTCGCGTTAAGCTCCCTTCTCCCGCTCGCGG
>JAZJYB010000149.1:0-43247 GCA_040390685.1 Pseudomonadota bacterium | reverse complement strand
TCGGCGATTTCGTTTCCGTAGCGATTGATTCGCTGGAAAACGGTTTCGGCGACACAATTTTGTCCCGCGACAAAGCAAAACGTCTGGCCTCATGGCTGGCGCTGGAAAAAGCGCTGGAATCTGGCGAAATGGTCATTGGTACTGTCAATGGCAAAGTCAAAGGCGGTCTGACTGTCTTGACAAATGGTATCCGCGCTTTCTTGCCGGGTTCATTGGTCGATACACGTCCAGTAAAGGACACAACACCTTACGAAGGCAAGACTTTGGAATTCAAAGTTATCAAGCTCGATCGTAAGCGTAATAACGTTGTTCTGTCACGTCGCGCAGTAGTTGAAGCGTCGATGGGCGAAGAACGTCAGAAATTGATGGAAACTCTGCAAGAAGGCACAGTGGTTACTGGTATCGTCAAAAATATCACTGACTACGGCGCATTCGTTGATCTGGGCGGTATCGATGGTCTGTTGCACATCACTGATCTGGCATGGCGTCGTGTGCGTCATCCTTCAGAAGTATTGACAGTCGGTCAAGAGATCACTGCCAAGATCCTGAAATTTGATCAAGAGAAAAACCGTGTTTCTCTGGGCGTAAAACAATTGGGCGACGATCCATGGACAGGTCTGTCACGTCGTTACCCACAACACACCCGTTTGTTCGGTAAAGTTACTAACCTGACTGACTACGGCGCATTCGTTGAAGTCGAGCAAGGTATTGAAGGTTTGGTTCACGTTTCCGAAATGGATTGGACTAACAAAAACGTTGCACCAAATAAAGTTGTTCAATTGGGTGACGAAGTTGAAGTCATGGTTCTGGAAATCGACGAAGAGCGTCGCCGTATCAGCCTGGGTATGAAGCAGTGCAAAGCTAATCCTTGGGATGACTTCTCGCTGAACTTCAAAAAAGGCGATAAAGTTCGCGGCGCAATCAAATCTATCACTGATTTCGGCGTATTTATTGGTTTGTCTGGCAACATCGACGGTCTGGTACATTTGTCTGACTTGTCTTGGAACGAAACTGGCGAAGAAGCCGTACGTCGCTTCAAGAAAGGTGACGAACTGGAAGCTATCGTTCTGGCAATCGATGTTGAGCGTGAGCGCGTTTCCCTGGGTGTTAAGCAACTCGAAGGCGACCCATTCAACAACTATTGCGCAATGAATGACAAAGGTGCGATCGTAGTTGGTACAGTTAAGTCTGTCGAAGCTAAAGGTGCTGTCATTCAATTGGCTGACGAAGTTGAAGGCTACTTGCGTGCATCAGAAATCTCCCGTGACCGCGTGGAAGATGCTGGTACTCACTTGAAGGTTGGCGATTCTGTTGAAGCTTTGGTCTTGAACATCGATCGTAAAGCACGTGGTATTCAATTGTCTATCAAGGCAAAAGATTCCGCTGAAACACAAGAAGCCATGCAAAAAATGTCTACAGCTGTCGATGCAAATGCAGCTTCAGGCACAACTAGCCTGGGCGCATTGTTGAAAGCAAAGCTCGAAAACAAGAACTAAGCAAAAGCTAAGTCATTGAATTCGTTTAAAAAACTATGACGAAGTCGGAGCTGATTGCTCGTCTGGCGGAGCGGTATCCACAACTGGTTGGTAAAGATGTGGATGTCGCTGTCAAAACCATACTTGACGAGATGTCATCTGCATTGGCCATTGGTCAGCGCATAGAGATCCGCGGGTTTGGCAGTTTTTCTTTGAATAGTCGTCCACCACGGATAGGTCGTAATCCCAAGTCTGGAGATAAAGTGATGGTTCCCGAAAAAAGGGTGCCGCACTTTAAGCCAGGTAAAGAATTGCGCGAACGAGTGGATGCTATGGTGGGGCAACCCATCCTCGACGATTAGTGTGGCGTGCGTCTGACGCAAACAAATGAAAGCGGCATAACGGATTTCCGATATGCCGTTTTTTTTCACGTACAATTTCACCTATTGGGTAGCGATAGCTGATAATTGCTTCAGTGCATTGCTGGTACTGGCGAATGGAGATAAATGTATGAACTTTGTTTCAAAAATTATTGGTGTGATTTTGTTTGTCCTTTTTTTTGGTTTTGCCTTAAAAAATGATCAAATTGTAACTTTGCAATATTTTTGGGGTTATGCACAATCTGCGCCACTAGTGATTTGGCTATTTGGCTTCTTTGCGCTAGGCGTAATACTTGCCGTGCTGGCCATGGTCCCTATGGTATTTCGTCACCGCCGAGACATTTCTATCCACAAGAAGACGATTGCTGAAATTGAGAAAGAACGTCTTGCGGCGCAACGTGCCAACATGAACGCACCGCAATCCGACAGCATCAGAAATACCTAATCCCAACAGACGAACACAAAAAATGGAATTTGAAATTTGGTTGTTATTGGGCATACCCCTATTTTTTTCTTTGGGCTGGATTGCCGCCCGGGTCGATATCCGTCAATTATTATCGGAGTCGCGCAGTTTGCCTCAAGGCTATTTTAAAGGCTTAAATTTTTTACTCAATGATCAGCACGACAAGGCGATAGATGCCTTTATCGAGATCGTCAAGCTTGATCCTGAAACCGTCGATTTGCATTTCGCGCTTGGCAATTTATTTCGCCGTCGCGGCGAGACCGAGCGGGCGATCCGGGTTCATCAAAATCTCTTGTCGCGCCCCGATCTGCCACTAGATCAGCAAACCCACGCGATGTTTGAACTTGGTCAGGATTACCTCAAGGCAGGCTTGCTCGATAGGGCGGAGGAAACCTTTAACCAACTGGTTGCGGGACAGTATTCGATTCAGGCCAGACGTGCCTTACTTGAGATCTATCAGCGCGAAAAAGAATGGGCACGTGCGATTGATGCGGCTCACGCGCTGCAAGAATCTGGCGCCGGTGGGCGACAGAAAGTAATCGCGCAGTTCTACTGTGAAATGGCGCAGGATGAACTGGTCCACACCCATGCAGACTCTGCATTGAGTATGCTGGAAAAGGCCATTGCCGCAGACCGGCATAGCGTGCGCGCGACAATACTGATGGGCGATGTTCAACTCGCGAATGGCGACATAGAAGCGGCAGTGCTGGCTTGGCGTCGCGTCGAGCAGCAAAGTGTGCCGCATGTGGCTCTGGTCGCGCAGCGCCTGATGGATGGCTATCGCAAGTTGGAAAGGCCGCAGGAGGGTCTCAATTTGCTCAAAGGTTACATGGCAGAAGCGCCGTCGATCGATTTGCTAGAGGTGGTTTTTAAGGCCACCCTGGAGCTCGATACGGTTGAGGCGGCGAATCAATTAGTGAGCGCGGAATTGCGCCGCACCCCAACCTTGCTAGGACTAGATAAATTGCTTGATGCACGACTCATGGTGGCAGCGCCGGAAGTGCGGCCAGAATTATCATTGGTCAAAAATTTAGTGCATGGGTATGCGCAAAAATTAACCCGCTATCAATGTTCTCATTGCGGTTTTAAGGCACGCCAATTCTATTGGCAATGTCCTGGCTGCAGCCGCTGGGAAACTTACCCGCCCAGACGTACAGAAGAACTCAGCGTAATGAATTAAGCCGTGCCGGGAACGATCTCGGCGCGAACGAATTTAGATACTTATTAATTAAATAATTTAGGTGTGCAAGAGATGAAAATTACGATTATAGGCACAGGTTATGTTGGCTTGGTGACGGGTGCATGTTTGGCTGAACTTGGGAATAACGTGTTTTGCCTCGATGTAGATCAGAGCAAGATTGATATTCTTAACAGCGGCGGAATTCCGATTCACGAGCCAGGCCTGGAAGAAGTTGTGGCGCGTAATCGTGCGGCAGGCAGGATCAAATTTTCTACTGATATCGCAGCAAGTGTAGCGCATGGTGATATTCAATTTATCGCGGTCGGCACGCCACCGGATGAAGATGGTTCGGCAGATCTGCAATACGTTTTGGCGGCAGCGCGCAATATCGGTAAGCATATGACGGGCTTTAAAGTTATCGTTGATAAATCGACGGTTCCAGTTGGCACAGCAGAGAGAGTCGCGGCGGCCTTGCAGAGCGAATTAACTCAGCGTGAAGTTGCTGCAAGTTTTTCTGTAGTATCCAATCCTGAATTTTTAAAGGAAGGCGCGGCGGTAGAAGATTTCATGCGACCAGACCGGATAGTGCTTGGCTGCGATGATAATCCGCAAGGCGAGATGGCCAAAGAGAAAATGAAGGCCCTGTATGCACCTTTCAATCGCAATCACGAGCGTATTTATTGGATGGATGTGCGCTCGGCTGAATTTACAAAATACGCGGCGAATGCGATGTTGGCGACACGGATTTCCTTCATGAATGAACTGGCGAATCTGGCTGATCGCGTCGGTGTCGATATTGAAGCCGTGCGACATGGCATAGGCTCTGATCCGCGTATCGGCCACAGTTTTTTGTATGCCGGTTGTGGTTACGGCGGGTCTTGCTTTCCAAAGGATGTGCAGGCCTTGGAACGTACGGCACAAGATTATGGCCAGGACCTGTTAATTTTGCATGCGGTTGAAGCGGTAAATGCCAAACAAAAACAAGTGCTTGGCGCAAAAATAAAAGCTCGTTTTGGCGACGATTTAACGGGCAAACATTTTGCCATTTGGGGTTTGGCATTTAAACCGAACACGGATGATATGCGCGCTGCCTCGTCACGCGTTTTATTGGCGGAATTATTGCATGCCGGTGCAACGGTTGCAGTTTATGATCCAGTTTCTATGGCCGAGGCAAAACGCGTTTTAGCCTTGGATTTTGCAGATGCACCAGAGCTACTAGCGAAAATTACCTATGCAAGCGATGCGATGGATGCGCTAGATAATGCGGATGCCTTGGCGATAGTCACCGAGTGGAAAGCCTTCCGCAGTCCAGATTTTGATCAGGTGAAATTGAAATTGAAGCAGGCTATCATTTTCGATGGCAGAAATTTGTTTGAACCTGCAGCGATGACCGAGATCGGGCTTGAGTACCACGGCATCGGTCGCTCTGTGCACACCGTGTTAGCGCGGGTCTGATATGAGCACACCAGTAAAACGCATGCTAGTTGTTGGCGATGTGATGTTGGATCGCTATTGGTTTGGTGATGTCAATCGCATCTCGCCGGAAGCCCCCGTTCCTATCGTGTTGATACAGAAGAGTGAAGAGCGTTTGGGTGGTGCCGCGAATGTCGCCCGTAACGTGGTCGCGCTCGGGATGGAGGCGGGTTTGCTGGGCGTCATCGGTCACGATGAAGCCGGCAATATCGTTGAGAACCTCTTGCGTGATTCAGGTATTCAAAGTTACCTGAATCGCGATCAGGCAATTTCCACGATTATTAAATTGCGCGTCATCGGGCGCCAGCAGCAATTGATCAGAATTGATTTTGAAGAAAAGCCAACTGAGATTGTCTTGCAAGATAAGCTGACACGCTTCAATGCGCTTATCGCCGACTACGACGTGATTGTTTTATCGGATTATGCCAAAGGTAGTCTGATGAATATCGCGGCGATGATCGCAAACGCAAAACAAGCCGGAAAATTGATTTTGGTCGACCCGAAAGGCAATGACTTTTCGCGCTATGCGGGTGCCACTATGCTGACGCCAAATAAGTCAGAAATGAGACAAATTATCGGCGACTGGACTAGCGAGTCAGACCTGACCGAAAAAGCCCAGGCGCTGCGCCGCAAACTAGATTTGCAAGCCTTGTTGTTAACCCGCTCGGAAGAAGGCATGACGCTTTACACTGAGGCCGAGGTGGTGCATGTGCCGGCGATGGCGCGCGAAGTTTTTGATGTCTCCGGCGCTGGCGACACGGTCATTGCCACCATGGCGACCATGTTGGCGGAAGGTAAGTCGATGAGAGAGGCGGTACTGATAGCGAATCGCGCAGGCGGTATCGTGGTCGGTAAATTGGGTACCGCGACCGTCAGTCGGGACGAATTATTTCCTGAAATGTGATGACATGCTCAAGAAATTGCTAATCGCCATCGTCACTTTGTTTGCCAGCATGGGTTTTGCATTGGCAGATGTGGATGTGAATAAGGGCGATCAGGCTGCTTTCGATGGTATAAAAGGCCTAGGTCCAAGTACCTCTAAAGCGATTATTGCAGCACGCAGCAAACGCGGTAATTTCAAGGATTGGCCTGATTTTCAGATTCGCGTAAAAGGTATAGGCGAGAAAAGTGCCGTCAAATTGTCTGATGCCGGATTGACGGTAAATGGGCAATCTAAATCCGCCGCGACTGCACAAACAGCTGCGTCCAATTTGGCGAAACCGCCAGCATCCACCACAGTGCCAGTATCAAAATAAGCTAGATCCGGTCTAGCTTTGATGGCTATCAAGCATGAACGGGCTGCAGCGTTTAGAATGATGCTTTGCTCCCAGCCCATTCAAGCCATATGACTTACCTCACGATTGAAGACACTATTGGAAATACGCCTCTGGTTAAGTTGCAACGCCTGCCAGGCGAAGCCCTTGCGCAGCGGAAAAATATTATCCTCGGCAAACTAGAGGGAAATAATCCAGCCGGATCGGTAAAAGACCGCCCCGCACTTTCCATGATCAAGCGCGCAGAACAGCGTGGCCAGATTAAGCCAGGGGATACATTAATTGAGGCGACCAGCGGTAATACCGGAATTGCGCTGGCAATGGTTGCCGCAATGCAGGGCTACAAAATGGTCTTGCTCATGCCAGAAAATTTAAGCATAGAACGTCGACAAAGTATGGCGGCGTACGGTGCGCAGATTATCTTGACGCCGAAAACAGGCGGCATGGAATACGCGCGGGACCTCGCCGAAAAAATGCAAAAAGAGGGGCAAGGGACCATTCTCGACCAGTTCGGCAATCCCGATAATCCGCTGGCACACTATGAGACAACCGGGCCAGAATTATGGCGTGCCACCAAAGGTAAAATTACGCATTTTGTCAGTGCCATGGGAACCACCGGTACCATAATGGGTGTCTCGCGTTACCTGAAAGAGATGAATCCGCAAATTCAAATTATCGGTGCACAGCCCGAAGAAGGTTCGCAAATCCCGGGCATCCGAAAATGGCCAGAAGCGTATCTGCCTAAAATTTACGATAAATCCAGAGTTGATCAAATTGAGCCTGTCAGTCAGGCCTCGGCTGAACTCATGGCGAAGCGCTTGGCAGCAGAAGAGGGAATCTTTTGTGGCATATCATCGGGTGGTGCCTGCGAAGTTGCCTTGCGAATTGCTGCTACAGTCGAGAATGCAACGATAGTATTTATTGTCTGTGATCGTGGTGATCGATATTTGTCTACGGGTGTGTTTCCGGCCTAAACTAGTTTTAGCCAATAGAAAAAAACCTGAGATTTTCGGAAGAAAATCTCAGGTTTTTTTATTGCCATTCACATTCTTAAGCAGCTTCGCCTTCCTTAGGTTTGAATTGCTTATCGCTGATGCGAAATTTCGCCCGGCGGTCGCCCATCAAACCACGCAAATCTTTAATGCTGACATCGCTGATTTCATGCATGCGTATTAACAAGGACGCACCAACTGGCAAGCGACGATGGCGAATTTTACTGATGACCGGCGGCGCCACTTCCAGTGCCCTTGATAAAGCCGCATCATTTTTCAAATGTAATTGTTTGATCAGAGTATCCAATAAATTATTTGGATCGTAGTCAATATCGTCTGATTCAAGTTGTGTCAGGTTTACCATAATTACCTCGCTATTTATGTTTATTGATGCGGGCGGGATGTTGCTTCAATAAAAAATTAATCAAACGATAATATTGTATTTTTAAAATTGAAATAACTCTGTTGAAAACGTCTGTTAAATGATGAATCGCTTGGTACATTGTCTTGCCACGTATAAATGTATCATTCGATAATGTTACTGTAGTATAAAACATACTGATTAACAATATTAATCGGAGAATATTGAGTTTTGCTTAAATCTGTTTCAATTCAATAACAGTCGCCATAGTGAAAAGGCAATTATTTCACCCTTGCCTGTGCGATTACCTTACCCAAGTCGATGACCGACATGGCGTAAAAATAACTGCGATTGTATTGGGTTAAGGCAAAAAAATTCTCTGTCGCCAACCAATATTCCGTCGGCTCTTCGCCATTTTGTAGATCGACCAGGCCGTAAAGCAAGTGTTGCGGCGCATCTTGACTGGCGGTTGTCGCCAGTAATTTCAACTCCTCAAATGTATAGCTGGCTTTGAGTCCTTGCGATAAGGTAGTGCTGAGCATATCGGCAAATTTCTCTGGATCTGCCCCGGGGTTGATCAGCGTTGCAGGAAACGCGGTGGGTAGGCCTTTTTTCCAGCCATGCAGGGCCAGGTAATTGGCAATACTGCCGATGGCATCTTCTGGTGACGCTTGTAAATCAATTTTTCCGTCATTATCGAAATCTACAGCGTAGCTTCTGATACTGCTTGGCATAAATTGGGATAGGCCTATCGCGCCGGCATACGAGCCTTTGAATGAGAAAGGATCGAGCGAAAAATCGCGCGACAACAACAAGATATTCTCTAGCTCAGATCTAAAAAAATCCATTCTTGCCAGGCGCGTCGGTGTATCCGGGTAAGCAAAAGCGAGTGTAGTCAGAGCATCCACGACGCGGAAATTGCCAGTGTGGCGGCCATAGATAGTTTCAACTCCGAGCAGACCAACAATAATTTCTGCCGGAACGCCGAATTGTTTTTCCGCGCGCTCCAAAGCCTCTGCATGCTTATCCCAAAACGCAATCCCACCCTCAATCCTGACACTCTCTACAAAGCGGGCTCGATAGGCTTTCCAGTTTTTTGGTTTTCCTGGAGGCGCTGGTTTGATCAATTGAATCGAACGCTCAAGGTAATGCGCCTGATCAAAAGTTGTCTCGAGTTGAGTTCTGTCGAAGCCGTGGCGCGTCACCATCAGGTCGATAAACTCCGTCACATTTTTCCATTGGTTAAAATGGACGAACTCAGTACTTGCTTCAGCAGGCTTGGCGCGTTTAGTCTTCTTTTTGGATTTTTTTGTTGTCGATGCATCCGCTGAAGCTGAGGCGGCGATGGCCATTGCTAACAGCAGGGCGAAAATAAGGCGGAAAGTTGATTTCAAAATTAAGGGCTATTGATTAATTGCGCCGGCGATATTCTGCCAGCAGGGTTTTTAATCGCGCGACGGCATTTGCCTCGGGCATGGAATATTTGCCGTACTTGCTCGCACTATACAGACTTAAAAATTCTTGTAAGGGTGCATATTTGGCTTCAGAAAGCTCGCCTTTAAAGCCTTTCATGTCGTTAATGCGCTGCATTAAAGTAAATGGACCTTCATGATCCGCCTTGATGATTCCTTGATTGGCGAGCTTTTGACACAGCGATAAGTATACCCGATCAAGTGCTGAAATTTGCGTTTGATTGCGCATTAATGGCAGCGCAACTATCGCCATTATTGCTATCGCGATTAAAAAAAAGATCAAGGCTAATTGCGGCCAATCCCATTCTGACAAACCCAAAGAACGCATGAGGTCAATTTGTCTGGCCTGGTTGTAATTGAGCACCCAGAGATTCCATGAGTTGTTGATGGCATTCCACTGCATGCGCATGGATAAGAGCCATGAATTATTTCTGACCGCAAAATTCACCATGCCCGACATTCCCAGGTGCGGTTGCGTCGAGGATAAATTTTGCATGACACGTTCCGGGGCGACCGCAGCTGTCGGGTCAACTCTTATCCAGCCGCGGCCTGGCAACCACACCTCAGCCCAGGCATGGGCATCCGATTGGCGCACTTCCAGATAGCCATCAACGCTATTTACAGCACCGCCTTGATAGCCAGTGACCACGCGCGCCGGGATATCCATCGCACGCATGAGTACAACAAAAGCGCTGGAATAATGTTCGCAAAATCCAGCACGGCTGGCAAACAAAAATTCGTCAATATTGTTTTCACCGAGCAGCGGCGGTTGTAGCGTGTAGATGAATTTTTCACGGCGAAATAGTTGCAGCACTTCCTGGATGCGCTGTTGATTATCTGTCACGCGCTGTTTGAGTTGCTTGGCGTAATTCAGCGTTTTTGGATTGAAACCTGGCGGCAAAGCTAAAGAACTTTGTAATGCTTGTCGATTTATTTCGATTTGTAATTGGTAGCTGGGATAAGACACGGCCTCGTAGCGTATCCGGTTATTGATTGCTTGCGACGCTATCGTTTCAAGTTGGGTATTGTTACTGTTTTTCAATCCATCGAATGTTGTTGTGAAAGTCGGAATGTCTAACGCAAATAGCCAGCGCTGGGAATTCGGCTCCAGAATAATTTGTTGGCGCACTGGCTTGCCAGCGATTTGAACAATAGTACTTGGTGCAATACGCTGAACATCTTCGTGTGACCAAGTTTTTCCATTGAAGTGGTTTAACACGATACCGCGCCAGTACAGCAAGGATTTATCCGGTGCTGGTTGCGAGAATTTAACTCGGAAGGCAATCTCTTCCGATAAGGCTAAATTGCTGATATTGCCAGGTGACATAGAGTCTGATAGGCCGCTACGGCCAGATTGTGCATCACCAGGCAAGCCCCACAAAGGACCTTGAATGCGCGGGAATAGAAAGAAGGCCAGCAGTGTCAGCGGAATCGCCATCGCCAAAATAGACATGCCAAGTTTGCTTCTTTGCCACAAGGATGGGACAACCCCAGCGTACTGAAACGACAATAGCGCAGTCAGCAAGGTGACGGTGGCAAACAAAGCCATGCCGGCACTGGCGATAGTTTGCGAATTAAAAAAACTGGTCAGCAATACGAAAAAACTCAGGTAGATCACGACAAATAAATCCCTCTTTGCATGCATCTCCAATAATTTACAGGTGAGTAAAATCGCTAGCATCGTCACGCCTGCTTCCCGACCAAAAAATGTGCGGAAAGTGAGAAAAATTCCTCCCATCATCAACAATGAAATCGGAATAAGCAGCCACGATTGCGGCAAGCTACGCCCGGTAAGCGTTATCCAGACGCGCCACAGCATCAGCATGGCGCAGCTAGCAATGACCCACCAGGGCAAGGCTGGCACATGCGGCAATAGCACTAGTAGGCAGGCAGTAAGCAACAGCAAGGTATCTGCCTTGTCGCGCGACAGCGGCAGTTTTTTCCAGCTGGCGTGGACGCTGGCGATGGCAGATGTCGATGTGCTTACTTGGGTGTGTGGCATGACTTATCCCTGGTAAAGTGCCAGCGCACTCAGACAGTCTATGCGATGCGATGCACCAATCGCGGCGGGATATTCAATTGCCCCAAGACGAAACGCATAGGCCAGACCGCTTGCATCCGCTAGCAGCACCCAACTTGTCATGCGCGACAAGCGAAGCTCCACATCCAAATTCGTCGCGAGACTAGAAAAATCGAGTAAGACATCGCTGGCGGAGCCGCCAGAAAATTGTTTGCTGATTAAGCTGCCAGCAGCATCCAGATCCACTCTGGCTATATGTTTCCAGGCCAGATGTTTTAAGGCGTCGCCGGCCTGATACACCCTGACTCCAGAAAAATCTTCATCACCCGCCAAACCTTGGCCGTCTTTGTTTGCCGCGCCAGTTACCGGAAGGGGGGGCGCAAATTGTTCTGGCTGCGGAAAAACCAAGGCTTGCGTATCGGGCATCCAGGTACTCCACGCGCGTAATAAACCCAAGGGAAACCAGGTCTGGATGCGCACGCGGGGAATTGGCATTCGCCCCCTTTGTATAGTCGGGCAGCTTAATTGCACAGTTTTGCGACTATCGGGTCCGATATCTATGGTCTGAGCGGGATGGCCTTTGGAGGCGAAACCCACATGCAGAGCATAGCGCCAATGTTTGCGGCGATTGATGAAGTGTAAGGTGAATTGTGCCTCCTCTCCGGCAAAAACCGGCGCAACCGGGCCGGCCAATAAATGCAGGTAGGCGAGATTACGAAAGCCCAGAAAAGCATTGACCCAGGCACAACCGCCAAGTACAAAAGTTAGAACAAAACCCAAGTTGAGATTGTAATTCGTGGAGGCGATAAACAGTATCAACAACAATATGACAAAGGCCCAACCGGCATTGCTCGGTACGGTAAATACCCGTCGCTGTTTAAGAAAAACTTCGCCGCTTTCTGGACGGTGTTCCAGGAACACCAGTTGGCGGAATCTTTGTTGTAATTCACTAAGTAACTTCATTGATTTAAGTCAATCTCAGTTGAGTCTGCTGGCGTGCCTGATTGCCGCATCAAGTTCCTTCCCCTTTTGAGGGGGAAGGCTAGGATGGGGGTGTGGCGGTCAAAATACAGCAGCAATAATTTTAACCGTTCGACCCCCATTCCAGCCTTTCCTCTACTAGGGGAGCAACAACAATTCCCGCATGGAGTGAGCGGATAGCCAACTTAAACCGCCACTTTTAACATTAACTGCGCCAGCAACTCGCTACTTGCACTGACTTTGCCACTGACCGACTTTAAAGGGCGTAAGCGATGTGCAATGACAGGTATCAATACTGCCTGGACATCTTCAGGGATCACATGATCGCGTCCTTCCAGTGCCGCCCAAGCGCGTGCCGCTTGCAATAGTGCGATGGCGGCACGCGGGCTCATGCCTTCGGCGAACAGATCGCCTTGGCGGGTGGCATGCGCCAGCGCCTGTACATAATCGACCAGTGCAGATGAAGTGTGAATTTGCCGCAGAGCTTGCTGCGCTTGAAGCAACTGTTGCGGCTGCATGACCGGTGTCATCGCCTTCAATAAGCTGCGTCTGTCATCGCCCAGCAACAAGGCGCGTTCTGCCGCAGCATCGGGATAGCCGAGTGACAAGCACATTAAAAAACGGTCTAGTTGCGACTCTGGCAGGGCGAAGGTACCAACTTGATGAGTCGGGTTTTGCGTGGCGATAACAAAAAAAGGATCGGGTAGCTGGCGGGTTTGCCCCTCGGCGGTGACTTGGTGTTCTTCCATCGCCTCGAGCAAGGCCGATTGGGTTTTTGGCGTAGCGCGGTTAATTTCGTCGGCCAGCAATACCTGGGTAAAGATCGGGCCAGGGTGAAAAATAAACTGACTTTTCTCGCGGTCAAAAATTGAAATTCCAACCACGTCGGCCGGTAATAAATCACTGGTAAATTGCAGTCGGTTAAATTTTAGACCAAGTGCAATCGCCAGCGCATGTGCCAGCGTGGTCTTGCCAACGCCTGGTACGTCTTCAATCAGCAAATGCCCACCTGCGATCAAGCAAACCAGAGCCTGCCGGATTTGCTTATCCTTACCGATAATAATTTGACTAACTTGGTTGGCGACATCATGAACTTGCGAGAACATAGGATAGCCCTAAGAAATGAATGCTGAAAGTGTAAACCGATTCGAGCAAATGTGTTTTTAGTTTTATCGCTTATCGCCGCAAATTTGCAAAATCTGCGAAATAGGTTGAAACTGAGACTTGGCCTTGCTTGAGGCAAAATAATCCAAATGCAAATACACACGTACAAATAAAAAATGACTACCGCGTTTTACACCCATGCTGATTGCGCCCGCCATGAAATGGGTTCATGGCATCCCGAATCTCCGGCCCGCTTGCAGGCGATTGACGATCAGTTGATCGCCAGCCGTATTTCTAATTTACTTGATCATCGCGAAGCGCCGGTAGCCCAGGAAAGTGCATTGGCCCGGGTGCACAGCCAAGATGCAATCGAGCGGATTCGCGAGAACTGCCCGAATGTTAATGCCGACGATAAATATTTTCCGCTGGATGCTGATACCACGCTTAATCCCTATACCTGGCGCGCGGCATTGCGTGCAGCGGGTGCCGCGCTTGCAGCAACCGACGCCGTGATCGACGGCGAAATCGAGAATGCTTTTTGCGCCATACGCCCACCGGGTCATCACGCCACGCCAGTTGAGTCTATGGGTTTTTGCATGTTTAATAATGTCGCAATTGCCGCCAAACACGCCTTGGAAGTACGTGGTTTGCAAAGGGTGGCTGTGGTCGATTTTGATGTTCATCACGGCAACGGCACCGAGGAAAGTTTTCGCAATGACCCACGGGTGTTAATGGTCAGCTTTTTTCAGCATCCTTTTTATCCATATACCGGTACCGAACATCCGGCCTCCAATATGGTCAACTTGCCGGTGCCCGCGCATAGTGCTGGCGACGTAGTGCGACAATTGGTCATGGAAAAGTGGTTACCCGCACTGCATCAACAGCGCCCGGAAATGATCTTTATTTCAGCTGGGTTTGATGCGCACCGTGAAGATGAGATGGGGCAAATGGGCCTGGTCGAGGCGGATTATGCGTGGATCACGCAACAAATCAAGGATGTCGCCAAACTGTATGCGCAAGGCCGTATCGTCAGCTGTCTTGAGGGCGGTTACCACTTATCAGCATTAGGCCGTAGTGTTGTGGCGCATATCAAGGTGTTGGCCGAACTTGATTAACTATTATTCTGGTCATGGACTTGGTATAGTAGGCCGAAAACAGGGGGGGTGAATGGCGAGACCAGAGAAGATACGCTTAGGCGAAATACTATTGCAACAAAAACTGATGTCGGAAGATCAGTTGCAATTCGCCTTGGCCGAACAAAAACGCACTGGCCGTAAACTCGGGCGTTTGTTTATTGAAAATGGCTTTGTCACCGAAGAGCAAATTTCCGGTGCACTGGCGAAACAGCTCAATATCGCTTACATCAACCTCAAGCAATTTAATATCAACTCGAATGCGGTACGCCTCTTGCCAGAGATGCAGGCCAGACGCTTTAGGGCGATAGTTCTGGAGGACAAGGGTGATGCCTTGCTGGTTGGCATGGCCGACCCTACCGACCTGTTCGCCTACGATGAAATTAGCCGGATAGTCAAAAATAATATCCTGCTGGCAGTGATTAATGAAACCGAATTGTTGGCGACCATAGATAATGTGTATCGCCGTACCGATGAAATATCTGGCCTCGCGCGCGAGCTAGAGCAAGAACTTGGCGATAGTCATATCGACTTTGGTGCGCTCGGCGTTACGCCAGGCATGGAAGATGCGCCAGTCGTCAAACTGCTGCAATCGGTGTTTGATGATGCAACCCAGGTCAGGGCTTCCGATATTCATATAGAGCCGCAAGAAAAGCGTCTGCAAATCCGCTTCCGTATCGACGGCGTTTTGCATCTGCAAACTGAAGCGGATATTAAAATTGCTACCTCGCTGGCGCTGCGCTTGAAGTTGATGTCCGACATGGATATTTCCGAAAAGCGCCTGCCGCAAGATGGCCGTTTCGCCATCAAGGTGAGGCAACAACAGATCGACGTGCGTATCTCGACCATGCCTACGCAATATGGTGAATCGGTCGTCATGCGATTGTTAAATCAAAGCGGCGGCATCCTTAATCTTGACCGCATCGGCATGCCCAAAGCCATGCTTGAGCGCTTTCGCAGCATCATCAAACGTCCCAACGGTTTGGTGCTGGTGACCGGGCCTACCGGTAGCGGTAAAACCACCACGCTGTATGGCGCCTTGTCTGAACTGAACACCCAAGAAAAGAAATTGATTACCGTCGAAGATCCGGTCGAATACCGCTTACCCGGCATCAATCAGGTACAGGTGAATGAAAAAATTGACCTGAGTTTTGCCAAGGTCTTGCGCTCTTCTTTGCGGCAAGATCCTGATGTCTTGCTGGTAGGTGAAATGCGCGATCAGGAGACCGCACAAATTGGTATGCGCGCCGCGATGACCGGGCACTTGGTGTTATCCACATTGCATACCAATGATGCGGTCAGTACCCCTATCCGTTTGCTTGATATGGGCGTGCCACGGTATATGGTCGGCAGCTCCTTGCAGGCAGTGTTGGCGCAGCGCTTGGTGCGGGTGATCTGCGAAAGTTGCCGTCAGCCAGAACCAATACTCGCGACAGAAAAAGAATGGTTGTCGGCAGAACTTGGTGATACAGTCGATCAGCATCAATACCATGCGGGTCGCGGTTGCGGGCATTGCAATGGCACCGGGTTTAGGGGGCGCGTTGGTGTATATGAATTGCTCGAGATGACCGCTCCGGTGGTGGAGGCGGCGCATCAGGACGATCCTGCCAATTTCATTAAAGTCGCAAGAGAACAGATGGCTGGCCTGACCTTAAGAAAATACGCGGTTGATCTGGTCGTGGCTGGTTTGACCACGGTCGGCGAGGCGATGCGTATCAATAATCAGATAGAGGATTGACATGCCATTTTTTGCCTATAAAGCGAGAAATACACGCGGCGAATTGGTCGAGGGTGTGCTTGAAAGTGTTGATAGCAGTGCAGTCGCGAGCCAGCTCTTTAATACCGGCATCACCCCCATACAAATTAACCCGACCAGTAAACCGGGTGATAGCGGTACCTACTCATGGTGGGCAAAATTGACGGAAGAAAAGGTCATGCCTATTGATGTGCAGTTGTTTAGCCGCCAGTTGTATACGCTCTTAAAATCCGGTGTGCCCATCATGCGCGGCCTGGCCGGTCTGCAAGAATCGGCGGTGAACAAGGCATTCGGCAAATTGATCAAGGATCTGCGCGAATCGCTAGATTCAGGCCGTGAGCTCTCAGCCGCACTACGCCGGCATCCAAATGCATTTTCTTCCTTTTATGTCAGCATGGTCAAAGTGGGAGAAATGACTGGCCAGCTAGAGCATATTTTCCTGCGCCTGTATGCACATTTGGAATTTGAAAGAGACATGCACGAAAGGGTAAAGACCGCCTTGCGTTACCCGATGTTTGTTATGGCGGCGATGGTAATCGCGATGGGCGTCATCAATATTTTTGTCATTCCCGCATTTGCCAAAGTGTTTGCTGGCTTTAATGCCGAGCTACCTTTGATGACCAGAATCTTGATCGCCACCTCGAATTTTGCGGTCGAATATTGGCCGGTAATTCTTGCTGCCTTGATTGCCGCGATTGTGGGATTTCGTATGTTTATCGCGACCGAGAATGGCAAGTTCGTTTGGGACAGAACCAAGCTGCGTTTCCCTATCGTTGGCCGTATCATACTCAAAGGCACGCTGGCGCGTTTTGCCCGTAGTTTCGCACTCTCCAGTAAAAGTGGCGTGCCCGTTATTCAAGCACTCACTGTGGTCGGGCAAACCGTCGACAATGCCTACATCGCCAGCCGTATCGACCAGATGCGTGACGGCGTCGAGCGCGGTGAAAGCATCTTGCGCACTGCCTCAGTGGCCGGTGTATTTACGCCCGTGGTCTTGCAAATGATCGCGGTTGGCGAGGAGACCGGGGCGATTGACGATCTGATGGATGAGATCGCCGGTATGTACGAGCATGAAGTTGAATACGAGCTAAAAACCCTGTCAGCCAACATAGAGCCGATATTGATCGTTGGTTTGGGCATCCTGGTACTGATTCTCGCCTTGGGGATTTTCTTGCCTATCTGGGACCTTGGTAAAGTTGCTTTGAGAAAGTAAATTCTGTGTGGCACAGCGGTATTTGTGTCTCAAAAATGTGAATGATCGTGTTTTCTTGTTGCGCAATGGCATTAATTTTAAATCTTTGCTGGTATCATCAAGAAGAATCAGTATCATAGATATTCTGTTAAATTTTTGATACTGCGAGAATCATCGCAATTTATTGAACTGAATTGGAGTCCAAAATGAAAGCGAATCAATCTGGATTTACCTTAATTGAATTAATTGTGGTCATCACCATTTTGGGAATTCTGTCTGCATTTGCGCTGCCACGATTTGCTGCTCTGCAAACGGACGCTCGTATGGCGAAGATGAATGGTGCGCTGGGCTCGATCAAAGCGGCTGCGGTGTTGTCGCATTCGATACAACTGACGCAACAATTGGCACCAGGTGCATCGGTATTGATGGAAGGTTCCTCTATCACTATGGCAAACGGTTATCCGTTGGCGTCTAATGTGTCGATTGGCCATGCGGCTGGGTTTGTTAATGTTGCTGGCGTTTCGTTTGATGATTTTGTGCTTGCGCCCATTGCTGGCGGCGGCGTATTTACAGTGACACCAGATGCTGGGCATCCTTTATGCGCAGTGACGTATACCGAACCAGCTGCAGGGGGGGCACCGACCTATAGTAATGGTGGTGTTAGTACTTTAAATTGTTAATCGCGTTGAGTTAACTATTGAAATTTTTAAAAATACCAGGAGAAGAAATTGAAACAAATGAATAAGCAACAGTCCGGTTTTACCCTTATTGAACTGGTGATGGTAATCGTTATCTTGGGTATTTTGGCTGCGACCGCTTTGCCGAAGTTTGTTGATTTACGTGGTGATGCCAATAGATCTGTGGCCGATGGATTTGGTGGTGCCTTGAGCTCAGCAGCATCGATCAACTACGCTGGATGTGCGGCCAAAAATTTTGCAGCTGTAACTGACGTCTGTGTCTTGATTGAAAAATGTTCAGATATGGGGGCTTTACTTAGTCCGGCAATTACCATAAGCGCTACTGTAGCAAATCCAACTGTTGCGAAGGCTTTTTACGTCACTGCAGATACAATACCGGCTACCCAAGGTAAGACAGAAGTGTGTTCTGGGAAGTATGGCGATGGCTCTGCAGCCGGTGTTGATTTTTCTTTCAATGTAACCAGAACAAAACCATAAGACGAGTAGGTGCCGTTTGAAACGGGCGGCTACGAATAATATTTTTATTCGTAGCCAGTTTTTTCAAGAGGCAAATTTAAAAGACGGAAGAGGTTGCATCGACCTGGTATGTCTCAGAAATTTTTCTTTCGCGATGAAACAAAGAGTGATCAAGGCACTTCATGACTACTCAATGTCTGTGGTAAGCAACACAGACTCACAGCGTGAATTTTTTATCGGCAGGCGCTCCGTTATGCCAAAAAGAAAACCCCACAAGAAACCCAGGTCAAGCGGCTTCACCATGATCGAATTAGTCATGGTCATGGTATTGGCGGGCATTCTAGCAGTGGCAATCATTCCTAGATTTGCCAATAAAAGCGCTTTTGACGAACGCGGTTTTTTCGATCAAAGCATCAGCATGGTGCGCTATGCACAAAAAGTTGCGATAGCGCAGCGTAGAAATGTGTTTGTTAATACCACGACTAATGCCATCTGCCTGACCTATGTGACAGATGCCAATTGCGCTAGTACGACGCAAAGCGAAAAAGTTTTTGCTTTGTCACCGATGCCATTGATCACTGATCAAAGCTGGATGTACGCAACGGCACCTGCTGGCATTCGATTCGGTACGACGACCTCGTTTTCATTTAGCGCATTAGGAAAACCGACTGCAGGTACCGTCATCAATATAAACTCAACTGGTCCGATGCAAACCATCACGGTAGAAGCTGAGACTGGTTATGTCCACTAATCGATTAATTCATCACAAGTCAGTGCAAGGCGGTATTTCGCTGGTGGAGCTGATCATGTTCATCGTGATTGTCAGTCTCGGTATCGTCGGCATCCTTTCGGTGATGAACGTCACCAGCAAAGCCAGTGCCGACCCGATGCTGCGCAAACAGGCGATGGCAATCGCGGAATCTCTGCTGGAAGAAATCGAGCTGCAAGCGTTCACTTTTTGCCTGCCCACCGATGTCAACGCCACGACCGCAATAAATACCGCAGCTTGCAGCGGCGGCGCTGCCGGCTCTGAAGACGTCTTGCCGGCGGTGCCAAGAGTCAGCAATGCTTTGAGCGTTCCGCGCGTCGCAAATAACGTAACCGATTACACAGGCTTGAATTTGCCTGTCATCTACGACATCAACGGTGTTACAGTCGGTACGGCGGGCTATAGTGCCGTGGTGAATATTACCCAGGTGGCTGCACTGTCGCCGACTAATGATGCATTGCGCATAGACGTGACGGTGACAGATCCAGGCGCGAATACTTATCTGTTGACCGGCTATCGCTTCCGCTATGCACCGAGGACGGTGCCATGAAAAAATGCACACAAGCGCAAGCGGGTTTCACACTGATCGAAGCGATCATGGTGATGACCATTACAGCCGTGCTGGCTGCCGGTGTGGCGGTGTTTTTACGTAAACCCATCGATGGTTATATGGATCTGGCGCGCCGCACAGAACTCAGTGATATCGCTGATACCGCCGTGCGGCGTATCTCGCGTGACTTGCATCTAGCTTTGCCGAATAGCGTGCGGGCAGATAGCGGACCCTTATGCCTGGAATTCATACCAACCATTAATGGCGGACGTTACCGCGCCGATGTGGACGGTGCCGGTGGCGGCAATGTGTTTTCGACGGCAACTTTGACTAATCAATTCGATGTGCTGGGCCAACTTAGCGCTGCCCCCGCAGTAAATGACAGGGTCGTGGTCTACAATCTTGGTATTCCTGGTGCTGATGCTTATCGCGGCGATAACATCGCGACGATTGATGCGGCAACAACGACCTTGATCCACTGGACGCCAAGCAGTTTTCAATTTCCGTTTACTTCACCGGGTAATCGTTTTCATATCATTCCTGCAGCAGAGCCTACCGTAACTTATGTCTGTTCCGGAGTGGGAAGTAGCGGAGGGAATGGTAGTGGCGTGCTATACCGCTATACCGGATACGCTCCTAGTCCTGCGCAAGACGCTTGCCCGGCTACTCCGCCAGCAGGCACGCCGAAGCTGGCGCAAAATCTCAGTGCCTGTAGTTTTACTTATGTTAACGGGGTCGCCGAACGAAGCGGCTTGGTCTCCATTCGCCTGGCTATAACGAGACAAAACGAAACGGTGAATCTTTATCATGAGGTGCACGTCAATAATGTCCCTTAAACTTTTATCGAACAATTCTGTCAGCGCACTCTCGCAGCGCGGCTTCTCACTGGTTTCGGCAATATTTTTGCTGGTGATTTTGTCGGCTTTAGGCGTGTTTATGCTGTCGATTTCGACCATGCAACAAACTACTTCAACCCAAGACATGCAAGGAAGCCACGCCTATCAGGCTGCCAAGGCGGGGTTGGAGTGGGGCGCATATCAGATTTTGAACCCGGAAAATACCAACCCCTCAACTGGTGGAGTGGCGCGCTATGATTGTGCTGCACCCGCAGTTCTTCCGGCCTATCCCTTTGATGGTAGTTTGAGCAGATTCGCGGTGAGCGTGAGTTGTAGCAGCGCAGACTTTGTCGAGGGCGGGAATGACATCAGAGTGTATCAACTGACTTCCACCGCCAGTTTTGGCATTGCTGGAAGCACGAGCTACATTGAACGTCGGCTTACTGCCAGCATCAATACCTGTCGCACCAAGGTCAACATATCGCCTTGTTGAGTAAGTCTCAATGTCAACTAATGTCAACTATAAAAATGCCTGTGAGTTCATTTAGCTACGTGAAATACACGAAGCCAGCACCACACGGAATTGAGCTGTTGAAATGCGCCTCCCGGACAACAATTTCGCGATCATCCATTGACAGCAAGGTGTTATTAACTTAACGTCAAGCAAGATATCAATTTGGGCTTAGGGCATGGGATTTTTCTCGAAAAATAAGAAAACTGCAGGACTGATGGCGATCAATTTGTCACGTGACGGCATTTATTCTGCCAGCCTGGCGCAGACCGCTGGGGAAAAGCCAAGTTTGGAATTTATTTCCTTTTATCCAAGAGCGAATAAGAGTTGGCAAGAAATGCTCGATAGGCTGGCAAAAGAGTCGCCGGCCAAAAATTATCAGTGCAGTTTGCTATTGGCGCCCGAGGACTATCAACTGTTCGCGATCGAGACGCTGAACGTGCCTGCCGAAGAGCTCAAAAGTGCCACGCGCTGGCGCTTGAAAGACATGCTCGATTATCACGTTGACGATGCCACGATTGATGTCTTGAATGTGCCTGGCGATAAAAATACCGGCGGGCGTAGTCATGCCATGTTTGCCGTGGTCGCCCGTAATAAACTGATCGCAGAACGCCAGAGCGCATTTTTAAGCGCCAAACTACCATTGAGCGTGATTGATATTCCCGATATGGCACAGCGGAATATTTCCAGCATGCTGGAGCCGGAAGGGCGCGGTATCGCGATGCTGTCTTTCGATGAAAGTGGCGGATTGCTCACGGTGACTTTCGCTGGCGAGCTGTATCTTTCGCGCCGGCTCGATATCAAGCTGTCGCAATTTCAGCTGGCAGATGCAGACAAAAAAAACCAGGTGTTTGAACGTATCACTTTAGAGCTGCAACGCTCGCTGGATAATTTTGACCGGCAACACAATTTCATCACGACAGCAAAACTCATACTCGCGCCTATGGGTGCTGTTGCCGCAGAGTTGCAGTCTTATTTGGCTTCGAATATGTATATGCCGGTAGAAGTGCTCGATCTTGATACGGTGTTGAATCTATCAAAAATACCAGAGCTGAGTGATAGTTCACGCCAACAAGCATATTTTATGACGATAGGCGCGGCATTAAGACAAGAAGAGATTGCGCTATGAGTGGTCAGATCAATCTGTTTAACCCGGTTTTTCTCAAGACGAAAAAAGTGTTTTCTGCGGTGGCGCTGATACAGGCTTTTGGCCTGGTTCTGCTCGGTGCGATCCTGATGGTGGTGTATGCCTGGTATCAATCAAAAGCCTTGACAAAGAATGCCGAAATTGTCACCGCCCAGTTGCGGGTCGCCGAAGCGCAAGTGGCAAAATTGCGTGCCATGGCTGTGGCGCCAGGTGCCAACGTGGCATTGGGGAATGCACTGGCAAAGCTTGAAGCTGACATAAAAAACAGACAAAAAATAGCCACGATTCTGCAGAAAAGTGATTTCGGTAACACCAAGGGATACTCGGCTTACATGGTCGCGTTCGCCCGCCAGATTCCAGCAGGCGTATGGCTGACAGGTTTTAATATTACTGGTGGTGGAAATGAAATTGCGCTACAAGGGCGCAGCTTAAAACCTGAACTCGTTCCAAACTATGTCAGCCAGCTCAAGCTTGAAGCGATCATGCAGGGAAAAAGTTTTTCGGCGCTGCAAATGCAGTTGCCGCAAATTGCCATTACGACGGTTCCGGGTAAAGTTGACAGTGCAAAACGTTTGGACTACGCCCCGTATATAGAATTCGATTTGCGTTCATCCGAGTCAATAGAAAAAAATAGCCCGTCAGGAGTCAAAGGAAAATGAAGCCGCAATGGGAACAACAATGGGAGCAGCTGACAAATAAGATTGACGCCCTGACTCTACGTGAACGTGGCATTTTACTGGTAGTGATTGCCTTCGTTATTATTTTTCTTTTTAATAGCCTGCTGATAGAGCCGCAGTATCTCAAGCAAAAAATATTGTCCGATAAAATCAAGCAAGAGCAGGCGCAGATAGCCGCTACGCGGATGGAGATTGCGCAACGCGTAGCGAACATCAGCGTTGACCCAGACGCCGAACTCAAAAAACGTATCGCGGGCGCTGAACAGCAATTGCTGCAAATTGATAATAGCCTGCAGGACTTACAAAAGAATTTGGTGCGGCCGGAAAAAATGACAGGCTTGTTAGAGAGCATGCTTAAGCGCAATCACAAATTGCAATTGCTTTCATTAAAAAATCTGCCAGTGGTCAATGTGATTGATGAAATGGAAGATACACTTGGCTTGGGTAGCAAAATAATCGCTGTGGCAAAGGGCGTTACCGGCACTAGCCCTAACGTAGCTGAACAGAATATGCACGGGGCGATCTATAAACACGAAGTGGAAATCGTCTTGCAAGGCAGTTACCTCGACATGTTGAATTACATGCGCGAACTAGAGTCTTTGCCCGAACAGGTGTATTGGAATAAGGGTAAATTGACTGTGATTGAATATCCCAAAGCGAGCTTAAGCTTAAGCGTGTTTACTCTCAGTCTGGAGAAAAAATGGCTCAATCTTTGATTTCCTCTCAAGCGCCTATGCGGTTAGTGCGCGCTATTCTTGTAGCAGGATGTGCGAGCTTCAGCGTGACCTTCAGTGCGGCGTTGATGGCGCAGTCTTTGGCCGATCCAACCCGTCCTCCGAATATGGTGATCGAGCCTTCCACGAATGCTGAAATTTTCACTGGCCCCGTTTTGCAATCGGTGTTGATTGCGCCTAACCGTCACCTCGCAATTATCAGCGGCCAGACCGTTGCTTTAAATGGTAAATATGGTAAACAGACTTTGATCAAGATGTCAGAAACAGAAGTGGTTTTACGTAACGGAAAAGAGCTGCAAACGCTTAAACTCTTCCCCGATTTTGATAAAAAATTAATCAGGTCGAGCGGTAAATGAAGAACGCAAAGAAAGCAAAGAGCGCCAGGAGCGCCCATAAAGGTAAGAAAAGCATGAAAAAAATATTATTGTCGCTGTTGATTCCTGCCATTTTCGGCGGCTGCGCTATGCCCGCATCGAAACAAGAGACTTTCGATCTGATCAAGAGTGAGATGAGCAAAGCGGCAGCGGCGAGCAAAGTAAAACCGGCCGACGCCGACGCGGTTTCCGCCTCCTTATTGCCGGCCTTAACGCTTGATCTGCCGCCGGCGCGCAAGCCGATGGACGAACGCTTTAACCTTAATTTTAGTAATGCACCTGCCGCGCAGTTTTTTATGGGAATTGTCTCAGGTACACGTTACAACATGCTGGTGCATCCCGATGTCACTGGCAGTATTTCCGCCAACCTGAAAGATGTCACCTTGTTCGAGGCGCTTGATGCGATTCGCGAGCTGTATGGCTATGATTATAAAGTTGAAGGCAGCCGGATTTACATCAAACCTTTGAGCCTGCAAACGAGGGTGTTCCAGATTAATTATCTTGCTGCTTCGCGCAAAGGGAGTTCGGATATCCGGGTGACTTCAGGTTCTATCTCTGACTCGGTCGGCGCCTCAAACTCGAATGCAAATCAGACCGGGCAAAATAGCGCGCAGGGTAACAACTCATCAGGCAATAACGCTTCGCAAGCAACTACTTCGAGCAAGATCAGTACCACGTCGAATAACGATTTTTGGTCCGAGTTGAAAATGTCCCTGGAGTTGCTCGCCGGTGCAGGCAAGGATGGGCGCCAAGTGGTAATTAGCCCGCAATCTGGCGTGGTCGTGATACGTGCGATGTCTGATGAAATGCGCAATATCGCTGCGTATCTGAAAGCAACCCAGCTATCGGTCGATAGGCAGGTGATCTTGGAGGCGAAGATACTCGAAGTCGAGCTAAATGATGAGTATCAATCTGGAATTAATTGGGCGTCATTCGCGTCGCTAAGATCCTCGCCAAATACCCGGACTTCTTTGGGCTTTGTCTCGCCTGGCACTAATTTAAGCACCACGACGATAACGGCATCTGACACTGGCATTACGGCAACCGCCGGTACCGCATTGGGTGCCACAGCGAAAGCGGCCGGCTCTTTATTCGGCCTGGCTTTCCAGACCGCTAACTTTGCAGCGCTCTTGTCTTTTCTCGAATCGCAAGGAAATGTGCATGTCTTGTCTAGCCCACGCATCGCGACCCTGAATAATCAGAAGGCAGTGCTGAAAGTCGGTAAGGATGAGTTTTTTGTCACCAAGCTCACCACAACACCTGGCACAGTGAGTACTTCGGGCACTACTACACCGACCGTGAGTGTGGATGTGCAACCGTTCTTTTCTGGTGTTGCTTTAGATGTCACGCCCCAGATTGACGATAGTGGAAATATTATTTTGCATGTGCATCCGTCCGTGAATAATGTGACGACGATAGAAAAAACTGTCAATGCAGGAAGCGCCGGCACCATTAGTTTGCCGCTTGCCTCTAGCGTTGTGTCCGAAACTGACAGCGTGGTGCGAGGTCAGGATGGACACATAGTCGCGATTGGTGGCCTGATGCGCCAATCCAATACCAATGACCGTTCACAGATACCTGGCGCTGGCGAAGTCCCCTTGTTCGGCGGCCTGTTTCGCAATACCAAACAGCTTGCACAAAAACGTGAATTGGTTATCTTGATCAAGCCCACGATTGTGCAAGGCGATGGCGCCTGGGAACAAGATGTGCTGGAGAGCCAGAACCGGATTCAGAATATGGCTCCGCGGAGTCGTTTTGAAAAATAATCGTTTCATTTCTCAATCATTCGTGTCCAGGCGGCTTGTGCACGACGACGCGAAGGCAGGCAAGGGTACGAACGATTTAGAATTGGAATAGAGATGTACAAGGCACATTTCGGCTTACGTGAAGTCCCCTTCAGTATTACGCCCGATACCAGTTATTTTTTTTCTTTCAATAGCTATCAGGCAGCTTTAAATACGCTGCTGATTGCTGCCAAAAACGGTGAAGGTTTTATCAAAATCACCGGTGAAGTTGGCACCGGGAAAACTCTGCTGTGCCGAAAATTCATGGCGATGCTCGATGCCGATTTTGTTACGGCATATATCCCCAATCCCTTGCTGGAACCGCGTAGCTTGATGCTGGCATTGGCCGATGAACTGGAATGCTCGCCGGATCGCAGCATAGACCAGCACCAATTGATTAAGGCCATCAATATCAAGTTGCTGGGCCTGGCAAGGCAGGGCAAGCGTGTGCTGTTGTGTATAGATG
Organism: Pseudomonadota bacterium; assembly: GCA_040390685.1. Taxonomy (GTDB): domain Bacteria; phylum Pseudomonadota; class Gammaproteobacteria; order Burkholderiales; family Burkholderiaceae_D; genus Undibacterium. The sequence goes on along the minus strand of JAZJYB010000149.1, from coordinate 16,989 downwards.
AGGCGCAAGCTTTGCCGATTGAGACTCTTGAAGCCTTGCGCTTGTTAAGTAATCTGGAAACAGAAAAACGCAAACTGCTACAGATAGTCTTATTTGGCCAACCTGAACTTGACCGCAAGTTGGCACTCAATGAGATCAGGCAATTGACACAGCGCATCAGTTTTCATTATCAACTGCAGGCCTTGTCGGCAGATGAAATTAATATTTATGTGGCGCATCGCCTGTCCGTGGCGGGATATCGCGGCCCCGCATTGTTTGGCTCGATGGCGTTAACTGCCTTGAGATTCGCCAGCGGCGGCGTGCCGCGTATGGTGAATGTGCTGGCACATAAAGCCTTGATGTTGAGTTTTGGTGAAGGACAAAAGCATGTCTCCGCCAGACATGTGATTCTGGCTGCCAAAGATACACTTGCAGTAAGCCAGTTTAGTTTTCTCGCAAGTCGATTAAAAGGAAAGGTGGCGGTTGTGTTGCTTTTTATTTCCATCATCGGTGGATGGATGGCCGTGCGATGAATCATTTTGTATTTTTGGGTAAGCCATGAGTTTGATTAATCAAATGTTGCAGGATTTGGATAAGCGCGGCTCAGATGCCATCGCTGCTGAACCTATGTATGCACAAACCCGGCCAGTGAATGCGCCGACATCTCGCCGCGCATGGTGGTGGGTGTTTTTTCCGACGGCATTGCTAGCTGGAACATTGGCCTGGCTGTTATTGGCTGAGTTTTTTCCGAAATTACATTCGCGGCAAACTGCAATGCCGGCGCTCGCCAAACAGGCTGTGCCTGGTGCGTTGCCAAGCGCGAAGATTTTGGCGGTTGCCACTGCACAGGCGACGCCAGCATCGGCGCCGGCACCAAATGCGATGCCCCCGATAGCGGATTTGCCTTTGCTGTTGAAGCTCTCTCCCGGCTTGGAGAATGTACCAGTGGTACCTGTTGCGCCACCATCTGTTACGGAAAAAGTTGTCGCGCCTGTGGTGATCGCCAAGGTAGAAAAAATTTCATCGGCGAGCGCTGAAACAATCGAGAAAAATAAATCGGCGCAAGCTGTGCCAATCTTGAAACTGGCAGAACCGGGCACAACGGCCAGTAAATTCGTCAAGGAAATCACACAGCAACAGCAGGCCGAGGGTGAATATCGCCAGGCGACTATTTTGCAGCAGCAGGGACGTGCGGCTGAATCGGTTCTGATGCTAGAGCAAACACTAAAAACGGATGCGCAACACACGGCAGCGCGCCAGACCTTGATCACGCTCTTGCTGGAAACTAAACGCCATGATGACGCGATGCGCTGGTTGCAGCAATGGTTGAGCGCCGATAGAAACCTACCCGGAATGGCGATGATTTTGGCACGCCTGCAAGTCGAAAAAGGACTGATCCCTGCTGCGGTTGAAACCCTGCAACGCAGCTTGCCGCATGCGCAAGATAAACCTGATTTCCTGGCATTTATGGCAGCCTTGCAGCAACGCCAGTCGCATCACAAAGAGGCTGCCGATTTGTATCGTGAAGCGCTCAAACGTATGCCGCAACATGCGGTCTGGTCTATGGGTCTGGCGATCTCGCTGCAAGCCGAAGGACGCAATCAGGAGGCGCTGGACGCTTACAGGCAGGCGAAGGGCGGAAATGGCTTGAGCCCTGAATTACTGGCTTTTGTTGAACAAAAGATCAACCTACTTCAGCGTTAATCAAGCATCGCTAATTTCAATGTACTGCAGGGGAGTATTTTTTTATCAACCTACAGACATTGCTTACCTAATCGTTTTTTACTGATACTCCCATCAATTACGACATTTTTTAGGACTGGGCGAGGGCTGCTGGAAAAACAAATCAGGCTTAGTTGGCCGCAAGTCCGTAAAATAGCGGTTTGAATTAAGCAAAAGAAGAATAAGCATGTCAATACAATGGTTCCCTGGTCACATGAATGCCGCGCGCAAAAAAGCCGCGGAAACCATGGAAAACACCGATCTGGTGATAGAAGTGCTAGATGCCCGCATCCCGCAAGCCAGTACTAATCCCATGGTGGAAAATTTACGTAATTTCCGCCAACGCCCCTGTCTTAAAATCCTGAATAAAAGTGATTTGGCTGATCCGCATGCGACTAAGGCATGGCTGGATTTTTACAATGCACAAAAAGGCGTGCGTGCGGTTGCACTCAGCTGTAAAAAGCCGTCGGATGTCGCCAAGGTGCCGACCTTTGCGCTGGAGCAGGCACCGCACCGTGGCGTGCCGACTAAGCCGCTGCGCATCATGATCATGGGGATTCCCAACGTCGGGAAATCGACCTTGATGAATGCCCTGTTAAAAAAACGTGTAGCAAATGTTGGCGATGAGCCAGCGGTGACTAAAGTGCAGCAACGTCTGTATCTCGGAAAAAATATTATCCTGACTGATACGCCGGGTATGTTGTGGCCGAAAATTGCCCATCCTACCGATGGCCTGATGTTGGCAGCCAGCCATGCGGTCGGTGTGAATGCCCTGATCGAGGAAGAGGTCGCGACCTTTTTAGCCGAGATTGTTTTGCAGCGTTATCCGCAATTCTTGACGGAGCGCTATGGCATGCTCACCGAAGGCATCGATGCCGTAAGCGTGATTGAAGGCGTGGCCAAGAAGCGCGGTTATCGCCTCAAGGGTGGCGACTGGGATTATGAAAAAGCGGCGCATACGCTGTTGCTCGATTATCGCAGTGGTGCACTCGGTCGTGTCAGTTTAGAGTCGCCGCAAAGCCGCGAACTATTGCTTGCCTCATATGTGCCGCCTGTCTTGCTCGGTCTAGGCAAGAGCGTCGATACCGGTATTGTTGCCGAAGAACCCGATGTAGAGCCGGAAGACGAGTAATACGTTATTCCGTTAAGTTCTTCAGCCAATCAGCAAAAGCCTCGTCTTCAAACTGATAATTGGCTCTGTCAATCTTGGTGAGTATGGTCTGGTCACTGAGTCGACGCAGGGCATTTTGTATAGTGTTGTTTGCCACCGCCTTGCCTAAACCCAAGGCCACGCCGATTTTTTCTTTCGAGTCTTTGCCATACGGGTCTGCATTCCCTGCAATGATCAAGCTGAGGATGGCGCGGTCGGCGGGCAACATGGCTTGCCATTGCTGTTGAAAACTCAGGTCGTTGAACACATGGCTCTTGGTGTACTCCAATGCACCTGATGCACCTTCGAAAGGGTTGGTCAGGTAACGATCCAGATAGCGGCGAAAAAATTCCGGTGTGCGTTTAAGTTCGTCAAAGGCGTATAAGGCATCGGCTAAGGCTAGTGGAAATTTAGTTACGCTGGCAGCTTTCTCGACCATCGCTTCGACAAATTCCTGCCCGAGTAAATCGAAGGGCTCCAGCGCGGCCCAGTTGTAAAAAGGCTCAGAGGGTTTGCCAAACATTTTGCGCAAAGTCGCTTCGGAACTACCGGCAAACAGCACCTTGATCCTATCCTTGCGTATGTCGAGCGCGGCCCTTAGAGCGTGGGCAAAATCGGCGTTTGATTCTTGTGCCAGCACCTGTGCCTCATCGATGATCATGATGACTTTGATACTGGTCTGGTCAAATGCACGCATCGCATCCATCAACAATGAGCCGGCAATTATCTTATGCTCATCCTGTAATTCAGTTTCTAAGGCGGCCTCCGCCATTCCGGCAATTTTGCCCGATGCCTTGATCTTCTTGACGGAAGGCTTGAGTTTATGCAGCAGCTTGCTAAATCCCTTCGGCTCTATCGCCTGAAAAAACGCCGCGACCAAGGCATTCGCGGGTTCTGAGCGCATCTCCCAGAGATTGGCATAAACCGCGACATAGCCGTCGGCCTCTGCAGCAGGGATGAAATCTTGCTTGAGAAACTCAGTTTTGCCCATGCGGCGCCGGGCAAATAGACCTCTGGCAGAGGACAATCCGAGATTGAATGATCCGAGGTAAGCTTGCGCCAGTCTAGGTCGGGAAAAGTGCCAATGATTGCGTGTCATAAATAATAATTATTTTTAATTACTAATAAATTTAGTAATTACTCATTTTATCCATAAAGTGAAATAAAGCAACGAATTAATGCAACGAATTAATGCCTTCGATTCCCGTCATTGTTTATGATAACGAGATGTGGACATTTATCATAAAACTGCTGCTTTGCTCAGGGCTCACTTTTCTTGCTTGGAAGATAGCGCAGGCCTTTGGCCCGCGGTATGGCCCGATTGGTTTGCTTTGCGTTTCTGTCGTTTGGGGAATTACTTTTGCGCGTTACGTGATAGAAACTTTCTCGGCCATTAAATATTGGGGCAGGCATTCGGCCGCGATGTGCTGGAGTGGAAAGTTTTATATGTTTGAGGAGCGGCAAATACGCTTCTTTGTTATCGATGATGCAATCTGGATTCCGCTCAAAGACTTGCAAACTTTGATGGAGCCAGCGTTCAATGAGCGCGAACTGCGCCTGCTGGGCGCTGCACACGGGAAAATCCCTGAGCATGATGAGATGGGATTGTCAGAAGAGGGCTTGCTGCACTTATTGCAAAGCCGGACTGGACATAGGCGTGCAAGTAGCAAGATGATACGGTTCAGGAATTGGTTGCTGCAAAACGCCTTACCGAATGTCAGGCGCTTGCCTGAATCCGCCGTGAATCGTAATTAAATTCGTAATTAAATTCGTGATTAACACACTGCAGTGAGCAGCTGACTAGCCGTTGATGACCTTGCGCGCAAATAATTCAAGATAGTCCATTAATTCGTCAGCCGCTTTTATCGCCTGCTCTTCTTGATTATTGACGATGGATTTAGCCAGCAGCATATGGCAACGCGCCCCCTCTTCAATGTCGCCTTCATGCTGAAACGCGTACCAAAAGCGGCGACATTTAATTACCAGTGGAATGACTGCGGCAACCGCTGATGGATTTCTACATGCTTCGTGGATGACATGATCGAGTGCCTGATCAGCAGCCATATATTCGCTTAAGTTGGCGCTTTTGGCAGCGAGAACCATGGTGTCAGCACATGCCAAAATATCGGCTCTATGTTGTGGCGTGGCACGTCTGGCCGCGCTAGAGGCAATCAGGCGCTCTAACACCCTGCGCGTTTCTATCAAGGTGATATGTTCACCGGCCTCAATATCGCTAACAATCAATCCACGTCTCGGTAACTGAATGATTAAGCCATTCGATGACATGCGCATCAAGGCTTCGCGCAACGGTGTGCGCCCAAGGCCCGTCAGGTCGATCAGGTCAGATTCAACAATCGGCATGCCAGGTTTGAGTTGCAAGGTGACGATCATGCTTTCTATCGCATCGTAGGCGATGTCAGCAGCACGTAGTTTGGGGGAGATTGTTTTTACGGTTCGAGCGAGCATGAATTTTTTGAGTGGGCCTGAATGTGTCTGTGTTTGCGCGTTATTTTGTGCGGAAGATGCGCTTATTTGTTAGATTTTACCCTGTAATCGTGCAATTTCTCTCTATTTTTGTGTAACCAAATATGTCAATTACACAAAAAAAGAGACGGTATTACACCGTCTCTAAGGAAATATTATCGAGTTTTTGCACCAGCTGATCAGTGCTTGATGGGTATCTTCAGCAGAAAATTTGTTATGCCAGATAGTGTGTTTTGACTCGGGTGTAAAACTCCATCGCCATGCCGCCTTGTTCACGAGGCCCGAAACTGGAGGCTTTGCTGCCACCGAAAGGTACGTGATAATCGACGCCGGCAGTCGGTGCGTTAACCATCACCATACCGGCTTGAATCTCGCGGCGAAATTGTGTCGCATATTTGAGCGAAGTGGTGCAGATGCCGCCAGAAAGACCGAACGGCGTTGCATTGGCGACCTGGATTGCTTGCGCAAAATCTTTGACTTTGATCAGCGTACTTACAGGGCCAAAAACTTCTTCCTGATTCAGGCGCGCTTGTGCGTCATGGTTTTCTATGATCGCCGGGCTAAAGAAATATCCAGCGCCTGCCAGGCGTTGCCCGCCCACCAGCAATTTGCCGCCTTCCGCCTGGCCGATCTCGATATAACTTAGATCCTTGTCCAGCTGTCGTTGGTCCACCACCGGGCCGATTTGCGTGTTGGCTGCGAGTGCGTCACCGACTCTCAAATCACGGGTTCTGGCAATGAAGGCAGCGGAAAATTCGGCATAAATTTTTTCTGTGACGATGGTGCGGCTAGAGGCGGTGCATCTTTGTCCGGTCGAGAAAAACGCACCGTTGACAGCGCATTCCACCGCGATAGCAAGATCAGCATCATCGAGAATAACCAGTGGATTTTTGCCACCCATCTCCAATTGAAATTTCTTCAAATGCAGGGCGCAATGTTGCGCAATCAACCTACCGGTAGCGACAGATCCGGTAAAGCTGATCGCATCAACTGAGGGATGTTCGACCAGCGCTTTGCCCGCCACGCCATCACCCATGATCAGGTTAAATGCACCTGGCGGCAAGCCGGAACGATGGATGATGTCAGCCAGGGCTGAAGCACAAGCCGGCGTGAGTTCAGCTGGCTTGAGTACCACGGTATTGCCGCAGGCCAGTGCCGGTGCAGTTTTCCAGGCCGGGATCGCTATCGGAAAGTTCCATGGTGTGATCAGGCCGACTACGCCTACCGCTTCACGTGAGGTGATGACTTCCATGCCCGGGCGCACCGATGCGATGGCCTGGCCACCGATGCGCAAGGCTTCGCCGGCAAAAAATTTGAAGACATAACCGGCACGTGCCACTTCACCAATCGCTTCCGGCAGCACCTTGCCTTCTTCACGCGCAAGCAAGGTTCCGAGTTCTTGTTTGCGCGCCAGAATTTCGCTGCCGATAAAATCCAGCACATCAAACCTTTGCTGCGGTGTAGAGCGGCTCCACTGCGGCAAGGCTTCTCGTGCAGCGCGAACAGCCAGATCCACCTGTGCGGCATCGGCTTCGCTGAATTCGCCAATCATATCGCTGGTATTGGAAGGATTGATATTCCCGCGCGTGCTCGCTGAGCTGACCCGCTCGCCCGCAATTAAATGCTGATGAAGTGACACGGTAGATCCTTATAGATAGCTAGAAACGTCAGGGCGTGTATCCAATGCCTTTTGCACGATCATGCTGACGCGCTCACGTTCTGCACCGCGTAAAGGCTGGCGAGGCCGACGTACAAATTCATTGCCGACCCCAGCCATGGCTTCAACCAGTTTCAGGTTTTGCACTAGTTTATTCGAGACATCCAAATGCATCAAGGGCATAAACCATTGATACAACTTGAGCGCTTCATCATAGCGCTTGGCTTGCATCAAATTGTACAGTGCCACGGTTTCTTTCGGAAAGGCGACTACCAAACCTGCCAGTAAGCCATCTGCGCCAACCGCCAAGCCTTCAAACGACAAATCATCGACGCCCATGAATAGTTGGTAGCGCGTACCGACGGCATTGCGCAAGTCGGTAATGCGGCGGATATTGTCAGTCGATTCTTTGATCGCAACGATCAATTCGCAGTCGGACAGATCGACAAAATCTTCCGGCGTCAGATCTACTTTATAGGTAACTGGATTGTTGTAGACCATGATAGGCAACTGTGCGGCATTCGCGATCACGCGCAGGTTGTCTTTGGCTTCGCGCGCATCGGCAGCGTACAGAACAGAGGGCATCACCATAAAACCCTGAACGCCCATCTTTGCCGCCTGCTCGACAAAACGGATGGCATTCGTGGTACGCGTTTCAGAGACATTCACCAAAACCGGCACGCGTTTATTTGCCACGTCCAGGGCAATTTTTGTGACTTCCAGCTTTTCATCAAAAGATAAAGTGCTGGCCTCTCCGAGAGAGCCACAGGTGACCATGCCATGCACGCCACTATTGATTTGAAAATCAAAATGTTTTTCCATTGCTGCCGGATCAAGATCTTCGTTTTCTTTAAATTTAGTGGTTACTGCCGGGAAAATACCGCGCCATTTTGTCATTTTTTGCTCCTTGATTGATGTAAATTTGTTTGTGATGAGATATAGTAATTTAAGTTAAATATATTTACAATATATTTGTTATGTTTTTTAATGACTTTTAAATATTTGGTAAAAGCATATTGTTTAATGTAAGATTTGCATTATTTTTCTAGCTCTAGCCTTGGCAAGTGCTAGCCGGCCTTAATCAATAGAAGCCAAACACATGTCACTAATGTCTAGCGAATCGTCCAGCCAACAGCAAATAAAAACTCGTGATCAATTGGCGCTAGAAATTAGCGATGTATTTTTTACTGAGCCACTATTTGATGCCATGCCTGATGTCGTGTTTTTTGTTAAAGACACGCAAGGAAGATATGCTGTTGTCAATCAGACTTTGGTCGAGCGTTGTGGCGTAAAAAATAAACAGGCATTGCTAGGGCGCACGGCAACCGAAGTCTTTCCTTCCTCAATGGCAGTGAGTTATGCAGAGCAAGATCAACTGGTCTTGAGTGGCGAAGCGGAAGTGCATGATCAGCTTGAATTACATCTGTATCCTGATCGCGATCCTGGCTGGTGCTTAACACACAAAATCCCGGTGCGCGATGCACGGAAAAATATTATTGGATTATCTGGCATTTCGCGTGATCTGGCCATGCCGGATCAGCGCCATCCTGTATATCATCGTGTCGCGGCCGCGGTCCGCCATTTGCACGCACATTATGGTGAGGCGATACAAATGGCGGATCTGGCGCAGATCACTGATTTATCGGTGGCGCAAATTGAGCGATATTTTCAAAAGATTTTTTCACTGACTCCGCGTCAGATGATCATCAAAATCCGCCTCGATGCAGCTTCAGCCATGTTGGCCGATCAAGGTAAAACCATTACCGATATTGCAGCAGCCTGCGGCTATCAAGATCACAGTGCCTTCTCGCGCGTGTTCAAGGCGACAGTAGGCGTTACGCCTAGCGAATACCGCCTTGTCTTGTTAAATAAGATCGAATAATTCCAGCGCGATTTTTTTACATGCACGCGCGATAAACCTCGGCGATAGAGATTTGTTTCGATCTCGCTTGTTCAACGCCGTTCACCGGTAAGCTGACCATACCATTCTTTAAAGCGAGCTTGCGATATTCATCGCTGGCCACACCCGCATTAATCGTTGAGCGCAGTTCCTCATCCATAATCAGTAATTCATAAATGGCCAGCCGGCCTTTAAAACCGGTCTGACGGCAGCTTTTACATCCAGTACCGCAATAGAATTTTTCATTCTCGTCCAGTGCCAGATTTTTTCTCATGAGCGCCGAGACTGTCTCTACTTCCAGACAATCCGGGCAATTTCTGCGTACCAGCCTTTGCGCCAGAACACCAATTACTGCGGAGCGGATTAAATACGGTGCAATGCCGATTTCCATCAATCTAACTAAGGCGCTGGAGGCATCGTTGGTATGTAAAGTGCTAAAGACCAGATGGCCGGTCAAAGCGCTTTCTACCGCTATTTTACAAGTTTCGACATCGCGCATTTCACCTATCATGATGACGTCAGGATCGTGTCTTAAAATATGCCTTAAGGCCTGCGGGAAGCCAAAATTAATCGCCGGATTGATCTGAATTTGCCTGGTGTTCGACAACTCATATTCAATTGGATCTTCCACCGTAATGATGTTAACTTTTTCTTTTGCCACTTCCTGAAGCGCGGCATACAGGGTGGTCGATTTGCCTGAGCCAGTTGGCCCAGTGACTAAAATGATGCCATAACTGCGCTTGATCAAATCGATAAACCTGTCCAGATCATTTGGTTTAAATCCAATCTCGCTGATGGAACGTAGGCCCTCGTTCTTATTCAAGATACGGATCACGATACTCTCACCGTATTGAACAGGAATAATTGAAACACGTAAATCGACAGACTGTGATTTGTCTTTTATGCGAATCCGCCCGTCTTGCGCCAGCCTATGTTCGGCAATGTTCAAACTCGACAATATCTTGATGCGGCTGACTACAGCGGGTAACAGGGCATTTTTGAATTGACGTATCGAGAGCATGCTTCCGTCTATGCGGTACAGCAGTTCAAAGGATTTTTCGCCAGGGCGAATATGAATATCGGAGGCGCGTTGATTGATAGCATCCAGAATGATGGAATTGACCAATTTCACGAGCGGTGCCTGCTTTGCCATTTGCTCAGCATCGCGCCAGATCCTTTGCTCGTCGATCAGTTCTGGTACAGGAATATCAAATTCCTGTACCGATTGAAACTCCTGATAGTTGTTCTTGATCGCTAACGCCATTTCTTCTGGAGTGCTTAATACGAATTGAATCGGATGTTCGACCGTAAACCGAAGTAATTCCAGTGATTGAATATTTGGTAAGGCAGATGTGGCCAATATCAGCACGTTGTGATGAAACATTAAAGGTATCACGTTCAAGCTACGGGCAAGTTCCCCTGGTATCAGCGAAGTGATCTTGCTGTCGAAATCAAAATTGTCAAGCGCCACTCTTGGTGGATTGAGAGTTTCGAGTATGGCCCAGTCAAGCTCATCTTTTTCTATGACATTCATCCCCAACAAAATCTCGCCTAGCTTCTTGTCGGGCGATTCGCCTTGCAGCCGCAGCGCAGTGCGCAAATTTTCAACCTCAAGCAAGCCCTCTGCCAATAGAAATTGCCCTAGCTTGTTATGGCTGTTCTTTTGTACGTTGAGTAATTTTTCCAGTTCGATTGAATTTCTGCCGATGTGCGACTGATTCACGGGAACAAGTTTCTTTTCAGTATCCAAATCACTCTCGCTTCGCTTGTATGATGGTTTTTACCTATTGTGCCATTCGCACCAACTTACGATTTGCTTTACATCATTACTCTACCGAAAATAGCACTTTCACAGTCGCGTCAACAGCACTTTTTTCAATATAACCAATCGCGTCAGGGTTGGCGTTGACTAACTTTTTTACTTCGGCACTGTTGGCGACTTCTTTAGGTGGCGATCCTTTTCCTGAAAACACCAAACGCGACCAGACTGATTTCACCTGTGCCGGGGTTTTTTCAGTGACTTTGGAATAGAAAATCTGCCGCGCATCGACCGACTCGGGCTGATCAATTAATACGGGAATGCCAGCGCCGGGAAGTTGGGTTGATTTCCCGAGAAACAAGGCGGAAACCTGCTCGCGGCTTAACACTGCCGCCGTGCTTTTTGCGCCAGCCACAACCGCAATTTGTGCCATGCCAAAATTAGAAATCAAGAGGCTACTGGCCAGTAGTAAGAATTTGAAAATGGTTTTCATTTTATCTCGCTCCTAATTAAAATACGCGGTCGTAGCTGATGCGAAATAAACGGTTGTTGCCCCCGAAATTGTTAGTGACGTCGGTGTTTTTATCCAGTTGTACTTTCACTGCACTACTTGAACCTAGGTCGTAACGCAACGTGATCGAACTCCGTCGAAACGATTGCGGTGCATATTGTGCGGGATCGTTGGTTTTTTCTGTGTACTTGGCAAAATTGATAAACGGTGTCCATGCACCTAAACGCATGCCTGCGCCTATCGTCAGCGCTGGTGCCGTGACACTGTATTGGTCTTCAATGAAATCGCGTTTAAGCTGGGTTAGTTCTGACAAAATAAACCAGGTATCAAAGTCTGCGTTAAGTGCAATGCCGTAAGCGCTTAAATTGGCGGTATTTTTAATATCGTTTTCAATGTTGGTGGTACCTACCTCGGCTTGCAAATAAATGGCACGCGCCGTGAATGCACCCTTGGTCGCCTCGATATCGCCACCGGCGAGTTTTTTCCAAGTGACTTCAGTTTTTCCCGAATAATAGAGTTTCTGGTAGAGGGAATCTTTGACTTTTTCAGCGCCCATAAATACGCTGGCTGTGATGTTGGTGTCGTCCAGATTGGTGTTGTAACGGAGGCTGCCACCGTTGTAATTGGTCGCTTCCCAACCGTACAATTCTGGCGGTGGCGTCACCCATGGATAGGACACGCCTACGTCCTGAAAATCGGAATAGTAGTAGAGCGGAATGCGTTTTCGCCCGACTTGGATTTCCCAGTTTTTATCTAATTTGTAACCGGCATAGGCCCACTGGACATTCGGTGTGCTATCCGTGCCGCGACTGGCTAATTGCCCGACAAGAGTAGTTTGGGCATTTGGTTTGTAGGTCGCTTGAATTCCAACGCGGGATTCTGGCTTGAATGAAGAATTCCTGGTATAAACGCCCGCGTTGTTCCAGTCTGCCGTATAGCAGGGACAATCGTTACCGTTTATCTGTGCCGGCCCTGAGTAGTCGGCATCGAGATTCCCGGACAGAATTTTTCCTCCAACAACAGAAATAAAACCGGTTATTTTGAAATCCGAATTTGCACTGGAGTCTTGCGCCAGGCTTGGTGTGACTGGGATGAGAAAAACGCCAATTGCAGCAAGCTTGAGAATATTCTTCGCAGTGGTGAGGCTGACTTCTATCATGATTGCTTTCCCTTTTACAAGATAATCAATAAAAACCGTCTAGCACTGTTTAATTTACGCGCCTTGTCGACATGGGGCAAGGCTAACTGTGCATAAATGAAACAATCCTTCCTGTCCAATTTCCCGTTTGATTGCCATGGAATCGCGCTTGAGTTGCGTTTGAATATTGCGTTAGTTTTCATTGGCAAAGGTGCTTGTTTGATATGGAACAAGTGCTTGACTATAAAGTCGAATAGGATGTATAGAGTCGCAAGTTTTTTTGTCACCTGTGATTTGTTAAATCTTGCAAGTTGGAAAGGAATCATCATGACCGACATGAATGCCTATCTGAGGTTGATGGTAGAGAGATCTGCTTCCGATTTATTTCTCACCACTGGTGCGCCTCCCAGCATAAAAATAGATGGCGTAGTGCATCCGCTTGAAGCGCCAAAATTGCAGGTGGGCGAGGTCGCGGAAATGGCCGATCGCATCATGACTGCGGCACAAAGGAAACAATTTGAAGCCACCATGGAAAGTAATTTTTCATGGTCGTGCAAAGACTTGGGACGCTACCGTATTAATGTATATCACCAGCGCGGTGAAGTTGCGATGGTGATGCGCATGATCAATTCCAATGTGCCGAGTTTTGAAACTTTGGGTTTGCCCGCCAGGGCATCTGAGCTGGCGATGTTAAAGCGCGGTTTAGTGTTGGTAGTCGGCGCTGCTGGCTCGGGTAAAAGTACCACCTTAGCCGCCATGATCAGGCATAGGGCCGCGCATGCGGATGGCCATATTCTGACGATAGAAGACCCGATTGAATTTTTGTTTTCTCATGGAAGATCGCTCGTTGATCAGCGTGAAGTGGGGATTGACACTTTGAGCTTTGGCGAAGCCTTACATAATGCTTTGCGCGAAGCGCCAGACGTGATCATGCTCGGTGAGATCCGCGATAGAGAAACTGCACAGCACGCCATTACCTATGCCGAGACCGGTCATCTATGCATCTCTACCATGCATGCTAATAACGCGAATCAAGCCATCGACAGACTCATTAATTTTTTCCCGGAAGAAGCGCATAAGCAAATTTTGCTCGACCTGTCGATGAATCTGAAGGGAGTAATTTCGCAAAGGCTGATACCGGCGATCAATCAAAAACGCGTGCTTGCGGTAGAGATTTTATTGCAAACTTCTTATATTTCAGAGTTGATGCAGCGCGGTCGTCTGAGTGAAATCAAAGATGCTATGTTGAAAGGCAGTGAAGAAGGTATCGTTACCTTTGATCAATCGCTATATGCACTGTATCAAGCTGGAAAAATTAGCGATGAAGAAGCGATCGCTAATGCAGATTCCGTCACTGATCTATCCTTGCGAATCCGTCTGTCCTTGCGCCATAATTTTGGCGAATCTACAAGCATAGCGATGGAGAATATGCCTAAGAAGAATGTCTGAAAGAGTGTCTGAAAGAGTGTCTGAGGATTTATTTTGAAATTGTGGGATCGCGGCTCTCGCTGAGCTCAGCTAAGCTACTGAGGCTAGCGATTTTAGCGTTAGAAAAAGGCAAGCGTCCGGCATCTTTGTTCCAGTCGAATAAGAAATGATTCGCCGCACCGCAGATGCGGCCTTGGCATGCGCCCATGCCACAACGGGTATGCAGCTTGGCACTGCGCCAATTCTCATGTTCTTGTAACTGTACATAGCTCACGTCTTCACAGCGACAGACCAGCGTGTCTGCCTGGCATAGCTGGCGCAACTCAGGGCGCAGTGCAAAAGCGCTTTTGAGTCTTAGACTGAAGGCCTGCCAATGCCTGCGTTCAGCGAATAGCTGCTTTGCCATTTTCATGCGACCGGTCGCAGCCCAACCCGCGATACTGCCTTCCGCCAGCGCCAGATCGACGCCGCCTATGCCGGTGCTTTCTCCAGCGGAATACACCTGCTTGAGGCTAGTCTGTTGCCATTCATCGATAGCTACTCTAGAGTAAACCTCAGGCTCATCCAAGGCGCAATGCATAGCCGCCGCCAAATCAATATTTGGGATCAAGCCAAAACCGCAGGCCAGATAATCGCACTCCAGGGTTTGCTCATTTCCGTTGATGCGGGCGCGAACTTTTTTTAACGCGGAATCACCGATTGCCGAAATCACATAGCTGTTGCTACGGTACTGCACTTGAGATAAATTTTTGCGCAAATCCCAGGCTTGCGCGATCTTGCTTGGCGTTGTCAACAGTGATACAGCAAAGCGCGCAAGTTGCGGGAGTTTTGCCTGTTCCAGAATATGCGTAACGATGGCGCCGCGCTCGAGCAAGCTGGCGGCCACTGCCAACAGCAAGGGCCCGGAACCGGCCACGATGACGCGCTTTCCCGCGACAGGGAAGCCATTTTTTGCCAAGGCCTGCAAACCGCCCGCACCGGTAACGCCGGGCAAAGTCCAGCCGGCGAAGGGCAGCAATAGCTCTCTGGCGCCGGTCGCCAGAATTAATTTTTTACTTTCAAAGAGTCTCGATACGCTGTCACTCTCAGTCAAGACTTGTTGTGGCGAGTTGGCATGTACCACACGGGTTCGCAAGTGGAAGCGCACATTGGTTTTTGTTGTGAGTTTTTGCCACAGTTCTCTGGCGCGCGGATCTTTTTGTGATGCCGCACCGCCGCGCCAAATTTGCCCGCCCGAGTTGAAATTGTCATCGATGATATCAATCTGTGCGCCAGATTCTGCAGCGCTGGCGGCTGCCGCCAATCCTGCGGGGCCAGCGCCAATAATCAGGATATCTGTTTTCATGATTGGCCAGTCTGGATTCGCATGCCATCGAGGCACAAGGTCTGGCAAGCGAGCTGATGCGCCTGGCCATCAATACTCACGCGACATTCCATGCAAATCCCCATGCCACAGACCGGGGCGCGTGCCTGGCCGCTGACCGAGATTCTGGTCGCCGGGTTGCCGCTTAAGGCAATCGCTGCAGCAACGCTGATGCCAGGATTCACTACGACGATCTGGTCGTTGATTATTACTGAAATCAATGTAGTCACGATGTTGCTCACGATGCTGCTCGCTCGGTGAAATTAAAGCGCGATGGCAGATACGGCGCCGTGGAAATTTTGCTGGATTGTTGCGTCATTTGGTCTTTCAATAATTCTGCCGTCGCCAGAGAAGTGGTGATACCTAGGCCTTCGTGGCCACTGGCTATCCAGACGTTCTTGCGCCAGGGGTGCGGGCCTATCATCGGCAAACCATCCGGGCTCGCGGCCCTAAAACCGGTCCAGCTCCGGATTGCCTTAAGACTCGCGAGCGCTGGAATAAAACTGATTGCCTGTTGCAGCATTTTCGCCAAAATCGCGGGTTCCACTGCCTTATCAGTCACATCAAACTGGCGCGACGAGCCCAGCATGATCTGCCCGGTCGGGCGCGGTTGCAAATTAAACGCGACTGATTCGCCATCGGATGCATGCGCACTCTTGATATAACCAAGCTCGACCAGCTGATGATGGGCGAAACCGGGATAGCGGTCGGTGATCAGCACATGCCCTTTCTTGTAACGCAAAGGCAATTCTGGTAATAGCATCATGGCCGCCAGGCCGTTGGCAATCACCACCTCTTGCGCAAAGATTTCTCTACCATCGGCAAGGCGCACGCCACCTGGTATAAGGGAAATGACGTCACCGGATAAAAACTGCGCACCGTATTGCACTGCCAGATCCAATAAAATTTTCGCACTCTTGGGTGGATACACCAGAGCATCATCGGCCACCAATAAACCACCGGCTAATCCCTGGCGCAACGCTGGTTCGTTTTTTTTTAAAGCCAGCGCATCAAGCATCGTGCTGTTGATGCCATGCTCGCGCATCAAGTCGTGTTTCGCTTGTGCGGCCGCCATCTCTTCATCGTCACTGGCGACCCACAAGGTGCCGCAGCGATGGTACTCGTGCGCGACTGATTGCCCAGCGACCAGCTCGCGCCACAAGCCTAGCGAGTAACTGGTGAGGGCAAGCTCGGCCGGGTTGTCATCCATTACCACCAAATGTCCCATACCGGCGGCAGTTGCACCGCCACCGACGATGCCAGACTCAATTACCGTAATGCGCAAGCCTTGCCTGGCGAGCGCGGCGGCGCAGGCGCAGCCTATGATGCCGGCGCCGACAATGATGGCGTCATCCACTAGCGTATGCCCCAGATAAATGGGTCACGCTCATCGAGCAGCAGAGTCGCTTCGGCATTGACGAATGCTCTGCCCTTGATACTGGGCAGTATCGCGCCGTCGCCAGCTTGCGCATTGCGGCGATAGCTGCCTTCAAACACGCTGCCGATGATGCTTTCCTGGCGCCATATTTCAGCTTCAGCAAGCTTGCCATCTGCCGCCAGGCAAGCCAGCTTGGCGCTGGTGCCGGTGCCGCAAGGCGAGCGGTCGTAGGCTTTGCCGGGGCAGAGGACAAAATTGCGGCTGTGATTTTCCGGCACACTTGGCGCGCCGAATAATTCGATATGGTCAATCAGTGCGCCGTCTTTTCCGGTGCTACCTTGCGCCATCAAAGCTTGGCGCACGCGCCAGCAAAAATCGGTTAAGGCATCGACATTTTCCAGACGCAAATCCTGCCCATGTTCAGCGATCAGGAAAAACCAATTGCCGCCCCAGGCCACATCGCCCGTGATGCTGCCGAAACCCGGTACTTCTATCGACACATCCTTGCGGTGTCGGTAAG
>JAZJYB010000148.1:0-19297 GCA_040390685.1 Pseudomonadota bacterium | reverse complement strand
AACGACCCGTTTCTACTTTGCCCGTCTGTACCCTGAGACAGCGATGTTGATCCGTCAGGCACGTTCCGGTTCGGCTAATTTGTTGTCGCTGGAGGCTGATTTGTTTTAATGTTTGATCCCCTCTCCCGCTAGCGGGAGAGGGGCAGGGGTGAGGGTGTTTGATAGATCGTGAACTTAATGTTTGCGATGGTTTTAAAAAATCTCAGCAAGCTTTTGTCTGCGCTTTAGTTTGCAAGCACCCTCACCCTAGCCCTCTCCTGCTTCCGGGAGAGGCGACTAAGAGATTTTGCCGTTCGCCGTTTTCCGAATTTCACATGAGGTTAAAAATGACCAATTTCATCGTTAAAAAAGTCGCCGTTCTTGGCGCAGGCGTGATGGGTGCGCAGATTGCTGCCCACTGCATTAATGCCAAAGTGCCTGTCGTCTTGTTCGATCTTCCGGCCAAAGAAGGTCCGAAAAACGGTATCGTTTTGCGCGCCATCGAAAATTTGAAAAAGCTCAACCCTGCGCCCTTGGGCAACAAGGATGATGCAGCTTTGATCGAAGTCGCCAACTACGAAGATAATCTGGATCTGCTGGCTGGGTGCGATCTGATCATCGAAGCGATTGCCGAGCGCATGGACTGGAAGCACGATCTGTACAAGAAAGTCGCTCCGCATATCGCCCCTAACGCGATCTTCGCATCAAATACTTCCGGCCTGTCGATCACGGCATTGTCCGAAGGTTTTGAAGCAGAATTGAAAGCGCGTTATTGCGGCGTGCATTTCTTCAATCCGCCACGTTACATGCATCTGGTTGAGTTGATCCCTACCGTAGCGACCCGTCCTGAAATCATCGACCAGCTCGAAGGCTTTTTGACGACAACACTGGGCAAAGGCGTTGTGCGCGCAAAAGATACGCCTAACTTCATCGCTAACCGTGTCGGTATCTTCGGCATGCTGGCAACGATTTATGAAGCGGAAAAATTTGGTCTGACCGTTGACGTCGTCGATGATTTGACCGGTAAAAAACTTGGTCGCGCTTCGTCCGGCACTTTCCGTACTGCTGACGTGGTTGGTCTCGATACCATGGGCCATGTCATCAAGACTATGCAAGACACTTTGACTGATGATCCATTTTTCTCAGTCTACAAAACACCGGAAGTGTTGGCCAAACTGGTCGCTGCTGGTGCATTGGGTCAAAAGACCGGCGCAGGTTTCTACAAAAAAGTCGGCAAGGATATCCAGCGTCTCGATTTCGCAACCGCGCAATACGTGACTGGCGGCGCTAAGGCGGATGACGTCGTGGCTCGCATGCTGAAAGAAAAAGACCCGGTCAAGAAGATGAAGACCCTGCGTGAATCGAGCAACGTGCAGGCGCAGTTCCTGTGGGCGATTTTCCGCGATGCCTTCCATTACATCGCTGTGCATGGTGCGACGATTGCAGACAATACGCGCGACATC
Organism: Pseudomonadota bacterium; assembly: GCA_040390685.1. Taxonomy (GTDB): domain Bacteria; phylum Pseudomonadota; class Gammaproteobacteria; order Burkholderiales; family Burkholderiaceae_D; genus Undibacterium. The sequence continues at coordinate 17,855 of JAZJYB010000148.1, read as the reverse complement.
GATTTCGCGATGCGCTGGGGCTTCGGCTGGAACGTCGGTCCTTTCGAAACATGGCAAGCGTCTGGCTGGCAAGAAGTGGCTGGCTGGGTAAAAGAGGATATTGATGCTGGCAAGGCACTGTGCAATGCACCGTTGCCAGCCTGGGTATTTGATGGCCGCACTGGTGTGCATACACCCGAAGGTTCATGGTCCCCAGCTAGCAGCACATACGTACCACGCTCTAAACTCGCTGTGTACGATAGACAAGCCTTCCGCGCTACCGTATTTGGTACTGGCGTAGAAACTGGCGCAACCGCCGGCACGACTTTCTTTGAAGATGAATCAGTGCGCATCTGGCATCAGAATGATGACGTATTGATCTTGTCATTGAAAACCAAGATGCGCGTGATTGGCCCTGGCGTCATCGACGGTATGGAAAAAGCGATCGCCGAAGCTGAAAAGAATTACAAAGGTCTGGTGATCTGGAGTGCAGATGCAGCTGAAGGCGGCGCCTTCTCCGCTGGTGCTGATTTGCAGGCGATGTTGCCGCTGTTTATGTCGGGTGGCGTGAAAGCCATCGAGCCAGCTATCCACCGCTTACAACAAGCGCATCAAGGTTTGAAATACGCCAACGTGCCAGTCGTGGCGGCAGTCGCTGGTCTGGCACTCGGTGGCGGTTGCGAGTTGATGATGCACGCTGCCAAACGCGTAGCATCAATCGAATCGTATATCGGCCTGGTTGAAGTCGGCGTCGGTCTGATCCCTGCCGGCGGTGGTCTGAAAGAGGCTGCTGTACGCGCCGCTAAGGATGCTAAAGGTACTGACCTGTTGCAGTTCCTGAAAAACTACTTCACTAATGCTGCAACTGCTGCCGTATCCAAGTCGGCGTTGGAAGCGCAGAAGATGGGTTATCTTTCAGCTGACGACGTAATCGTATTCAACGCCTACGAGTTATTGCATGTCGCAAAAGTTGAAGCACGTGCCATGTTCGACGCAGGCTATCGCGCACCGATGAAAGCGCCGGTACCAGTGGCTGGCCGCTACGGTATGGCGACCATCACGGCACAGTTGGTCAACATGCGTGATGGTGGTTTCATCTCCGCACATGATTACAAACTGGGCGCGATGATTGCTGAAATCGTCTCTGGCGGTGAAATCGAAAACGGTGCGATCGTGAATGAACAATGGTTGCTGGATCTGGAACGCAAGGCATTCATGGAATTGCTGAATCATCCTAAAACGCAAGAGCGGATTATGGGCATGATGCAGACCGGCAAACCAGTCCGTAACTAAATCGGGAGTACATAAAATGACTAAACAACTTCAAGACGCCTACATCGTAGCCGCAACCCGTACCCCGATCGGTAAATCTGGTCGCGGTATGTTCAAGAACACACGTCCGGATGATTTGCTGGTGCGTGTATTGCAATCGGCCTTGGCACAAGTGCCGAATCTCGACCCTAAATTGATCGAAGACGCAATCGTCGGCTGCTCTTTCCCGGAAGCCGAACAAGGTAGCAATCTGGCCCGTATGGCGGTATTGCTGGCCGGCTTGCCAAAATCGGTCGGCGGCATTACCGTCAATCGTTTCTGCGCATCTGGTATCAGCGCTGTCGCGATGGCGGCTGACCGCATCCGCGTCGGCGAAGCTGACGTGATGATCGCGGCCGGTGCAGAATCCATGTCGATGGTGCCGATGATGGGCCACCATCCATCGATGAATATGGGTATCTTCAAGGATGAAAACATCGGCATGGCCTACGGTATGGGCCTGACTGCGGAGAAGGTTGCCCAGCAATGGAAAATCTCGCGTGAAGCGCAAGATGCCTTCGCCCTGCAATCGCACCAGCGTGCCATCGCTGCGCAAAACGCCGGTTACTTCGATGCTGAAACCACTTCGGTGGAGATCATTGAGCGTGTCGCTAATCTGGCGACTGGCCAGATCGAGTTGAAAACACGTACCGTGAATCGCGATGAAGGCGCGCGTCCAGATACATCAATCGAAGGCTTGGCGAAACTCAAGCCAGTATTTGCCGCCAAAGGTAGCGTCACTGCCGGTAACAGCTCGCAAACTTCAGATGGCGCAGGCGCCTTGATTCTGGTCAGCGAAAAAATCCTGAAGCTGTTCAACCTGACTCCACTGGCACGTTTCGCCGCTTTTGCAGTACGCGGCGTACCACCGGAAATCATGGGTATCGGCCCTAAAGAAGCGATTCCTGCGGCTTGCCGTGCGGCTGGCATTACGCAAGACCAGATCGATTGGTTTGAACTGAACGAAGCGTTTGCTGCGCAGTCTTTGGCCGTGGTGCAAGACCTCGGTCTCGATCCAGCCAAAGTCAACCCTATGGGCGGCGCGATTGCTCTCGGTCATCCGCTGGGTGCGACTGGTGCGATCCGTTCTGCCACCACCATCCATGCCCTGCATCGCAATAACCTGAAATACGGTATGGTGACCATGTGCGTTGGTACTGGCATGGGCGCAGCAGGTATTTTTGAGCGCATGTAATAGCAGTTGTAAAATCAGTCTAAGATGCTGCTGTACTGAAAAAAATTTGAATAAGCCGCGCGAAATGTGCGGCTTATTTTTTACCCAAAAAGGAAAAATATGGATATCTTGACGCATAAAGAAAATGGCGTATTAACGATCAGTTTTAATCGCCCTGAAAAGAAAAACGCTATTACTTTCGCGATGTATCAGAGTATGGCCGATGCCTTGCGCGAGGCCGAAACCGATACCTCGGTACGCGCGATTCTGATCACGGGTAAACCGGAGATTTTCACGGCTGGCAATGATTTGCAGGATTTTATGTTGAACGCGTCCAGCCTGGGTTCCGACACGGTGCCGCCGGTGTACCAATTTATGCAGGCGCTCAACGAATTGGGTAAGCCGGTGATTGCTGCCGTCTCTGGTGCCGCAGTAGGTATCGGTACCACTTTGCTGATGCACTGTGACATGATTTATCTGGCAGATAATGCCAAGTTGTCGATGCCATTTACCCAGCTGGGATTGTGTCCTGAGTTTGCATCCAGCATGATCTTTCAACAGATCGTCGGCTATCAACGTGCGGCTGAAAAACTCATGCTCGGTGAAGCATTCGGCGCACAAGAAGCCTACGACATGGGCTTCGTAAATAAAGTCTTGCCGTTAGAAGAACTACTGCCGTACGCACAGCAACAAGCGGCCAAGTTAGCCGCGCTACCGGCTGCGTCGGTTCGCGTCACTAAGCGCCTTATGAAGGGCAATCAACCACAAGCTGTCGCCAGCAAGATGACTGAAGAAAATCAACACTTCGCGACCATGCTCAATGCGCCGGAAGCCAAGGAAGCTTTTATGGCTTTCTTTCAAAAGCGCAAGCCGGATTTTTCGAAGTTTAATTAATCGTACCGTTGAAAAACTTCGCCTATGCACAACTTAATTGGCATAAGTGGTGCTTCGGCTTGAGATACGCAATATTCAATTCGGAGGAGGTGGCGGCGAGCCTGGCATCCTAGTGTCTGGTGCGGGTGGGCTCTGGGTTTTTACTGGTGGAATGTCAGGTTTTGGCATCATAATCTCCTGGAGAGTTAATTTGGCTTTTACTAAAAGACAGGAAAAGGCAACTTCATCTTAGTTGGCGTTTTTATTTTTTCAAGAAAAAATAAAAATTTGGGATTATTCCATTCTGTAAAACAGATGTGGTTTAAGTCGGAGGCGGCGGAGGAGAGCCAGGCATTCTGGTATACAGTGCAAAAGTTGCCGCAGGTTCGCCAGCTACAGGCGACGCCAATGCTCTTAGCAAATTATCGAGCGCAGCTTTTTGCCGTGGAGACAACGGTCCCACGTCAATGCAAATTGCTTGATCAGGTTGATTAAATTTGTCTAAATCGTAGTCGTGGAGTGCTGAATCATCAAGTCTACGAAATTTATGTATATTCGCCATTCGAAGAACCCTTAAAAGTGATTACTACAAGATGGAAAATTGAGCAATTTCATCATAGTTGAAATTTTCTTTATTGCAAGAGAATAAATGCTATTTCATGAGACTTGATATTCTTTAAAGTGAAACGGTGATTGCTCTTTGCGCCAATTTATAAAATCGCTGACTGGCATTGCTTTCGCCGCAAACCATCCCTGAATATAGTCGCAGCCAAAACCCTCTAGTAGTGCCCATTCGTCAGCAGTTTCTACCCCTTCGGCGACGATGCTTAGATTGAGCCTTTGTCCGAGTTCTATCGTAGAGAACAGCAAGATCGCGGCATCGGTATTGGCCTGGACACCTGAAACAAACGCCCGGTCAATCTTTAACTCAGTAACGGGCATTTTTTGCAGATAGGCCAGTGACGAATAGCCGGTGCCGAAATCATCTATGGCAATCGAATACCCTGCTTCATGAATCGCGTGTAACACCTGAAGCGAGATTTCAGGGTGACTCATGACACTGCTCTCGGTCACCTCAAGACGAATATCCGAGCTTGACGCTCCGTAGGTTTCCCGTAAAGTTTCAAGTATCGTGACGATATGATTGTTGCGCAGATCAAAAGCCGACAGGTTGACTGAAATCTGTAAAGGATTGCCCGCTGCTCGCCTCTCTGCGACGATCTGCATTGCCTGCGTCAGCATCCAAACCGTGATGGCGCTGATATGGCCGGTATGCTCTGCAAATGGAATGAATTGATACGGTGGAACCATGCCTCGTTCTGGATGCTCCCAGCGTACCAGTGCTTCCGCAGAAACCACTGCACCATCTTTTAATCTCACTTTCGGCTGAAGAAAAAGGCGCAGTTGGTTTTTGTTGATCGCCGTCCGAAGTTCCGACAGCAAATGCAGATCCCCTAACTTTGCGGTTTCCATTTCTGGCTTATAGATTTCCCATGCAGTTTTTTCATGGCGCGCGACATTGAGCGCGATTTCGGCGCAGCGCATTTGTAAGCTCATATCCAATTCCGGTAAGTTGGCGACACCGACTGACATGGAGATGTCTATCATTTGCTGGTTGACTAAAATCGGCGCAAAGAAAAGCTGCTGGATCTGAAGTTGCAGTTCGTCCAGTTTGCTGGCATCCAGCCAGATTGTAAAAAACTGATCCGATTGGCTGCGGCCAACAATCGCCATCGGTATTGCCGCGAGACGGCGGCCCACTTCGATCAGCGCAGCGTCACCTGTGTCATAACCTAGCGCCTCATTGATGGCACGAAACCTATCGATGTTTAAGGCCGCGACAGCGATCGGTGGATTGCCTTTGGATTTTAGTAATGAGTCGCCACGGTGGGTCAACCGCTCCCGATTCGGCAGCCCGGTTAATTTGTCGATGCGGGCAATCCGGATAGCTTCACGGTGAAGTTGCAGCGAGCGATACGCAAGACTTATACAAAACAAAGTTGGAAAAAATAGATTCTGGATGATATCGAGTGTTGTTCCAGATGGCGTTTCAAACGAGAGTCCGAAACTTCTCGGAAGTAGTTGTGCTACGGCTAGTGGCCACCAGAAAATGGCCATAGGTATCAATCCTAAAAATAAAATGGCGCTGCCGGCGCGTTTAAGAAAAACCGCCCGCCCTACGCCGATTAGGGCGACTGGATACCAGACCATATCCAGGTAATCTTGCAGACCTAAAGATTGATAGGGAAAATAAATATCAATGGGAATTAAGGAAATATATAGCGCCGCCATGGCCAGCATGGCGTAGTGCAATTTTGGGCTGTGTTCGGCCGAGCCTGACATGCGCGTCACGATCAGCGACTGTATCGCGTTGGATGGCCACGAGGTTAAAATAAATAGTTGCGGGAGCCAATCCGGGATATCCCACAAAGAAAAAATCAAGCCATTATTGAAGATAAGAAAAGCTGCGCGAAAAATGCAAAATAGCGCAAATAAAACATAAGTTAAGTTGCGCAGAAGTAGGCCGAATGCTGCCGCGATAACCGCAAAGCCGACTAAAATTGCGGTTTGCGCGACACTGATACTATCGAAGGTTTGCGCCCGATGCATAGACTCGTTGAGGTCTAGACTTTCCACCTCGACCTGATCAAAATACGATGTACTGGGGGAGACGTCTAACCTTGCATACAGCGGGAATGTAGCGTTGGATGTGAGAAAGCTAATACGATTAGCGCTGACGATGGCCTGGTTTTTTTTGCCTAAATGTATGGCACTTGCGAATAACTTACCGTTTGCATCGTAGAGATTGATGTCTATCCATACTGCTTTGAAACTCAGTAATTTAGCATCGCCTAACTCATGTGGGATGCGCAGCCAACATGGTTGCTTTGGGTAGACATTGCCGGTTCCTGTAGTCCAGCCAGTCGTGGGCGCTTTTGTTTTATCAAATTGCGCTTGTTTGCCGCAAACATGTTCAACCTCCAAGGCCATTGCCGAGCATGTCAGCGAGCAAAGCAGTGAGCAAGTCAGTGAGCAAAATAATATGGCGAAAAGCCACAGCATGTCGCGGCACAATCGAGACAGATATCTGATGCGTGTCGACACGAATCTCATCCTTTCAAGCGAAAGATCAGACCACTTGTTGAACAAAAGCAGCAACGATACTGAAGTTCAAATTCTTATTTTTCGTGTTTGTGATCATACTCCCAATATTGCTTATAATTCATATGCTGCGCGCCAAGCCGGAGATTTCGTTTTTTTGCGACATAACTGAAATAATGATTTTTTTCTAGCGTAAATGCTTGCGTAGAAAGTGATTTGTCTTTATTGTTTAAGACGGAAAATAAGACGACCGTTCGTTATAATTTTTTGCAATTACAAATAAAACAATCTCTGGAGATAACATGAATTTTGCATTACGTATTAACCGTCGATTGGCTTACCTCGGAATCGCGTCAGCCTTACTTTTTTCTTCCCCGGTTTTTGCAGAAACCACTTTGGCTGGCGTTAAAATTGATGACACGGCACAAGTCGGTACTCAAACTCTCAAATTGAATGGTGCCGGCATACGCTACAAGGTGGTGTTTAAAGTTTATGTGGCATCCATGTATTTGCCGGAATTGAAATCCACAACAGCAGAAGTGTTGGCTTTGCCTGGCGCTAAACGGATTTCATTGGTGATGATGCGCGACTTAAGTAGTGACGATCTTGGCCAGAGATTTATGGACGGCCTCAAGAAGAACCTTGATGTTGCTGAACGTGCGAAGTTGATAGGCGGGATGCTGACTTTTGGTCAAATGTTTTCCTTGATACCCGGCTTGAAAAAAGGCGATGTGATGACGTTTGATTGGGTGCCAGGAACTGGCGTGGTCTGCCAATATAACGGAAAAAAAATAGGCGAAACCATTGTTGATCCGAATTTCTATAATGGCGTGTTAAAAATTTGGCTGGGTGAGCACCCAGCCGACGAAACCTTGAAGCACAAATTGTTGAATGACAAAACGCAAGAATCTAATCGTTAATTTTGTTTTATCTGGTGCGCGGTACAACAAATAGCGCGCACCATTTCCCCTTCTTATTTCCCTGCTTCCAGCGCGATTTTTCGCAGGTCTGCCAGGCTTGCTCCCGGTGTTATCAGGTTTCCGTCATAGCGCAATTCAATTAATGCCGGCAATTGGTGCTGGTGACTATGTGCCAACGCCCTGGCGAATGCAGGTTCGAATTCTTCCGTAGTGTTAACGACTTCTCCTGAGGCTCCGTATGCACGGGCTAATGCGGCAAAATCTGGATTGTGTAATTCCGTACCCGATACACGTCCAGGAAATTCTTTTTCCTGATGCATGCGTATGGTGCCAAACATTCCGTTGTTAAAGACGATGATGATCACGCCAGCTTTGTATTGGACGGCCGTGGCGAGTTCCTGGCCATTCATCAGGTATTCGCCGTCGCCGGCAAAGGTGATGACGGTGCGATCAGGATGGATAATTTTCGCGGCAATGCCAGATGGCACGCTGTAGCCCATGGCACCGGATGTGGGTGCGAGTTGCGTGCGAAATCCCCCGTAAGTGTAATAACGATGGGCCCAGGTTGCGTAATTGCCGGCACCGTTGGTGATGATGCTATCTTCTGGCGCTTGCTGTTGGATTGTTTGGGTCACATGCCACAGGTTTAGGGGGGCTTTTTCCTGCGCAAAAATGCCGGGTTCGCGTTGCCATGCAAGTAGTTCTGCCTTGGCTTCGGCGACCGTATGTTGCCACGCCTTGGCATCGACAGAATGCATTTGCGCCAGCGATCCGGCGATCTGTTGCATGCCGCTGTTGATCATCATATCGGCTTGATAAACTCGCCCTAGTTCTAAAGCGTCGCTATGGATATGGATGAGATTTTGTTGCGGTATTGGTGCTTCCAGCAAGGTATAGCCACCGGTGGTCATTTCGCCCAGGCGTGGCCCAATTGCAATAACTAGATCGGCATTTTTAATCCTTTGCGCCAGCTTGGGATTAATACCTATACCAACATCACCGATGTAATTAGGGTGGGCATTATTGATTAAATCTTGAAAGCGAAATGCGCAGGCGACCGGTAGCTGGTTGGCTTGCGCAAATTTTGTAATTTCTTCGCAAGCTGCTGCATCCCAGCCGCCACCACCTAATAAAACTATCGGTCGTTGTGCCGCTGCCAGTTCCTGCATTAGCTGGCTTATTTGTGCTTCAGATGCCGAGGCTTGTACTGGAGTATAGCAACGAGTATCTGCCACTTCGGCCAACGCAGATAAGCAGTCTTCCGGTAAAGCTAATACCACCGGGCCAGGGCGACCGCTGGTGGCTATTTGAAAAGCGCGGGCAATATATTCTGGGATGCGCTCGGCACGATCTATTTGCGCCACCCATTTCGCCATCGGGCCAAACATGCGGCGGTAATCGATTTCCTGAAATGCCTCACGTTCCACGAAATCATTGCCGACCTGGCCGACGAAAAGAATCATAGGAGTGGAGTCTTGAAAGGCAGTATGTACACCGATAGAGGCGTTAGTGGCGCCTGGGCCGCGCGTGACAAAGCATATGCCCGGACGGCCAGTCAATTTGCCATAGGCTTCCGCCATAAAGGCCGCACCGCCTTCCTGACGGTTGATGATGAAGCGCATGGCGCTGTCATGCAAAGCGTCTAGCACTGGTAAATAGCTTTCGCCCGGAACCCCAAAAATGATATCGACACCGTGCACGACCAGTGCATCGACGACTAATTGCCCACCTGAACGAGAGATCAACATAATAGGGAGACGGTTTTATGGAAAACATTACGCTACCAGAAACCACTTGGGAATGTCGAAATTTGTCGAATTTCGCCAGGCGCCTGCTTGTGGCTCAGCGAGAGCAAGCGTAAGTGCTGTTACAATAGCGCCCGAAGCAGGCTAGACAATCGCTGGCTTTGGTGTGAGCCAAAGCGGGAGGAAGGTCCGGACTCCATAGAGCAGGGTGACGGCTAACGGCCGTACGTTGAAAGCCAGGGCGCAAGCTTTGGTATAAGACGAGGAATAGGGCCACAGAGACGAGCGTATTAAGTTACGGTGAAACGCGGTAACCTCCACCCGGAGCAATTTCAAATAGGCACGCGTTGAGGCGGCTCGCGGAGCGTGCGGGTAGAAAGCTTGAGCCTGGGAGTAATCCCCGGCCTAGAGGAATGATTGTCATAGCAGTGGTAGCGATGCCATTGCCGTAACAGAATCCGGCCTATCGGCCTGCTTCATTTTTATTACACTATTTTCAATAGTGCGTTCAGCCCTTGTGCTTTGCGCTATCTTTTTCTGTTAGCATCATTTCATTGATGGGTCGTTTGCAATTTTAAGGTGGTGCATGGAGAAAATATTACGCAATCGTGAATTTTTGAATGTGCCGACGACCGCGTTTTTATTCTGTGTAAGCCTGATCATCTTTGCCATCATGGGGCAAACCTGGTGGTCGATTGCTCAGGACAGGCAATTAACACTCTCAACTTCGCAAGAAAATAGCTACCTGACAGTACGCATTTTAGAAGAGCATGCCAGTCGTCTCTTGCATGATGCCGCTCGTGCGATTGGTGCCGCATCAGAGGAAATAAAAGAGGAAGGGGAGCGAGTTTGGGGTAACGAGCTTGCCTTGCGACAGTCGCTGATAGCGCAGCGGCAAGATTCACAATTCCTGCATTCGATTTCTGTTATCAACAATCAGGGATTGATGCTGGCGAGCTCATTTCAATATCCTGCTGAAAAATCTAATCTCTTACATCAGGCGCACATCAAGTTTTTACTGGAACATACCAACGATAAAAACGTCTTAGTCGGCGCTCCGGTAAAAATCAGGCGAACCGAGCAATGGGTGCTGCCAGTTGCCAAAAATTTGTATGACCAGAATGGCAAACATCTGGGTGTGATCCAGACTGAGATCAGACTAAATTATTTCCAGGACTTTTACGAACGGGTTGCCCGCGATGGCGTTGCGGCCATTTCTTTGCACGACAAAGATGGCGGCATCTTGATACGCGCCCCCTTCGATGATCGATACGCAAATCGAAACATTACTAGCAGTCAGCTCGAGACCAATATCAAATCAAGTTCGATCGAAGGCGCAGTAGAAGGCGCACCGTTTATCGGTGGTACGGCGAGCTTGATTTACACCTACCGGAAAATGTCAGATTTTCCCTTGACGCTGGTGTATGGTCGCGACAAAGAAAAGATTTTGGCAGATTGGCACGGAAGGTTGTGGCAAAAATTTCTTTTTTCCTTGTTAACGATAACGTTTACCTTGGTTCTGCTTGCATTATTAATGCGCCAAATTCGACACCTGCGTGACTCGCGGGAAAAGCTTTCGGATAGCGAGAATCGTTACAGAATGTTGTTTCAAGATGCGCAGGATGCCATCCTCTTAATTAGTCGTGACTACCGTTACGTCGATGCAAACAATGCTGCGTTGGCATTGTTTGGACTGAGCAAGCTTGAAGATTTGTTAGGCGCACCCGTTGGAAAATTTTCCTCCGAAGGCCAGTCAGTCAGGCAAATGCCACAACTGAAGAAGGATGACCTGATTCATCGCTTGGTAGACGCGGCGTTTACCGGGGAAGTGCAAAGATTTGATTGGGTGAGCAAGCGTGATGGCAGGCCTATGTATAGTGACATCACATTGAGTCGGGTGGAAATCGCCAACGAAACCTTGGTTTTTTGTATTATGCGCGACGTAAATTCCAGGAAGTACGTTGAACATATGCTGGAAGGGCAGAATCAACTTCTGCAACTGATAGGCAGTAGCGAAGATCTCGTCTCTATTCTCGATGAGACCTGTCAATTTGTCGAGAACACAGCGCCGCATTGGCGTTGCGGTATCCAACTCCTGAACGATGAAGAACATTGTTTTATCAAGGCCATTGGCGATCAATTTCCTGAAATTTTGCAAGCCCAACTCATCGATATGCCAGTAAGTTACGGCAACGGTGCCTGGAGCGAAGCTGTGCTGGATGCAGTGCCGGTATGGGTAACTAATATCCAGAGCGCCCCTTCAATGAAATTTGTGAATCAGCTGGAAAGGCTGCAAAATTTCGCCGCTTGTGGCGCGTGGCCGATCATGGGGAAAAATGGCCAAATGTTGGGAACTTTTACCTTGTTTACCGAAGAAAATTCGCCGCTTAACAGTGACGATCTGAGCTTGATTAGCATTGTTACCGACATTGCCAGTATCGCGATTGAAGGCAAGCGTTCAGAAGATAAGGTAATGAAACTGGCCCATTTTGATGAACTCACGGGCTTACCCAATCGCTTTCAATACAACCAGCATCTGGCTAAATCTTTGGCCCATGCTGAACGAAACAAGACGCAACTCGCCGTCATATTTTTGGATCTGGATAGATTTAAAAACATCAATGACACTTTTGGGCATGACGAAGGCGATAACGTGTTACGCAATGTCGCCATGCGCTTCAAGCTTTGCCTGCGTGAATCAGACACGATAGCCAGAGTCGGTGGCGACGAATTTATTCTACTGGTTGACCAATATTCAGCTCCGCGTGACCTTGCCGATATTGCCGATAAGCTCTTGATTGCCGCCGCCTTGCCATTTGATATACGCGGACAAGAGTGTCAGTTGAGCGCCAGTATCGGTATCGCCACCTTCCCGACTGACGGACGTGATGCGCAAACTTTAATGAAGAATGCCGATATCGCGATGTATCGCGCCAAAAATAAAGGAAAAGATAATTACCAGTTTTATGCTTCAGAAATGAACGTGCATACGATAGAGCGTTTGGTGTATGAGGCAAGGTTGCGTAAGGCTTTGGAACGACGCGAGTTCGTGGTTTACTACCAGCCAAAAATTGGTGTGACTAGCGGAGATATCGTTGGCGCTGAGGCATTGGTGCGCTGGAATCATCCTGAGCGCGGCATTTTGTTGCCAGGTGAGTTTGTCGCCTTGGCTGAAGAAGCCGGTTTGATCGGCCGGATCGGTATGCTGGTGCTGGATATCGCTTGCAGGGATATCCTGACATTTAGGGCTGCAGATGAAAATTTTGGCCGGGTTGCCATTAATTTATCAGGCGCACAATTTAACGATGTCCATTTATTGGAGGACGTAAAGAGCGTCGTCGATTTTTGGCGGGTTGATCCTAGCAGTATTGAATTTGAGATTACCGAGAGTATGGTGATGCACAATCGTGAGCAAGCTATCGTCCTGATGGATGGCTTGAAGGCGGCCGGCTTTACACTTTCGATCGATGATTTTGGTACCGGTTATTCTTCCTTGGCTTACCTCAAGCGCTTTCCGGTCGATAGCGTCAAGATTGACAGATCCTTTATCAAGGATATGCCAGAGGATGCTAACGATACCGCTATCGTACTGGCCATAGTCGCGATGGCGCATACCTTGGGCTTAAAAGTGATTGCCGAAGGGGTAGAATCAGCGCTCCAGTTACAAACCTTAGCAGAGTCAAAATGTGATCACTATCAGGGATTTCATTTTAGCAAGGCAATACCTCCAGGTGAATTTCTCGTAATGCTCGAAAAACAAGCCAGGGCGTCTCTTTTTTAAAACGTAGTTCCGGTCTGTTCTCATCCCCCTCTCCGAAATTTTCGCTATCTAAACACATGTTTATATGTGAAGTGGCACTTTCACTCCCTGCCGTAAGTCCCTAATTTATTGGGATATTCTATTTTTAATTAGTTTAAGTAAATACGCTAAGTCCTTGACTTCATTAAAGAAATTCGGATTTTCATCGCTAAATTCACTTGACCGAGCTCAAGGCATACTCTAAAGTGGGCATTAGTGTGAAAAAGTGTATTTTTGTGGTAAGTATTTCATGTTCATCAAGAAATATTTTCAGCTAATTTTGAATAAATAGAGGTTCCTAGCGTGTTCCAAGGCGTGTCCGCACTCAATCTAGATGCTAAAGGCAGAATGTCAATTCCTGCCAGGCACAGGGATGCGCTCGCCTTGCAATGCGAAGGCCGTATCACTTTAACCCGTCATCCGCATGGTTGCTTGCTATTGTTTCCACGTCCAATCTGGGAATCGCACCGTGAGCAAATTGCTGCCTGGCCTATGTCGGCACGCGCTTGGCAAAGAATTTTCCTTGGTAATGCTTCAGACGTCGAGATGGATGGTGCCGGACGCATTTTGGTGGCGCCAGAACTGCGCACTGCGGTTGGTCTGCAGCGCGATGTGATGTTATTGGGGATGGGCTCACATTTCGAAATTTGGGATGCGGCCAAACTGGCTGAAAATGAAGCGCAAGCGATCGCCGGCGGAATGCCAGACGCTTTAAGTAATTTTTCTTTTTGACTGACAGTATGACTGTAGATCAAAAAGACGAATTGACACATCAAACGGTGTTGTTGAATGAGGCGGTCGATGCCTTGGCATTGTCTGGTGAGCGCGCGGCGGGTATCTATCTGGATGGTACTTTCGGCCGCGGTGGTCACAGCCGAAAAATCTTGCAGCAACTCGGCCCATCGGGGCGTCTTTTGGCGTTCGATAAAGATACCCAGGCGATCGCCAATGCACAGCAAATTAATGATCCACGTTTTGAGATTGTGCATGACAGCTTCGCGTCTATCAAAGAAGAACTTTCGGCGCGTGGAATTGTGCAGGTCGACGGAGTTCTGATGGATTTGGGGATCTCTTCTCCTCAGGTGGATGATGCAGGGCGCGGTTTTAGTTTTAGATCAAATGGTCCGCTCGACATGCGTATGGATACGACCCGTGGAATTTCGGCAGCAGAGTGGCTGGCTACGGCAGATGAAGAAATCATCGGAAAGGTAATAAAAAATTATGGGGAAGAACGGTTTGCTTTTCAGATTGCAAAGGCGATTGTTGCTAGCCGGCAGGTCGAGCCCATTTCAAGTACTGGGCAGCTTGCAGGGATCGTCGCACACGCCGTCAAAACTCGCGAGAAGGGCAAAGACCCGGCAACTCGCACCTTTCAGGCTATACGGATTTTCATCAATAAGGAGCTTGAAGATCTCGAAATAGGTCTGGCGGCAGCGTATGCCAGCCTGGCCCCGCATGGCCGTATGGTCGTCATAAGTTTTCACTCGTTGGAAGACAGGATAGTTAAACAGTTCTTCGCTTCCAAAGTAAATGTCTTGCAGCCAGACCGGCGCTTGCCTATCCGCACTGTCGATTTGCCTAAAGCGCAAATGAAACTGATCGCGAAGATGAAGCCGTCAGATCAGGAAATTGCCCGAAATCCCAGGGCTCGGTCCGCCATCATGCGGGTTGCCGAACGCTTGCCCGGGGAACAAGTATGAGTGGACGCCTCAATCTCTTGTTAGCTTTTGGCTTGATCGCCTGCGCTTTATCGCTCATCAATTCGCAATATCAGGCGCGTCGATTGTTCATCGAGCTGGAACGCGCGCAATCTCTGAGCAAACTCCATGAATTGCAGTGGACCCAGCTAAAGCTCGATCAATCCACGTATGGCAAACATGCGCGGATTGAGGCGACCGCCAGTCAAGAGCTGAATATGGTTGCTGTGACGCCTGAACGTACCCAATACTTAACCGCCGTGGTGGTGAAATGAGTCGCGCACCAGGCACATCACGTACCGCTGGCGGCAAAGGCAAGCCATTTTCTTCTAGCCCTTTACTGGAAGTGAAGCTGCCGATCTGGCGTTCCCGCTTTGTCTTGTTCCTGTTGTTTGCCGCATTTGTAGGCTTGATGGTGCGTGCCCTGTGGCTGCAAGGAATGACCACTGAATTTCTCCAGGCGCAGGGCGCAACCCGCTATGCGCGCACTTTAGAATTGCCGGCCACTCGTGGCAGGATTGCCGATAGAAATGGCCAGGTACTCGCGTCATCAGTGCCGGTAAAGGCGATATGGGCGATTCCCGACGACGTGCTTGAGGCGCCGAAGCAAAAAATAACTGAGTTGGCGAATTTGCTGGGAATGTCAGAAATAGACCTGAGAAAAAAGCTTGATTCTGACCGGCAGTTCGTCTACCTGAAGCGACAGGTAGAGCAAGACGTGGCAGATAAAATTAAGGCCTTGGGTATTGCTGGAATAGAAACGCGCAAAGAGTACAAGCGCTTCTATCCTGAAGGTGAGGTGATGGCGCATGTGGTCGGTTTTACCAATGTGGAAGATGTCGGCCAGGAAGGCATAGAACTGGCATCGGAAAAAAATCTGGCCGGGCGAACCGGTAGTCGTCGTGTGATTAAAGACCGCTTAGGGCGTATCGTTGAAGACATTGAATCTATCCACGAACCGCATGATGGAAAAGAGCTGACGTTATCGATAGACAGCAAAATTCAGTACATCGCGTATACCCACCTGAAAGAGGCAATTGAAAAACACAAGGCCAAAGCTGGTGGGGCGGTGGTCCTGGATGTGAATACCGGTGAAGTGCTGGCCTTAGTGAATTTGCCTACCTATAACCCGAATGACCGCTCGGTATTGACCGGTGCGCAACTCCGTAACCGCGTCATGACGGATACCTTTGAGCCTGGTTCTCCAATGAAGCCTTTTACCATCGCGCTGGCATTGGATACGGGTAGAGTTACCCCTGAGACTACGATACAGACCGGCGATGGTTCTATGCTCATAGGTCCCAACACCATTACCGATACACATGCCAATGGCTTATTGACGGTGGGTGGGGTAATTCAAAAATCATCCAACATCGGTACGGCAAAAATTGCGCTGCAAATGCCAGCACAAGAAATGTGGGAAATGTTTACTACAATAGGATTGGGTCAGCAGCCAAAGTTTGGTTTCCCTGGTGCGGTCGCTGGACGCCTGCGCAACTTTAAAACCTGGAAGCCAGTCGAGCAGGCGACTATGAGCTACGGCTATGGTCTTTCGGTATCGCTGATACAGCTTGCACGCGCATACATGATTTTTGCGCGTGATGGCGATACGATCCCACTTACCTTTCAGAAATCTAATGAAACACCAGTGGGTACCAGAGTCATTTCCGCAAAAACCGCACTCCAAGTGCGTCTGATGCTGGAAGCCGCGACTCAGCCCGGCGGCACAGGACAATTGGCACGGATTGCTGGTTATCGCGTAGCCGGCAAGACTGGAACCGCCTACAAACTTGAGGGTGGAAAATACGTCAAACGCTATGTCGGCGACTTTATTGGCTTCGCTCCGGTTTCCAAGCCGAGAGTGATCGTTGCCGTGATGATTGATGACCCGAGTACTGGGGGGCATTTTGGCGGTACGGTTTCCGGGCCAGTGTTTGCGGCAATCACTGCCAACGTCTTGCGCTCACTGAATGTCGCGCCAGATTCTTCGGTGACCAACATCATTCCTGATAACAGCGTGCAGGAGAATATGTGATGACAAATAGCCAGATCGAAATTGCAAAAGTAGTTGAGAGCTTGCGGCAGCTTGCGCCGAACGCACAATTGACTTCAGATTCGCGGGCAATTACTGCAGGTGATATATTTTTCGCTTTCCCGGTCAATGCAAATGCCGGTGATGGACGCAGGCATATCAAATCGGCGCTAGAAAACGGTGCGGCGGCAATCGTTTTTGATCCGGAAAATTTTACCTGGGACGAGAGTCTCACTACTCCTCATTTACCTGTCGAGCAATTAAGAGAAAGTTTAGGATCTATCGCAAATGCCTGGTATGGCAAGCCTGATCAAGACATGTTCATCGTAGCGGTGACGGGCACCAACGGAAAAACCTCGTGTTCCCAATGGCTGGCAAAAACCATTTCATTGACGAGTTCGCCTTGTGCTGTGATCGGCACTTTGGGTGTTGGTAACTACCGCGATGGTGCGCTGGAGAGCTTAGTCGAAACTGGCTTTACCACGCCGGATGCGATACAACTTCAGCGCCGTTTATCCGATTTGCACGGTGCTGGCGCACATGCGCTGGCGATAGAAGCTTCGTCTATCGGTTTGCAGCAAGGTCGATTAAATGGCCTGCATATCGACGTTGCCTTGCTCACCAATCTGACGCGCGACCATCTTGATTACCATGGTGACATGGAGGTCTATGCGGCGGCAAAAACCATCTTGTTTGATTGGTCGGGCCTCGCTGCCGCTGTTGTCAATCTCGACGATGAATATGGTGAGAAATTAGCGCAGAAAATTCATTCGCAATCAGCGCAACAACAAGACAAAGTGCGGGTACTCGGTTATAGCCTCGAGCACAAAGAACACGTCTGCGCAGAAGTTATTTACGCTAGCAATTTGCGCACGCATCATGCCGGCACCAATTTTCACGTGGACTCTTCGTTCGGCAGCGGCCTGGTCAAGACGCAGATGATAGGTCGCTTCAACGTCAGCAATGTACTCGGCGTACTCAGCGTTTTATTGGCTAAAGGAATTAGCTGGAATGCGGCAGTTGGCGCCATAGAAAAACTTGAATCTGTGCCAGGCCGTATGCAACAACTAGGCTCTGTTGGGCGCGCTATGGTGGTGATTGATTATGCACACACGCCAGACGCTTTGGAAAAAACTTTGCTGACTTTGCAGCAAGTGGCGCAAGAGCGTCAGGGCGAATTGTGGTGCGTGTTCGGTTGCGGCGGTGATCGTGATCCAGGCAAG
>JAZJYB010000147.1:0-2874 GCA_040390685.1 Pseudomonadota bacterium | reverse complement strand
GCTGGCCTAAGCGTGACTCGATTAATTCCTGATACTGAAAAGTCCCTGTCGCTTCTGGCAGGGCCGGCTCATCTGGTACAGAATCATTCATCTATTACCTCACGTAAATAAGTCTCTTATCAGCCACTTAGTGGTCACTTATTGATCATTTAGCGGTCACTTAGCGACCAAATTTTGGACAACTATACCATCGATAGACGCAGCGGATTTTGCTGTTACTTCAGCTACGCTATCCGAATGTTGTAGACTAGATCGACCTACGTGGCAATAGTGGTGATAACGCAGCGAGCCACATACATCGGCGCTGCAAGTTAAGGTGTATATTTACAGCCTGAATTCAGCCCGCAACGTCCCTGTTTAAGGAAACTCAATGGACAAAGACATGTTTGATTTATTGGTGATAGGCGGCGGCAGCGGTGGCGTGCGCGCGGCGCGTATGGCGGCACAAACCGGGGCTCGGGTTGCCTTGATCGAGGGAGGCGCCTTGGGCGGAACTTGCGTCAATCTTGGCTGCATACCCAAGAAACTTTACAGCTACGCGGCGCACTATGCAGAAGCCTTTGAAGAGGCGCATGGCTTTGGCTGGAGCATAGGCGAAAAACCGCGCTTTGATTGGGATTTGCTGAAAGCCAATCGCGCCAAAGAAATTTCCCGGCTCAACGGCGTGTACCTAGATCTGCTGAGCAACGTAGGGGTACAGCTAATTACCGGCTGGGCGCAGCTACTTGATGGCCACACGGTAGAGGTTAGCGGTGTTCGCTATTCCGCCAAAAATATTTTAATCGCGACTGGCGGCACACCCTCAGTGCCAAATATCGAAGGGCGCGAACATGTGATCACCTCGAATGAAATTTTTGATCTGGCGCCCTTTCCGAAGCGCCTGCTGGTGGTGGGCGGTGGATATATCGCCTGCGAATTCGCGTCCATCTTTAATGGCCTCGGTGCGCAAGTAACTCAGCTATATCGCGGCGAGCTGGTGTTGCGCGGATTTGACGATGATGTGCGCCAGTTTCTGGCTGCTGAAATGCGCAAAGCCGGAGTCGATTTACGCCTGAATGCCGATGTCGCGAACATTGTGCGTACAGTGGATGGACTCGATGTCACCTTAATCAATGGACAAACTCTAAGCGTCGATGCCGTGTTGTATGCCACCGGGCGGGTACCGAACGTGCATAGTTTGGGGCTGAAGGAGGCTGGCGTTACACAAAGCGAGGATGGTGCGATTGTGGTGAATGCACAGTACCAGACCTCGAACACTACGGTTTATGCTCTGGGCGATGTAACCGCCCGCTTGCAACTCACACCGGTCGCCCTGGGCGAAGCGATGGCGCTGGTCGACCATTTGTTTGGCAAAAATCAGCGCCAGATGGCGTATGACTTCATCCCCACCGCAGTGTTTACTCATCCGAATATCGGCACGGTCGGTTATGGCGAAGCCGAAGCGCGCAAAAAATTTACCAAAATTCGCGTCTACCGCAGCGAATTCAAGGCCCTGAAACACACCCTAAGCGGCAGCACAGAACGCACTTTGATGAAGCTGATCGTCGACGATGCCAGCGACCGCGTCGTTGGTTTGCATATGGTCGGTGCCGATGCCGGCGAAGTGGTACAGGGTTTTGCCGTGGCAATGAAGGCGGGCGCCACCAAAGCCTTGTTCGACAGCACCATCGGCATCCACCCGACCGCGGCTGAAGAATTTGTTACCATGCGACACGCTGTAAGTGAGTGAATTTGCTCTGATTAGCCAAATTTGTGAAAATTCCCAAAGTTACTGGTGCTATGCAGCAATCGTCTATTTTGCCAGATGATGTTAATCTGTCATACTCTAAGGCAACATTATTTTTCAGCGATAGCCCTTCGTTTTCGGAACACTTACCATGATCAGAATTACCGTCGTTTCTTACAATAATCTGGCACCGGTTACGCCGATCTCTGCATTATTTGGTGCAGAACAGGGCACAATTGGGCGCAGCGAGGATAATTTTCTGGTCTTGCCTGACCCCAAACATTGCGTCTCACGCTCACAAGCAAAAGTGCGGAGTAATGGCACACGTCATCAATTGACGAATATTAGTTTGGCCAATCCCATCCTGATTAATGATCAAGAAATTGAAGCTGAATGCGAAGTTGATATTCATGCGGGAGACCAGATACGCATAGGCTCATATCTCTTGAGCGTTATCGCAGTCGAACCTAGCGATTTTGGCCAAAGTAACGATCTCGCCACTACTGTATCGCACGTGTCTCAGCACATAAAACAGCAAATTCCTCAGCACATAAAACAGCAAATTCCTCAGCAAATAAGTAAGCCAGTAATTGTGCCTGTAACGACGCAAGCAACTACGCAAGCAATTGAGCGGCGTGCAAAAATTTCTACTCCTCCGTCACCACTCGCAACAAAGAACAAAACCATCATTCAGCCGCCACAATTTTTGTTACGTAAAGATGGCACGCCAGGCTATATTCAGGATATGTTTCCCGCGGCAGAACCCGCTGAAAGACGAATGCAACCGCCATCGCCCATCACTATTACCGCCCATCCGCAGGTTCAGCAAGCAAGCGCTGTTCAGCCGCCTTTGTTTAGCTCACCGGCGCTTGAATTGCCGGCCTCAAGCAACGAACTCTTGCAAGCTTTCTTAAAAGGTGCTGGCCTTCCCGATCTGAATCTCTCCTCCGGTTTGACGCCAGAGCTGATGGAAACCATGGGAAAACTGGTTGCCACCTCCGTTAAGGGAACCATGGATCTGATCTCGCAGCGCGCCTTGGTGAAACGCGAGGCGAATGCAGAAGTCACGATGGTAGTGTTACGTAAAAATAACCCCTTGAAATTTTTCCCTGACAGCCAGACGGTATTGACGCAAATGTTGCGCAAAA
>JAZJYB010000146.1:0-2840 GCA_040390685.1 Pseudomonadota bacterium | reverse complement strand
TCGCTACCTACGAGTTCACCATGGCGATAGGCTTCACCAGTCACATCATTGCCGGCCTTACCGGTGTATGACACCACCACGCCAACATAACCGACCGCCACTACACGTTTATCGACAATCTCATACGTTGCAAAGCGCGCATTCAGATAGTAGGTACCTTCAACCAGCACTTGCAATTGACGCCCTTTGTAACCACCGGCATCGATGAACACTTCCGGGTTTTGATAATCGTGGTGATAGGTCGTGAGCTCGTGCGGATCTGCGCCAACCACAGGCGCGACGATTGTGCCTTCCGGTAAAGACTGGCCTTCATGTGCGGTGATGACCGCCAGTTTATCGTCGCGAATGACGAGTGGTCTGAAGCCATTTCGGCCACGCAATTCGTCCAGCATTTCGGCCAATTGGCCAGCAACTTCACCGTCATTAGTGACATTGGCGTCACCCGGCAAAGACATCGCGTAGACATGATCGGTAGTCAGCACTAAAAACTGTGCCAGATTAATCGCGTAAGTTCCCTCGCGTAAAATTTTACGTTGCAAGCCTTTCTGGCCGCCATTGGTTAGGAAAGCACGGACATTGGTAAAATCGTTAGCCGTCTTGTTGCATGCCAGATTCTGCGTCGGCACCATCGCCAAACCATCCCGGGCAAATACATAGGCTAGTGTGCCTTGTTGTATGGTGACCAGATCATGTCTGTGGATAGTGTATTGGAACGGGAAGAACATGTGGAAGCCACCCCGCAAGACTTCAGGCTGGAAGCCCGCCTCGCCATTGAGCGCGATAAACCCATGTTCCAAAGAACCACTGGTCGCCCATTTCTTTTCAACGATACCAATTTTTTCATTGGAAATGTAGACCAAAACATTACTTTTAAAAATGACTAAAAATATCGCGAAAACAATGATTGCAATGATAATTACTGTAGGAATTTCCAACATTTTTTACCTCTATTTATAATTTTAAATGTGCAGAACTGAGAGTGTCTGCTTCTGGCAAACACCCTTGGCTATGCGTTTTCTTATTTACTCTTACTGACGTTTTATTTGTTAACTTCTACGAATGCAGAATATTTCCTTCGTCTTACTTCTTTTCTAGCAGATGGGATGCACCGCCACTCTGTGACTTGATGACTTGCATCGCACTCGCGATCATCCCGCTCATATCGCTCAGATTAGCCGGAATAATTATCGAGTTATTAGTCTTGGCCATATTGGCAAACGCCGCGACATATTGCTCTGCCACTTTCAAATTAACCGCATCAGAACCGCCAGGCGACTGAATCGCTGACGCAGTCTTTCGTATCGCTTCTGCACTCGCTTCCGCAATCGCCAGAATCGCCGCAGCTTGGCCTTGCGCACGGTTGATTGAAGCCTGCATCTCACCTTCTGATTTGGCAATCGATGCCTCGCGCTCACCGGTGGCGATATTGATTTGCTCTTGCTTACGGCCTTCCGATGCAGCGATCAGTGCGCGTTTTTCACGTTCTGCTGTGATCTGCGCTTGCATGGCGTGCAAAATTTCTTTCGGCGGTGTCAGGTCCTTAATTTCATAACGCAAGACCTTGACGCCCCAGTTAGCGGCGGATTCATCAATCGCATTGACGATGGTGGTGTTGATATGGTCGCGCTCTTCAAAAGTCTTGTCGAGTTCCATCTTACCGATCACAGAACGCAGCGTAGTCTGGGCCAACTGAGTAATCGCGGCGATATAGTTGGACGATCCGTAGGATGCACGCATCGCATCGGTGATCTGAAAATACAAAATACCGTCTACCTGCAGCTGCGTATTATCTCGCGTGATACAAACCTGCGGCGGCACATCGAGAGGGATTTCTTTCAAGATGTGTTTGTAGGCGATGCGATCTATAAACGGAATCACGATGTTTAGACCAGGACCCAAGGTCGCATGATATTTACCCAAGCGCTCGACGACCCATGCATGCTGCTGAGGTACTACATTTACAGTTTTGAAGACGAATACGATAGCCAAAACAAACAAGATTAAAGCGACGCTATTAAAAGTTTCCATATTATTTCCTAATATATATTGAGTTATTTTGAGTTATTTTGAATTGTTTTTAACCGCAACTATTTTTAATGCAAACTAAGATGGCCTGACCATCAATCGACTACCTTGAATTTCTTCGATAATAAATATACCTGCAAAAGCTGCTGAATGCTGGAGTTCCACATCCCACATTGCACCGCGATACATCGCCCTCGCGGTAAATTTTCCATTGCCCTGATCTTCCCAAAACTCCACTCTGATGGTCTGGCCGATATCCATATTCACGTTAGGATCGCGACTTATTTCTTGTTTTGCACGCCAGCCAAATTTGCTCTTATGTAGCGCCAGCGTCGCAAGAGCGCCGACAATGGCGGCAATAATCATCTGAGCCGAAGCACTTACGTTACACCATGCAGCCAAGGCACCGGCTAGCAAACCGAGAGCAATCATCAACAGATAAAACGTCCCGGTAAACAGCTCCAGAATCACAACCAATCCGGCCAGAGCCAGCCAACTCATCCATGCATTCATTTTTTATTTTCTCCTTTGGTTTATTTGTGAGTCGCACTTAATCATACGTCTTTATTATAAAAATACACCGGTAATCCGCAAACAAAAAAACCCTCGTCGCCGCTAGGTAACGAGGGTTTTTTTACTAAATACTTTGTAAGTTTCGATGTTTTTCTTATTGCTGTTTGAATACGCTCAGTCTAATCCAAATTTTATTTAAATCAAGCGATATAGAAAATATTTATTGCGACGCAACAAATAAAAAGAGACGCATTTTAATGCGCCTCTTTTTCTCCGAACTTACCGCAGAAAAGATTATTTCT
>JAZJYB010000145.1:0-6468 GCA_040390685.1 Pseudomonadota bacterium | reverse complement strand
CTGGCCTTTGTGGTCTGGGCGCTAGTCGGCCCGACGCCCACTTTGGCCAACGCCATGATGGCGGCAGTCTCGGTATTGATCATCGCCTGTCCTTGCGCACTCGGTCTGGCGACGCCGATCTCGGTCACGGTAGGGATAGGCCGCGGCGCCACTGAAGGCGTTCTGATCAAGAATGCCGAAGCCCTGGAAAGGCTGGAAAAAGTCGATACTTTGGTGATCGATAAGACTGGCACTTTGACCGAAGGCAAGCCCGCTTTGCAAAGCGTCGTTGCTGCCAATGGCCACACTGAAAATAGCATATTGGAATGGGCGCTGGCGCTGGAAAGACTCAGCGAACATCCGGTGGCGCGCGCCATCTTGACGTATGCGGAAAACAAAAAAATCGTGGCCGCAACCATCAGTGATTTCAACTCGATCACTGGCAAGGGCGTCAGCGCCATATCTGAAGGCAAGAGCATCCTACTGGGAAATCAGCAATTAATGAAAGACCATGCGATTGCGTTGGGCGAGCTGGATAAACGCGCGACTGAACTCAAGCAACTTGGCCACACCGTCATGTACATGGCGGTCGATGGCAAGATGGCAGGATTGATCAGCGTGGCCGATAGCATCAAAAGCACCAGCCTGCCAGCGATACAGGCCTTGCAGCAAGCGGGCATACGCATCATCGTGCTCACGGGCGACAACCAAGTTACGGCGCAAGCGGTGGCCGCGCAACTAGGTTTAAGTGAGGTGCATGCTGATGTACTGCCGGCCGACAAATACGGTTTTATCCAGCGTCTGCAAAAAGAAGGCCGCATCGTGGCGATGGCCGGCGATGGCATCAACGACGCACCGGCACTGGCGCAAGCCGATGTCGGCATTGCCATGGGCACCGGCACCGATGTCGCGATGAACAGCGCCCATGTCGTTTTGGTCAAAGGTGATTTGCGCGGCATCGTCAAGGCGCGCACGCTGAGCCAGCACACCATGAAAAATATCCGGCAAAATCTGTTCTTTGCCTTTGCCTATAATTTTATCGGAGTACCGATAGCGGCGGGCGTGTTATACCCATGGTTTGGTATCTTGCTCAGCCCGATGATCGCCAGCGCAGCGATGAGCCTGAGCTCGGTCTCGGTGATCAGCAATGCTCTGCGCTTACGGCATAGCAAGTTATGAAATGCCTCAATGAACGGGACGCTGTAAAATGCGAGATCTAGCTTACCGCCATCCAATTCTCGACTGATTAATTCCATGCCATTTCTTATTTCTGTTTTTGTCTGCTTCGTTTTTTTTGCAAGTGCAATAGTGGTACCAAGCTCGGCGCATGCTGAAAAATCCAAACCGGCTGCCGTCTTGAATTCGAACAAAAGTGTCACTGTTTATGCTGCCGGCGATATCGCTGATTGCAGAAAAAGTACCGCCGCTGAATCGATAGCTGCCAGAACGGCGGATCTCATCCTGAACGGTTTGGCCAAAGACAGTAAGGCGCTGGTGATTACACTTGGCGATAATACCTATCCAGTCGGCCGCCCTGAAGAGTTTAGTGAATGCTATGAACCGACTTGGGGCCAGTTCAAGAGCCGTACCTTGCCATCACCAGGCAACCACGATTACGGCATGCCTTTGGCGCTGGCTTATTATAATTATTTTGATGAATTGGCCGGCCCCGATAGGCGCGGCTACTATCGCAAGACGGCAGGACATTGGCAATTAATTTCACTCAATAGCAATCTCGATGGCGCGCAAATGCAAGAGCAGTTATCTTGGCTAAAAGAAGAACTCAAAGAAAATAAGGCGGCCTGCACACTGGCGTTCTGGCATCACCCCTTCGTCAGCTCTGGCGGGCACGGCAATAACGCCGTCATGAAGGATGCATGGAAGATGCTGGCAGAAGCCAAAGCCGACATCGTACTGGCTTCGCATGATCACAATTACGAACGCATGGCGCCTATCAACGCGATTGGCGAACAAGATGACAAAAATGGTATCCGCAGTTTTGTCGTTGGTACCGGCGGCACCAAACTCACACCCTTATTCTTCTCGAAACCGACCACTGAAGTGCGCGACAATCTCACCCACGGGGTCTTGAAGTTAACGCTGGGCAGCAACAGCTACGATTGGGAATTTTTACCGGTGGCAGGACAAACATTTACGGACAAAGGGCATGGTGTTTGTCATTGATGCGTTGTCGACAGAATTAGATAACTTTATCAGCGGCCAAATGCCGCAACACCTGCGCCGCTGCGGCTAAGCCAAAAGAAGCGGTCACCACAATTGAAGAACCAAAGCCTGCGCAATTGAGGCCAGTCACACCAACAACACTGGTCACTGCAGCATCCACTTCGCACACTTCAACGGTTTCTGGCATCGTCAAGGCTTCCATCGAGAACACGGCGTCGATGCCGAATTTGCTTTTACTGCCGCGTGGAAAACCATAGTTTTGCCGCAGACGTTTGCGCACCAAGGCTAGCAAAGGTTCTTGCTCGGTGCGCGAGAGATCGCGAATTTCTATTTTGCAGGGATCTGTTTGCCCGCCCGCCGCACCTATCGTAATCAATGGGATGGCATGTTGCCGGCAATACGCGATCAGCGCCGTTTTTGCCTTGACGCTGTCGATCGCATCGATCACATAATCAAAATGATGCGCACCGATCAGCTCATCGAGATTTTCTGGCGTGACGAAATCTTCCACCTCGCGCACTTTGCAATACGGATTGATTTGTGCAATGCGTTCTGCCAGAGCGCTGACTTTGGCTTTGCCCAAGGTTTCGCTGGTGGCCTGGATCTGGCGGTTGATATTCGATTCCGCGACGTTATCCAGGTCGATCAAAGTAAGCTGGCCAATCGCGCTACGAGCCAAGGCCTCGACCACCCATGAGCCAACACCGCCAACACCGACCACGCAAACATGGGCATTTTTAAAGCGCTCCAACCCAGCTGCGCCATATAATCGGGCCACACCGCCGAAGCGGCGTTCAAAATCTATATCGAAAGAATCTTGTTGCAATTGCATTGGTGAATAGCCGGTAATGGTTGTGAGTGGCGCTATTTTACAAGAGTCGGGTGCAACACATGCCTGGGCTTTGATCTGACGCAAGCAGCTTTTTTGAAAATATTGCATAATTTTCAGGTATGTTTAACCGAGATTGAGAAGAAACGCTGTGAATTCATTATTTAACAATGCCCCGGGATTTGATCAGCCAGTAGCCGTACTCAAGCATTGCCATGACCGCATCCGCAAGCAACTCGATACTTTGGATAAGCTGCTGGAACATCTGCCCCGGCACGGATGCGATGAGCAAGCCATGCAAGCTGCGAAAGCGGTATTGCGCTATTTCACAGAAGCGGCACCGCTGCATCATGAAGACGAAGAAGTCGATCTGCTGCCAACTTTGCAAATGACAGCAACAGGTGAAGATGCAGCGCTACTGCAAGAATATTTGCCGCTGATACTGGCACAACATCATCAAATGGCCGCGCAATGGGCGGTGTTAGAACAACAGCTGCAAGCCATCGCCAAGGCTGAGTCTGCCGATTTATCCGAGAACGATGTCGCACAGTTTAAAGAAATTTATGCTGGCCATATGCAGATAGAAGAAACCCAGATCGCGCCGATGGCGATGCGTATTTTTAGTGAAACGCAAATGCGCAAACTCGGCGCCGCCATGCAGCAAAGACGCGGCATCGCAAACACGTAATTCTTTCATCATCAATAAATTAAGGAAAATCATGTCCATAGCCAATCTACGCAAGGATTATCAATTGGCCAGCCTGTCCGAAACCGACGTCGCGAGCGACCCGATTCAGCAATTTTCAATATGGTTTAAACAGGCGCTAGAGGCCGATGCGGCGGAAGCGAATGCGATGAGTTTAGCTACCGTCAACTCCGCTGGCCGCCCCTCATCGCGTATCGTCCTGATCAAGGAATTTGATCAGCGCGGCTTTTCGTGGTTCACCAATTATGACAGTAGCAAAGGGCAGGATCTGGCAGCCAATCCGCACGCCGCCTTGTTATTTTTCTGGAGCGCGCTGGAACGTCAGGTAAGGATAGAAGGCCGCATAGAAAAAATCTCTGATGCAGAAAACGATACCTATTTCCAAAGCCGCCCGCTCGGCAGCCGGCAAAGTGCCTGCGCTTCACAACAAAGCCAGCCTATCGCCAACCGCAGCTTGCTGGAAGAGAAATTAAATGCAGTCGTGAGCGAATTTTCTGACCATCCGCCACGCCCTGAGCACTGGGGCGGTTATCGTCTGGTGCCGGACCGGCTGGAGTTTTGGCAAGGCCGCAGTTCGCGCCTGCATGACCGCATCGTGTACACCCGTCAGCCAGGCGGCAACTGGGAAATCAGCCGCCTCCAGCCTTAAAGTTTTTTTCTTGCTATCTGTATGGCTGCCTTGATCAGGCAGCCATTTTTTTTGTGAAAAACTTCCTGACCTGATCGACTTTAGGCGCCACCACCATTGCACAATATTCTTGTTGCCGATTCAGCTTAAAGTAATTTTGATGGTATTCCTCGGCCGGATAAAACTCCGTGACACTGCTGATTTCGGTCACGATAGGCGCTTGCCACGAACTCGCGACTTCATACATAACCTGGCGCGCCATCGCCGCTTGTTCAGGCGTATGAAAGTAAATGACAGATCGATATTCATGGCCGACATCATTACCCTGGCGATTTAAGCTGGTCGGATCATGAATCGCAAAAAAGGTTTCGAGCAAGACTCGGTAACTGACTACGGCAGTATCAAAATGCATTTGCACTACCTCAGCATGGCCGGTATAACCCTCACTGACCGCTTCAGAACTTGGATATCTAATGTGCCCGCCGCAATATCCAGGCTCGACCCTCTTCACACCGCGTATTTGCTGAAACACCGCCTCGGTTACCCAGAAGCAGCCGCCGCCAAGAGTCGCGATTTCTAAAGTCATAATTTCTACCTTTCTAAGACATTGCGCTACTGCCAATAATTTAGTCGAATTTGCACGACATTTTTTACCTTACGTCGGCTGGTTCAATCCGAGTATCTAAAAATTCCCTTCGGGAAAATTTTTACCGCCGCTTTGGCGAGAAGAATTATCAAGGCAGCATGCAAATCAGACAATCGCTAGATAAAGAGTTGCGGGCAATGTGGCTTGGTGTATCATTTTCTAATACTTTCTTCAGCATTTTTAAATCCAAACGCCCATGCCTAAAGCCACCACCCTAGTCGATTCCCTTAAACGCGAACTCAAGGCCAGAAACATCACCTACGCTGAGCTAGCGAGCCGCATCTCCATGTCGGAAGCCAGCGTCAAGCGCATGTTTTCGCAAAAAAACTTTACGCTGCAACGCCTCGATGAAATTTTGCAAGCCAGCGAAATCACCCTGCGTGATCTGGCGCTGAATTCAGGTGAAGATTCGCTCATTTCGGAATTAAGCTATGACCAGGAAAAAGAAATCCTCAGCGACCCAAAAGAATTTTTGGTGGCGGTTTCGGCGCTTAATTTGCTGACGGTCGAGCAAATGACAAAGATTTATGAGATTAGTGAAGTCGAGGTGATCAAGTATTTATTACGCCTCGATAAGATAGGTTTCTTGGAATTGCTGCCGAATAACCGCGTCAAATTATTGGTCTCACGCACCTTCCGCTGGATACCGAACGGCCCGATACAAAGTGCCTTCCGCGACCAGGCCTACGCCGAATATCTGGAATCGGATTTCGATGGCGATCATGAACTGATGCGCCTGATCAACGTCATGCTCTCGAAACAATCGGTCGCCGCCTTATTGAATCGCTTGAAACAAGTTGCCAGAGAGTTTTCTGAACAGCATCAGGAAGACGCCAAACTGCCGTTTGAACAGAAGTACCGAATGAGCTTCATGCTCGCAGCGCGCCCTTGGTTACCAAAGCAGTTTAAGTCTTTGGTACGCAAGGAATATATCGAGCAATACGAACAGAAAAAGAGTAAAAGAAGTTCGAACTAGTTCAGCATGAACTTTGATGAAATCTTTAAAATCTTTTTGTCCACGAAAGGCACGAAAAACACGAAAAATGGTTCAACATAAAACATCGATTTTTCTTTGATTTTCTTTTCGTGCCTTTCGTGTTTTTCGTGGACAAGTTTCTTCGCTGTGTCTGGCGACTGTCAGGATCAAGCGATCAGTTTACTTGCAAAAAGTTTGCGCGCCTTGGCCACTTTAGGTGCGACCACCACTGAGCAATAGCCTTGTTGCGGATGCTGCCGAAAATAATTTTGATGGTAGGCTTCGGCGATATAAAACATCGGCGCTGCGCTCAACTCGGTCACGATAGGATCATCCCACACCGCAGCCATCGCTTTCATGACGTCTCTGGCAATGGCTTGCTGCTCTGCATTATGAAAATAGATGACCGAGCGATACTGAGTTCCGGCATCATTGCCTTGCCGGTTCAAGGTCGTCGGATCATGGATCGTGAAAAAAATCTCCAATAATTCCTTGTAACTGATCAGCGCAGGGTCAAACT
>JAZJYB010000144.1:0-2476 GCA_040390685.1 Pseudomonadota bacterium | reverse complement strand
TTTATCAAAAATTTCCGCGAAGAATTTGAATATCACATCGAGCATAAGCATTGCTTGGTTCCTACTTACCTGTAACTTACTTGTAAGTTAGCTTGAATTTTATTTGCATAGCGCACCCAGAGCATAACCATGGTTGAAATCGAAATAGACGGCAAAAAAGTTGAAGTGCCAGCAGGCAGCATGGTAATGGATGCTGCCAATAAACTTGGCACTTACATTCCTCATTTTTGCTATCACAAAAAATTATCTATCGCTGCGAACTGCCGCATGTGCCTGGTCGAGGTTGAAAAAGCACCTAAGCCATTGCCAGCTTGCGCAACGCCAGTTACACAAGGCATGATCGTTCGCTCCAATAGCGACAAGGCAGTCACCGCACAAAAAGGCGTGATGGAATTTTTGCTGATCAATCATCCTTTAGATTGCCCGATTTGCGATCAAGGCGGAGAGTGTCAATTGCAGGATCTTGCGGTCGGTTATGGCGGCACTACCTCCCGTTATCAGGAAGAAAAACGCGTGGTATTTCATAAGAGTGTCGGTCCGCTGATCTCGATGGAAGAAATGAGCCGTTGCATCCATTGCACCCGTTGTGTCCGCTTCGGCCAAGAAATTGCCGGCGTGATGGAACTCGGTATGTTGGGTCGAGGCGAGCATGCTGAAATCACTTCTTTTGTCGGTAAGACCGTGGATTCTGAGTTGTCGGGCAATATGATCGACCTGTGTCCGGTCGGCGCATTAACTTCTAAACCTTTCCGTTATTCTGCACGGACTTGGGAATTGTCGCGCCGTAAATCAGTCAGCGCCCATGATGGTCTGGGTTCTAACCTGACCGTCCAAGTCAAAAATAATAAGGTGATGCGCGTAGTTCCCTTGGAAAATGACGCAATCAACGAATGCTGGATTTCTGACAAAGATAGATTTGCCTACGAAGGTTTGAATAGCGCAGATCGGCTGACAAAACCAATGATTAAGCAAGGTGGTCAATGGCAGGAAACTGACTGGCAAACAGTCTTGGAATATGTCGCGCACGGATTGAAAAATATCAAGCACGAACACGGTGCCGATGCGATTGCCGCAGTCGCAGCGCCAAGCTCGACGCTGGAAGAATTATCTTTACTGCAGCGCGTAGTGCGTGGCCTGGGTTCTGAGGATGTCGATTTCAGATTGCGCCAAACTGATTTTTCTTTGAATGGCAAGATTAAGCCATGGCTGGGAATGTCAATTTCTGATTTTGCTCAGTTGCGCCAGGTCTTTGTGATTGGATCTTTCTTGCGTAAGGATCATCCTTTGCTAGCGGCGCGCTTGCGTCACTCGGTAAAGGGAGGTGCGAAGTTGAGTGTGCTTCATGCTACCGATGATGATTTGCTGATTAACCTGGCTAACAAGGCTGTCGTGGCGCCATCAGCATGGGTCGCTTTCCTGGCAGAAGTTGCGGTAGCAATAGCGAACAAAAAAGAAATTGCAAAACCAGCTGGTTTTGAAAATGTACAAGTGTCGACCCAAGCTCTGGCAATTGCATCGAGTCTGCTAGCCAGTACTGATATAGCGCGTAGCGCAGTGTTTATCGGTAATGCAGCAGCGCAGCATCCTGATGGGGCAAAAATTCACGCTCTCGCAGAATGGATTGCAAAAAATTCAGATGCAGGCTTCGGTTATTTGACTGAGGCAGCGAACACTGTTGGCGGCTATCTGGCACAAGCGCATACGACCGCGCAGGCTAGCCCAGTGTTTGCGCAAGCGAAAAAAGCTTACCTGGTACTGCATGCGGAACCGGAATTTGATACTGGCAATCCGCAACAGGCGACATCAGCATTGAATCAGGCTGAGATGGTCATCGTCATGTCGCCTTTTAAGCATGGCATGGATTACGCCGATGTCTTGTTGCCAGTTTCGCCTTTCACTGAGACCGCAGGTACTTTCATCAATTGTGAAGGTCGGGCACAAAGCTTCCATGGCGTCGTTAAGCCACTTGGTGAAACCCGCCCAGCCTGGAAAGTATTGCGCGTTCTGGGCAATCTTTTGGGCTTAGAAAATTTTGAATATGAAACTGCTGAAGCGGTACGTGACGAAGTGCTCGGTAAGGGTGTTACTGACTTGTCTTCACGCCTGAATAATATCGCTGCGATTGTTCCAACAATGTCTGCTGTTGTCGCTGCTGGATTAGAACGCGTTTCTGATGTGCCTATCTATAGTACCGATGCCATTGTCCGTAGAGCGGAGTCATTGCAAAAAACTGCAGATGCAAAAGCCCCAAGTGCGTATTTGAGTACGGCAGAATTTGCCAAACTTGCGATTAAGAATGGTGATTACATCAAATTAACGCAGGAAAATGTTAGTGTGATTTTGCCAGCCGTGCTTGATGCGAATTTGCCTGTGAATGTGGTGCGTGTTGCTGCTGGTTTAAGTGCTACGCAGGCATTAGGCGCGATGTTTGGTTCGATTAAAGTGGAGCGTGCCATATGAATTTCTTGCCCACTAT
>JAZJYB010000143.1:18639-25911 GCA_040390685.1 Pseudomonadota bacterium | reverse complement strand
GCCTGCAACCCCCTATAGCTTAGTCAAGAAAATTATTCCGGACAGCAGTGCGCGCGAGCGGGAACGACGTTTTAAGCACGAAATTAATGCTGTAAAAGGCCTATGCGTCTTACAATGCTGTACATAATCACGTCCAACATCTTTTCGTCAAAGTATTTCCATGCCCAACGCCACACTCAATTCCACCCGCCTAGCCAAACGCCTGGCAGATCAAGTCCCTTGTTCGCGCCAGGAGGCGGAACAATATATTGCCGGTGGCTGGGTCAAGGTAGACGGCGAAGTGGTGGAGGAAGCTGGTTATAGAATTCTGCCCGAACAACAGTTAGAGCTATCGCCGCAAGCCAGTCTTGCGCCAGTCACACCCGTGACTATTCTGATGCACAAACCGGCCGGTGTAGACGCCACAACACTTTGGCAACATATCAAGCCAGAAACCATGGCTGCAGGCGACCGTTCTGGCCTGCGTTTTCTCAAGCGCCATACCACTAACCTGACGCTGACCGATACTCTGGAAACCAAGGCCAGTGGTTTGGTGGTGCTGACACAAGACTGGCTGATCGCGCGAAAACTGGTCGACGATGCAGCAAAAATAGAACATGAATTTATCGTCGAAGTGACGGGCGATATCGCGCCAGATGGCCTGGCCCTGCTGAATCATGGCTTGAAATTTAATGGCAAGGAATTGCCGCCGATCAAAGTCAGCTGGCAAAATGAGACGCGCCTGCGATTCGCCTTGAAAGCCGCGCAGCCTTTTCTGATTACCCATATGTGTGAAAAAGTTGGTCTGACCGTAGTAGCGCAAAAACGCATCCGCATTGCACGCATACCGATGTCCAGTTTGCCGGAAGGTCAGTGGCGCTACCTATTAGGGTACGAGCGTTTTTGACCTTAGATGAATGAAAAAATACCATGATCAGCAAAAAACCAGATAGCGGCAAGCTCGACAAGATCGTCGCCGACGCTAACCGTAATGCCGCACAACGCGCCTTGGGTTACCGTGAGCGTTCGCTCAAGATGTACCCCTGGATATGCGGCCGCTGCATGCGCGAATTCAATCACACAAATGTCTCGCAGTTGACCGTACATCACCGCGACCACAACCACGACAACAACCCGCCGGATGGCAGCAATTGGGAATTGTTATGCCTGTATTGTCACGATAACGAACACTCCCGTTATCTCGAAGCTGATCAACAGGGCACTAGCGGTAGCAGCAGCGGATCACCCGCACCGGCAACCCATAATCCATTTGCGGCATTGCAGGAGTTGCTGAAGAAAAAATAATTTTTGGCTAGCAGCGGAGGAGTTTCGTGACTGCAGGTAGATTTATTGCGGACGCGGGTTTTGAGAAAAATGAGTGAGGGCACTACTGGTTTTTACTGAAGCGGACTTAATTTTTTGACTTGAAGAAATTGAATTTCTCGGCGCTGTAAAAATCAACCAAATTTTCAAGCACACGTCGGTCTTTTCTGACACGTCGATCAACCAGTGTCAAACCTTCCTCAGTCAAATAAGGTGGCGAGAGTACAGTAGCCATCCGCCGATCTGAAGAACCGCGGCTTACCGTAAAGTGCCATTCTAGATTTCCCGTTTGCATGGTCCATCCTTGGTCGGAAGTGGAGTCAATATTACTTGCAAGATATGCTAAGTTATTTTAGCGAGATTGTCGACAGAAAATATAACGAGATCATTACGCTAGCTTGGCTATTGATGCAATATTGTCAATCAGCATGTTGAATTTTCCAACTTTCCCTTATTCAGTGTAGTCGAAAATCCAAGAAAAACCATAGGCGGTGTGTACAGAGAAAGAACCTGTTTCTCTTTCAGAAATACAACGAAGACGTCAGCTTAAATTTGAGTGTTTAGCTTGCGTGATTGACAATTGCAAAACTGGTAAAACGTGTTCCGCAGCCCCATCGATGGGCGCTGAAAGTTCGCCGATACGCCTGGCGCCACAAGCAAGATAGAACGGCTCTGCATTCGGATCAGATTCAATCAGCAACGCTGTTGCACCTCCCTGCGCCGCGATACTTGCCGCCTCGGCCAACATGCTTTTGCCGTGCCCCTGTCTCATGTGCAATGGGTGTATCCAGAAATGCTCCAGCTTCCACTGTATGCCTTCCGGTATCAAAACAAAGAAGCCGACAATTTCTTGATTGAGCTCGGCTACAAAGGTCGGGAAACTGCGGATCATCTCAGGAGTAATGGTCAGAGCCTCCTGCCAGATGGCGAGCTGGGATGAGGTGTACGGCCAATGCTCTTTTGATGCAGCGGCCAGCGCGGAGAGCGTTGATGCTTCGTATTCGTGGGCTGGGCGGAAGTTCATGAGTGAGCTAACGTGTGGTCCGGTCGCACCGCAAGTTGTAGTTATTAACGAAAGGCTAGGAGATTGCATAACGAGAGCCTCCTTTAGCTCATAAATAAATGATCCCAGCGCTGTCTGATCAGTGCTGAATTCGAAATCAAGTTGCTGTATGTGATCACCGGAAACCTGCAATCTCCCACTGACTTTCACTCCGCCACGACCGTTACCCTCGAATTCAACATACGGTTCTTCATACAAATTACCTAGACGAGCTGTCCCAATCAGGGAAAATTCAAGTGCTCGAAGCTGATCCGCAAATTCGCTCAATGATGGGCAGTCGAAGTAGAAAGTAATTTGTGCTTGAAACGGCAAGGACCGCAAATTTAAGTCACAGCGCCCTCCTGAACCGTCAGAAAATATTTCTATGTCATGCATGCTCAGAGAATTTTCTTCGCTTTGCGTCTTTAGGGTCGCGTCCAAAGAATTCCTAATGTATACGATAACGGGTGCGCGTTAGCGCGTCCGTGTTGATTGAATTGTTGGGCGATAGGAATCTCATAGGAGTTCCGCCATTTTCCAGTCAGGGTCGTGGGTAGTGCCAACGTTCCACAACTCAGCGCTTACTGGTATCTTGAGCGGCATCGGTAACGAATCGATTAGCGCTATTTGGATAGGGATCGGATCAGCACAGTAGACAATAAACTGATGTAGTCCATCACTCGTCAGAGTACCGACGAAGGACACATCAAGTCTTTCCGCAGCCAAGACCAAGGCAGTCTCGCAAGAGTTGATCCGTTCCCACTCTAGCACTGTAGGTAAGCGTTTCGACCCTTCATGATCATACGCCCAGCAGACGTTGACCATGTGCGGTCGAATTCGACGTGCCTTTTGTGGCGGGAGCTTCGCCGGCCTCCTAGAAACAACTGGCTCACCATCAATAACATATTCCTTCTTTCTCAATTCCATGCTCATTCGGCCCAACTAGTTATATCCGTCACCACTATCGGCGATACGGACGATTGTCGTCTAACACTTTAAGAAAAATCTCTCAAAACCCATTCACAGACTAGCGTTGGTTTATCGATCAACAGGAAC
This sequence comes from Pseudomonadota bacterium, assembly GCA_040390685.1. GTDB lineage: Bacteria > Pseudomonadota > Gammaproteobacteria > Burkholderiales > Burkholderiaceae_D > Undibacterium. Next base: position 22,511 of record JAZJYB010000143.1, on the reverse strand, counting down.
CTCATCAGTCCAGTAATCCAGATGATGTTCTGTGCGTGTCATATGACGCAGGCCGCCGCCATACGCGCCTACCTTTTTCGAATCGGGGTATTCGCAGACTTCGGCCGGCATCATGGTGCTGACCGACAGATAGGCTAGTTCTGCGTCGGAGTCGTTGATAATCTGGTGCGCTGTTTCTGGCCCGCCGGTTGGGCAGCAAATCACATCGCCCGCACGGATCTTGCGGGTCTCGTCACCGTAACGCAATGTGCCAGTTCCCTTCACGATGAAAAACATTTCTTCTTCAGCTCGATGGCTATGGAAAGGACATGAGCGTTTTCCAGGCGGGACGACATCGTAGGAATAGCCCAATTCTTTCGCGCCGAGGCCAGGCGCTATGCGCGCGGCATTACACTCAAACGTATCACCCTTCGCGAAATGCTCCATTTTCAATTCGTCGATGTTGACGACTTTGGTATCGATTACGCTCATTATTTATTTCTCCTTAAACTTTGTTTTGGTGAAAAACAGAACCGTATTATTGACAACTTTTGCACTCGTGATTAACGGCCACGACTGGTATTAAAAATCATTCCATCGGCAGTATTATTAGATGTCCGCTGGCACAAAAAAATTTAACACATCATCGACTACGGAGAGATTTTGAGCTATCGAATTTGGCCGATTGTAGCCCCTCATTATGAAAATGTCACCATTTAGCCAAGTCATTATTAACTTAATAAAAATAGCCATCAGCGACAGATTTCGAGTATATAAGTTCCCTTATTTACACAAGAAAAAAAATCAAAATTCAAGTACAGATTCAAATCCGCTTTACCCAATCTTTTCTACTCTTCAGCCTCCGTTTTTTACGTTTGGTCACATTCACCTAACATCAAATCAATGTGCGGCATATTGTGAATCCATCGCCATACGCTCCGAAATGCTTGACGATAATTTTTTCATCAATCAAGAAAAGGAAACATCATGTCTAAGTCAAATATAGCTGCATTCGTCGCTGCATTCATTGCTGCACTTTCACTGATATCTACAGCATACGCAAATCCCGGCTCACCAACTGCTGCAGCGCAAAAAACATCGGATGTCGACACTGTAACAATTTCACCAAATCTTCAAATTACTTTACCGGAAAAAACTTTCAGAATGTGGCCAGAACAGTTCTATGAATTTAAGGGCGGGTATCAACTTTCAAACGGGATGACACTAGTATTGTTTAATATTGGTCACGGGATGTATGCCAAAATGAGCGGCCAAGAAAGTCATCGCATTGTCCCTACCGCCACAAATACTTTTGTGGCGGTAGATCGGCAATTGAAAATGACGATCGACCTCAAAGAGAATGGAGAAGCCAGTGGTGAAGTCCTGTTTGTTGTACCTGCACTGGTACAAGCAAACGGCAATGTCATTGGCGAACATTTCGTAGCGAGCACCTTCCGCTAATTTCACGCTAAGCCAATGTTGTTCATACCAAGGCCTCCGGCGTTTTCAGCGTGATGCATCCAGTTACAGTGCATCACGCTCATTTTATAGCGCAAGAATATCTCAAATTAATCACTCTGGATAAGCGCTGATAAGTAAGTATTCGACTGAGTAGACGAAACATTTGCTTATCGCTCGGTCTATCGCGCCAAGGCCGCAAGCCCCTCCAAAATAGCATGTGCCGCTTTGATGCGAGCGGGAATCGGGTAGTTCTTATTTGCCAGCATCACGATACCTATTTCCTTTTCCGGCACGAATGCCACATAGGCGCCGAATCCGCCTGTGGAGCCGGTCTTGTTGAACAGTGTAGGAGCAGTCGGCGCTTGCGGCGACGGGAGTTGTTTACTGGCGTTTGGCTCCAGAATCATGGTGTATGAGTTGCCGTCCAACAGACGCTCGAGGCTGACAGGAAAAGGATATTGCTCCCACCCCAACCCTTGCACCATAGAGCCGACCTCGAAGTAGCCGACATGGGTGCCAGCAACGGCGCGCTGCATAGTCCGGTCCAGCTGGCTGGCGTCGATGTTCGCTTGCACGTAACGGAGTATGTCGGTGGCCGTCGATTTGACACCGGAGAACTCCGCAGCAAGCGGGCCGGGGTTCATCCGTATGGCTTTATTCTGCTTGTTGTATCCCCATGCATAATTGGCCATCGCGCTTTCCGGCACACGGATATAGCTGTGCTTGAGGCCAAGTTTTGCGAATATCTGGCTTTCCATAGCATCGGCAAAATCCTTCTTCAGGGCGAGCGCGCTGAGATGGCCGAACAGGCCGAGACTGGGGTTGGAATATTCGCGCTGGCTACCGGCCGGGGCGCTGGCTTTCCATTGCAGAAAATAGCCCATCATTTGATCATTCGCGACCTCGTCGGGAAATTGCAGCGGCAGTCCGCCTGCGGTATAGGTGCCGAGATTAAGCAGGCTGGCCTGATCGATTGCGCCCCCCTTGAGTTGCGGCATATATTTGCTTGGGTGATCGTCCATAGCCAGCTTGCCGAGCACCTGTGCATACGAGGCCAGCGTTGCCGTGAAAGTCTTGCTGATGGAGCCTAGCTCGAACAGCGTGGCCTCGCTGACCGGGGTATTTTTTTCCTTATTGGCGAGGCCGTAGTTGAAGAAAAAATCCTGGCCATTCACAGTCACGGCGACTGCCATGCCGGGCACGTCGTGCTCTATCATGAGCGGGCGTATCGCGGTATCGACGAACGCGCGAATCTGCGCGGCATCATCGGCGGCCGAGCTGGTGAGAGGTAGCAAGCAAGATGATGCGATGGCAATGTGGCTGATAAGTTTTGGTAAATTATTCAATTACGATTTCCTTGTGGTAAAAATTTTTTAGGCGCAGTGCTGGACTGACCACGGCACGACAATTAAGTTCGAATTTTTTTAAGGGGTTCAAATTCCCATTTTCAATACCAACTGCTGATTTTCCACGACTACGCTTTTTAGGACGAGCTTGGCCGCCGCCTGTTTAGTATCTGTCGATTTCAGTTGATACAGTGGATGTCCGGCATAATAAGTTGCTAGCGCTTTGCTTAAGGCTAACCGCACTTTTTCTTCGTGCTTTTGCGGCATCCCTGCCACAGCCAAGTTTTCGACGACTGGATCTATCAGAAAGAATTGTGCATTTTCGGGAACGTAGGCAACGCCACCCGACACTTCTATCATCCCGCCCAAGAACTTAGCTTCGCCAACTACGTTTAGATTGATGGCGACATCGAGACCCATCTGGATTTTATTCGAGCCATTGACCAGATGCAGCTTTGGCTTGTCCAGCGTGATATTAAAAATCATCAAGTAGGTTTTTGTCAACGGCAGTTTTGCATTGAGCTTCTCCTGCAGTTGGGCCTCGGTGAAATAAAGGAAAAAATCTTTTCCTGATAAATACCAATACCCTGCCCCCAACATCGTGCAAAGAATCAGCGCACTGACGACCACGATTTTTTTCATATCTGCTCCTCATTTGCAAGGACTTCTTTGCGCATCAATGGCAGGGTAATCGCCAGGCGCGTACCGCTTCCCGCAGTGCTCGTTAACTTGAATGTGCCATCAAATGCATACACTCTTTCGCGCATGCCGGTAATGCCTATGCCTGAAGAAAGCGCGTCAGTGTCAAAGCCACGGCCATTGTCATTGATATCGATGCCCAGCTGGTTCTCTTCCTGATGTATGGCTATGGAAATATCGACCTGGGTAGCTCCGGCGTGCTTAACTACGTTCGATAGCGCTTCCTGGATAATTCTATACGCAGAAATCGCCAGCTCATTTTCCAATCGAGAAAAATCGCCGGCAGCCTTGAGCTCAAAGCGACAGGTGGATGGTTCAGTATTGAAGTAACGTAGCATCTCTTCAATCGCCCCTTGCAGGCCTAACATATCGAGCACTTCCGGACGC
>JAZJYB010000143.1:0-18629 GCA_040390685.1 Pseudomonadota bacterium | reverse complement strand
GCAATCGACGTACCAGGTTGCGACCATTGGCATATAGATCAAGCGTCAATTTGATAATGGATTTTGCGCGCTGCTGGATTTCGTCAAAGGTTTTATCGAGTACTTCATTTTTTTCTAACTTATTTTCTACCTTACTTTCTACCTTACTTAGCAGATGTAAAATCCGCTGCGATTCCAATCTCGCCGCAATCAAGGAAGCATTCAGTTCATCGTGGATTTCTATGGCAATCGCCTTGCGTTCATCTTCGACTATCGAATTAATTTTTTGTATGAGTTTTCTTTTTTCGGCATCCGATTTGAGTGCCTCGTTTCTTGACAAGAGCAGGTCTTTAGTACGCGCCAGAATTTTATCTTCCAGATTTTGTTTGGACTGATACAAGCTAAACGACATGTCATTGATCGAGGATTGCAATTGCCCGATCTCGCCACCGGTGGTGACAGCGACCTTGGTCGCATAGTCGCCAGCTTGAATCTCACTTAAGGCCGCTATCGATTTTCTTAAAGGAGCTGTGAGACTTCTGGAGAGCAATAATCCCAGCACTGCGCTGACTATCAAGGCCAGCAACGCCATGGCCAGTTCAATCTGAAATCGTTGTGTTTGCTTCGCCAGCATATGATCTGGTGACATGGTCACGCGTACATAGCCTAAAGTTTCAGATATTTTCTCGGACGCTTTCTCTTGATTTGCTGAGGCATTTGGCACATTCACATTCGGGCCAACTAAATTCACCCAAACCATCTGACGTTTAATTGGCACCTCAAAAAAATGCTGATCCGTCTGCGCTGTCGCGCTTGCACCTACATGAACGATCGCCACTCTTCTGGCATCAAAAATATCCACGCTATGAATATTGCGATCCGTTTGCACAACTGCGTTGACGCTGCGATTCAAGCCCGATAAATTCGCCGAGAGCACATTGTATTCCAGCCCTTCTGCCAAGGCGGTCGCCACGATCCGACCACGCTCTGCCAGCTCTTCGGCCGCTTCGCTGAGTCTGGAATGATACGAGTACACGACCACGGAACTAAATAAATAGATCACAGGAAAAATAGTGATCAGCATGAGCCGCGTGCGGATACTCCAGTTGGACCAGGGTTTCATCGATGTCTTTTCTGTGAGTGATTCAGTCCGCGATTCACGGCTCAATCAAGCCATGCTTGACCGCTAATTTGGTAATCAGGGCCGGCCTATGGATGCCGAGTTTTTCCTTGATGGTCTGACTCACATTGCTGATAGTCTTGGCGGATAAATTCAGTTTTTCTGCGATTTCCACATTGGTCAAACCTTCTGCCATCGAAGTAAAAATCTCCAGCTCCCTCTCATCCAAACTTGACTGCGGTGAGGCAACTCCGCTGACTGAAAGCTTGGCCAGGCGCTCGGCGATCTGCGGCATAAAATATAACTCGCCCAGGCTGGCACGTCTTACCGCTAAAGCAAGATCCGCCGGATCGCAATCCTTCGTGACAAAAGCGCGCGCGCCAAGACGGTAGGTTTCCTTGATCAATGCGTCCTGATCAAATTGACTCAGGAAGACAATATTTGCAGCGGGATATTTCTGCAAAATCTGCCGCGCTGCATCGAGGCCAGTGAGCTCTGCGCCAAAGCGGATATCAAGTATCAAGACATCGGGCTGCAATGCGCCGAACTGCATGAATGCCTCTTGCGGCGTGCGCGCTTGCCCCAACACCTGCATCCCCTCGCTCTCAAGCGACATGGCAAAACCCGTCATCACGATCGGGTGGTCATCTGCCAACAAGACTCGAACCGCGGTATTTTCTGGCAATTTCATTTTAGATTCCCCTTTGCTTTTCTTAGCTTTATTTTACGCTAAAGAAGTAAATGTATTGCTAGTAAAGCGTAGATATTTTCTCTAGATATGCCACTCACGCTAATCACTACCCATGAAGTCAAGGCGCGCATGTTTTTATCTTTAGCTCCCTCTCCCGCTCGCGGGAGAGGGTTGGAGTGAGGGTGGTTCAGTGACGAGAATGTTAATTTATTTGATGCTTTATTTGCTCAATTCTATTTGACGCATACGTTATGCAATCACCCTCATCCCCTGCCCTTCTCCCGCTGGCGGGAGAAGGGGGTTTAATTAGAAATTAATTTACCATTAAAATTACTTGCCCATTGCTAGTTACTAGCATAATATTGGTTCATGCAAGAGCATCACACCCGCAGCGAAGACAATTCACCAGGAGAGACAAAATGAATTTCACAGAGCATAAAGACAGTCAATTGAAAAACTTGCCACGCATTGCAGTGGTGACTTTGCTCCATGCCTTACTGATTGTGGTTTTACTCAATGAAGTCAGAGTAAACCCCGTCGCGCCGCCAGACCACACTATCGTCATGGTCGATCCGGCTGTGCCAACCCCACCTGAACCAAAAGACGATCCGGTAGTCGAGAGCACAAAGCTACCAGTTACTCCTGTGATCCCGCTTCCTTTTTTCGATGATCCGTTTCCACGACCTCCAGTCATCGTTGCAAAACCTGTCGATCCAGGTTTGCCACCTTCCGGTGGTGGTGGTGGTGACAAAGCTGGCGGCGATCACATCGATGGCCCAGCAAATAAAATTCCGCTTCACATCGCTGCCGTCGTCAATGCCAGTGCCTGCGACAAACCTGAGTATCCTGCCGCATCAGTCAGGACAGGCGAGGAAGGCATCGTGACTCTGGCGATGTTGATAGGTGTAGATGGTCGCGTACTGGAGGCCAACGTAGAAAAATCCAGCGGTTTTAAAGCGCTGGATAAGGCCGCGAAACTTGGCCTGAGCTTGTGTAAATTTAAGCCGGCGAGCACGGATGGCATTGCCGAAAAGTCTTGGACCAAGATTCAATATGCCTGGAAAATCGATTAAGTCCGGCCTGAATAAATTTGAAATTTACATAGAAATTTGAAGTCATGTACAGTGCGTCTTCGGGATATTGATGCAATATTTAATGCAGAATTAAGACAATATTTTTTGCCCGCTGTTTTTTAGGCGGGCATATTTTTTACTGGCGCCAATTTCACTTGTAAAGCACGCATGCAAAACAGCTCTGAACGTATTGATATTGTCTACCTGTGGGTGAATGGCGCAGACCCGGTCTGGCGCCAAAAGCGCCAACAGGCCTTAGCACGGGCAGGAGCGCAACAAAACGATCTAGCTAGACATGGCGATGTGGCTGGGCGTTATCGCGACAATGATGAATTACGTTACAACCTCAGGGCATTGGAGAAATTCTTTCCGGATCACGGTCACATTTATCTGCTTACCGATGGCCAGGTACCGCACTGGTTGCAGCAGCACACAGGTCTAACTTTGCTCAATCATCACGATTTGATGCCGGAAGCGGCACTACCAGTTTTCGATTCCGGGAATATCGAATCTTATTTGCACCATATTCCGGGATTAGCTGAGCGCTTTATTTATTTGAATGATGATGTTTTCTTCGGCGCCAAGGTGAATCCGGCTGAATGGTTTGGTGCGAATGGCGTGGCGGTGTTCAAGGAGAAATTGCCCGTGCCCGAATACGATACTTTGCAAGCGCATGAGACTGCGCTAGTGAATGCCTCAATTTTATCCAAGCATTGGCTTTCCAAGCGCTATCCTAAATATCGTCATACCTCACAGGTCTTTGCCCACTCGCCACGCCCGATGTTGAAGAGTGCCTTGCTGGAACTTGAACGAGCCGCACCAGAGTTATTTCAGCAAGTCAGGAAGACAGTTTTCCGCTCGTGGCAAGTACCGCCCTTAGTGCCAGATTTGGTTCCGCGCTGGATGTTGCATACCGGCTTAGCCGCATTGCAAATCCTGGAGCCACTGTATATCAGTAGTGGTGCTGCAGATGCAGAGCGGCAGTTCCAAACCCTGATCCTGGAGTTTGGCCGGATTCCCTTTTTCTGCATCAACGATACCAGTGATGATGCCTTTGACGATGAGCCTCAATTGCAACGCATCACCAAGACATTAGAAAAACTCTTGCCACTACCTTCAACGTTTGAGCGGATTGACTAGCGACATCTTGAATAAGTGGCCGCCCCGAATATCTGCTATGCCGAATACTGACTGACGGTTTCACCAGGTATCAAGACCGGTTGCCATAATTCTTGCAGTTCAGATGGTGGTGTACCGGCTAACAGCGCCAGTAACATCTCTATCATTTTTGCGCCCGCCATGTCGGGATGTGGCTGGTCTATCGTCGTGACGTGATAGCCAGCCAAGGAATCTTCCATGCGCCCCCACACTATCACCGACATATTCCGGCCGATCGTGATACCGCCATCGAGCAAGGCGCGCATGACGCCCACCGCCGACATGTGGTTATCGACAATGACTGCGGTCGGGGCTGGCTCGCACGCGATCAATTGCTGCATGGCGACGTAACCGCTGCGGCGGTCGTTACAATTCTCGATCAAATAACGTGGATCAATCTTGATGCCTGAATTTTGCATGCACTGCTTAAAACTCTCGAAACGTTGCTTGGCAAAGTTCATATCCAGCGGTGCGCTGATCAGGGCAATACGCTGATGCCCATGCTCCAGCAAATGCTCAACCGCGATACGCATCCCCGCTTCGTTATCGTAGTCGAACCAGGCATGCGGTTCATTCACACTGGTGCGTCCGTGCGCGACGAAAGGCAAACCCTGCTTGGCCAGATAGGCGACACGTTCATCATACAAACGGGTACGGCCGACGATCAATCCATCAACCCGACGTTCTTTCACCATATGCTGGTAGGCGCGAAGTTCATTGGCCGGTGTGACTGGCGCCATCACCAGATCCATCTGGCGCGCCTCTAGTGCCTCCACCATACCGCCGACAATATCAATGAACATCGGGTCAGCCAGATCATTCCCCTGCAACTGATGGATGATACCGACCACATTGGTGCGCCCCGATGCCAGACTGCGTGCCATAGGATTAGGGCGGTAACCTGCCTCTTGCGCTGCCGCCAACACCCGCGCGCGCGTGCGTTCGCTCACTTCGGGATAGCCATTAAGCGCACGGCTGACCGTGGTTTCTGAAATACCGAGATTCTTGGCGAGGCTTTTTAGGTTCATGGAAGCGCAGTGAAAAAATTAATCGGGCATAGTGTAATACGTGAAGGCCATTTTTAGTTAGCGAAATTAACCGTGACTTTTTCTTTCAAGCGCTTATTCCAAAGAACAGTGGCCGAAAGTAGGCGGGTCTTCTCATCCCAGCTAAACGCCAGCGCCTTTTTGCCCATCATCACTTGTGCCGGTTTGGCGCTCACATTGTGAATCACCAGGGATATGTTTCTATCTATCGCCTGATACAGCTTGCCAGTTTTTTCGTTCATAGCGATGGTCAAAGCATTTTTAGTGCATGCGCTGTCAAAGCTTAGTAAAACGTATGCCCCCTTCTCAAATGCGTTTGCAGTCTCACCATTATCGTCATACAGTTGGCCGCTGCTCTTGGCAATAGTCGCGTCGTGATAATAGTGCAGCTCTAGTTCTTTGGTCGAATAGTTCTTGGTAGTTTGTATGACTTTTATCATAGGGACGAAGGCACCCGCCCTGACATACACTGGAATATGGTCACTCATTACGGCGACTTTTTGCACCATGCCGCCCTGATATTTTTGCTCTGTATAAAAATCGAACCAATTATTTTTATTCGGGAAATAAACGCTGGTTTCTTTTACGCCAGAGCTCAAGACCGGGCTCACCAAGAATTCATGGCCCCATAAGTAAGTATCGGATACCGCAAGCAATTTTTCATTTTTCGGCTCTTCATAAATCAAGGGGCGCATCAACGGCAAACCCAATTGATTATTCTCAAATGCCAAGGTGTAGTTGTAAGGCAGCAGGCGGTAACGCAATTCAATCGCAGCTTTTGCTAACTCTTTGGTTTTTTGCTCGCGCAAGACCGGCTCAGCCGCGACTTCCTCCTGTGCATGCGGCCTGAAGATAGGCTGGAACACACCGTACTGCAACCAGCGCGTGTACAACTCATCATCCAGATTGGCACCGGCAAAACCGCCCAGATCAGAATGCATATAGCCCATCCCTTGCATGCCCATTTGCAGAGCGATTTCGGGTTGAGATTTTAATCCGCCCCAAGTGCGATTGACATCACCTGACCACGGGATCATACCAAAGCGTTGCGAGCCTGAATAACCGGCACGCATCAAAATGAATGGCCTTTGATCCGGAAAATCTTTTTGATAACCCTCAGCGACCAGCTTCGCCCAATTGTGCCCATAGATATTGTGCAACTCATCAGCAGATCCCGTCTTGTGTTGCAACAGCGTAGGATGCACTTCTGGCTCACCGAGATCACCCCACGAACCCGCTACACCAATTTTATTCAGCTCTTTATAGACATTCCAAAACCATGCTTGCGCTGGCGGGTTAAAAATATCGATGAGGCCGGTATTACCGAAATAAAAATCATAGGTAAATGGCTTGCCTGCTTTGTCGGTCGCAAGAATGTTTTTGTCTACTGCTTCCTTCCACTTACTGGAAGTAGTCAAAATAAACGGCTCGGTGATCAAGATAGTCTTGATACCCTTGGCAGAAAAATCGTCTATCATTTTCTTAGGATTCGGGAAATTATCTTTATCAAATTCCAGGTTACCCAAGCTTCCCTTGATGTCTTTACCGAACCAATACAGGTCAAAAATGATCGCATCGACGGGGATTTTCTCTGCCGCGAATTTATCTAAGATAGCACGTGCTTCGGCCTCGCTATGGTAACCAAAGCGGCTGGCAAAATTACCAAATGCCCAGCGCGGCGGCAGTGGTTGCTTGCCTGTCAGGCTGGTGTAGCTTGCGACGATGTCTTCCCAACTATCGCCCGCGATAACTTGATAAGTCTTTCTGCCGCTGATGGTTTCGTAGGCGAGAACATTGTCTTTCTTGCTGTCAAAATCGAGAAAGCCGATCGGCGCATTATCAAAATGGATGCCGTACATTTTTGACGAAAACACTAAGGGCATAGAAAAATTCATTTGCGCCGAGCGCTCTTCATAACCGTAATGCGCCTTGTTATACAGTGCCAACCGGTTGCCGCGCCGGTTCATCCCCAATGCCCTTGCACCGGCACCGTACAAGGCTTCGGTTGCGTCGAGATTAAAATCGAGAATCTCGGTACCGTCTTTTTTTGCATAGCCGGTTTTCTCTGAAATTAAAGGCTTGCCCTTGTAGGTATAGCTGATCTGGAACGGTGTTTTGACGATATGCACCGCCATGCCTGGAGTTGCATAATCAACACTTGTGGCGGTGTCTTTTACGCTGGCTTTGACTTTAGTTGGCGTCATGACGACAGCGTGCGATGCCGGATTAAAGATTTCACCTTTGGGGATAAATGTCGTTTCGATTATCTTGTCTGAATATGGCTTGATCAGATATTGACCATCGTTTGTGTTGATTTCCAGGTAGCTACCTTTATCCGTAACACTCTCTACAGTACGGCTGGCATTCTGCGCCAAGGCACATGGCGTTATCAACACCAGCAAAGCAATTTTAGTGATTTTTGAAATTGAATTATTTACGTTCATTCTTACTTTCTAATGCTTATTCTTTACCGATTAAGAGGATGGAGTTCTTGCTATCGAAAGTCACTTTACCGTCAGTGACGATGGCATATTTTCCTGAGTAGTAGTCTTTGAGTTTTAGACCATCAGCGAACACGCCTTGCACTTCAATTGATATGCTTTGATTGGTAGGTAAATCTAGCGCGACGACGACTTTATCGCTGAGGCCATTTTTCTCACAAGTGCGTTTAAAGGTATACGGCTGATCCGATAACTTCTGATGCACACCAGCGCCCACCGCTACGTGCGCACGGCGGAACAAGCCCAATTTACTCCAATGCTGATGCACATCTGCAATGTTGTATCCAGCTCTGCCAGCATTTTTTATCAGGTCGTCCCAGTTCATCATCGAGCGCAAGGCGGCATCTCCTTTGGCACCGTCAACCAGCAACTCACGTGCAGTTTCATCACCGTAGTAAATTTGCGCAGCGCCAGGACTTAGCAACAGCTTGGTACCTGCCTCGAAAGGGCGCGTGCGTTTGGCATCAAACGGATGGTCGTCGTCGTGCGAGCCAATATAGTTGAGTACTGAATATCCCTTGAGCTCGCCATTCAACTTATCCGAATAGCTGCTGAACAGTTCTTCATAACCCTTATTCGCGTCGGACTTGAAACCGAAATTAATCAGACTATCAAACCCGTTGTCATAAAAATTGGCGCGAGACCCGCCATCCATCCTGGTTTCCAATCCTTGAGCGATTGAGTAGTTATAAATTTCAGCGGTCATGAAGAACTTCTCATCACCAAGTTTCTTCTTGGGGTTGAGCCGCTTCCAATCTTCGTAGGCAGCGCTGGCTTCTTGCTTTAGCTCTTTCCAGGCTCCTGGCTCCACGTGTTTGACCGTGTCTGCCCTAAAGCCATCAAAGCCATATTTGCGCACCCAATCAGCATGCCATTTCATCAGGTAATAACGTGGTGCACGGGGCCAGCCCGTGCGTTTAAAAAACGCATCCAGCTCTTTAACTTCCTTCTCGTAACGTCCTTCCCTCTTCCATTTTTCTACCAAAGGCGGAGGCAAGGCGACGTTTTCATTACTCTCGGTACGCAGGTCTGGCAGATTTTTTACCAAGGTGCAGCTGACTGTGCTTGCTATATCTTTGTAAGTGCATGGCGGTCCGGTACGTACCCAACTCGCTGGCCAGACTGGATCGATATCGGTCACAGGGCCCATATGATTCATCACTACATCAAGCAAAACGCGTATGCCATGTGCATGCGCAGTATCGACCAGCGCACGCATATCGGCCTCACTACCTAGATTGGCATCGACCCGGGTAAAGTCGCGCGCCCAATAGCCATGAAAAGCGTAGGACTTGCCAGTACCTTCGTCCGTGCCTGCGTGAATTTGCTCAACCGGTGGCGTAATCCAGATCACGTCTACGCCCAGATCTTCAAAATACCCCTGCTTAATCTTGGCGGTAACGCCTGCCAGATCACCACCGAAATATCCGCGTAACGGCGCCGCATCTGCACGTCGCCCATACGCCAGGTCATTCGCTGGATTTGCGTTATTGAACCTGTCTGTCAGCAAAAAATACACGGTTGCGTTTTCCCATAAAAAAGACGGCCTTACGTGTGCAGTAACGGCCGTCTTTTTTAACGCTGGAGGCGTTGGTTCCGCTGCAATAGAATTTACTGCGGAACCAGCGACCAAGGCACTTACCAATGACAAGGAAAATACAGAAAGCTTCATGCGTTAATCCATCAAATTGTGCTGCGATGCTCGAATAATCTAATTAATTTTTTTAAGCCTTATTTTTGGGCCGCGACGTCAGCGTCATCATTTACGACGAGGGTCAGGAACCCGGCAAGTATCATGCAAAGCCCACCGATCACCAGCGCAAACACAGCTTGGTTGCTAAAGAAATTTTTCACCAGGAAACCCAAAACGACACCGGCAACAATTTGAGGAATGACCACAAAAAAGTTAAACAAGCCCATGAAGTACCCCATCTTATTCGCAGGTAAAGACCCCGCCAGGATGGCGTAAGGCATGGTCAATACACTGGCCCATGCGATACCGACACCGACCATAGGCAACAACATCAGCATTTTCGAAGTGATCAAAAACATGCTGACCAAACTGAGGCCGCCTATGACCAGACACAACATATGGACAAATTTGCGGCTGGTCATACGCGCCAGAACAGGCAAAAGGAAAGCCGCCAAAGCGGAGACGCCACCATACACAGAAAACATAATGCCTACCCAGTTACCACCCTCCTGGTAAGCGGCAGACTGCGCATCGGAAGTATTAAATACCAGGGCACCGATCGATGGCGTGGTGTACACCCACATCGCGAAAAAAGCCACCCAACTAAAAAATTGCACGAATGCGAGTTGCACCATGGTCTTAGGCATCTTGGCAAAACCACTCAAGATTTCCACTACAGCTTTACCGAAGCCCTGATTATTTTTACGCTCTTGCTTGAATTTTTCCAGATCGTCTGGCGGAATTTCATTAGTGGTAAAAACTGTCCAGGCGACCGAAGCGGCAAAGACTGTGCCGCCGATATAAAAGGCGTAGCGCACGGTATCTGGGATTGCGCCATTCACTGGGATATTACTGACACCAAGATAATCTGTGAGCACAGTAGGCAACAGGCCGGCGATCACGCCACCGCAGCCGATCAGGAAAGTTTGCATGGCATAACCGGCAGTGTGCTGCTCGGTATTGAGCTTGTCGCCGACAAATGCACGAAACGGCTCCATGGAAATATTGATTGCGGTATCCATCATCCACAAGACGGCAACTGCCATCCATAACATGCTCGAATTGGGCATCATGAACATGGCGATTGCGGCCAGGATCGCGCCAGCAAAGAAGAAAGGACGCCGGCGCCCCCAAAACTCATGCCAAGTGTTATCGCTCAGGTAGCCAATAATCGGTTGCACTAACATGCCAGTAATCGGTGCCGCCAGCCAAAGTATCGACAGGTCACCCATTTCAGCACCAAGTGTCGAAAAGATCCGGCTGGTATTCGCGTTTTGCAAAGTGAAGCCAAACTGAATGCCAAAAAAGCCGAAGCTCATGTTCCAGATCTGCCAAAAGGACAGGGTTGGTTTTGCAGTCGAAATGTGCATGCTGTGCGTCTCCGGTCTATTATTTTAGTCAATGTCGCTAAGCTGAAAACTCAAAAATCATACTGCAAGCTTGATTTTCAAAACGACTATTGAGCGATACTACCACAGCACAATGTACCAAAACTACATAATTCATAGCGCTTTGAGAAAAAATTTTAATGACTGAAATTTTGTCGTTTTATTTCACAAATCACGGTAGTATTTCGTCTACACAAAACACTTTTACCCTTATATATCACCTAAAAAAATTCAATTTAGTAATCTTTTCTTCGCTTATTTTGCAAGTCAGTCATGTAACATTAATACATATTATCTATTCAACAAAATTTAGACGATGAGATTGACCGCGCTTTCCCAAGAGAAACTGCACATTTCTTACTTTCGGCCAGCGTTTTTTACTTATGTCGAACTAAGTATTTTAAAAAAATCACCTCGGCGTTACGCTCTATGGACCGGGAAAACTTGGAACTATCTAATCATGATTAAACTAAGCATGAATCAACTAATCGTCCGCAAAACCTTATTATTTTTCTGTGCCGTAGCAGGCTTGAATTATTCCGCCCAGGTTGATGCTGCCCCAGCCTGCACGCCAGCGCCATTCGGCCAGAATGAATTATTTTTACGCGGCACGATGTCGAACTGGGTCGCCGCAGAAGAATATGCATTTGCTTATCAATGCGACGCTTACTATTTAAATGTGAAGCTCGACGGCAAACATGAATTTAAAATTGCCGAAGAGAGTTGGCGCAATACCAGCACCATCGGCAGCCCGGTGGCACAACTTCAGATAAATTCAGCGGCGACTGAACATCAACTGCCAGCAGCGTTGGCATCGGATACAGGCGGCATAAACAACCTGAGCTATGTTTTCGTTGGCGCACAGACAATTCGCCTGGCTTTCACTGATCCGGCTAGCAAGCCCATATTGAGCATCGTAGTAAAAAACAGACCTGATCCATTGTCACGCATAGTCAGCAACAAGCTCGCACTAAGCTTACGTCACGACTCACGACAACTCACAGACAAATCTCCATTTGGCGCGGTCAAAGCAGGTAGCAAAGTCAGCTTTGGGCTCACTTCACTTGCTGGCATTCACGGCATAACGCTAGTGATAGAGAAACGTAAACTTGAAGGTGATCAGGAAGTCCTGGAATATACCGAAGTGGTACGCTTACCGATGCATGTTTCAGCAACTGATAAAACGGGTCTGACACATTGGAAAACTACTTACCAATTCAAAGACGTCAGTGTTTATGGCTACTATTTTGAAACACGCATAGGCGACAAAACCTACGTCTACCAAAACAATAAGGAGGCGATTTATTGGACCCGTGAAAAAGGCGCGAATGGCCTCGGCTTAGTCGATGAAAAACCAGCATCCAATAAGCGCATACGCCGCTTCCGCCATACCGTGTACAGCGCGGATTTTGTGGTGCCAAGTTGGGCCAAGGATGTCGTCTACTACTATATTTTTCCTGACCGCTTCCGTAATGGTGACACTAGCAATGATCCAAAACCCGGCATCAATACTTATCATGATCAGCCGATTGAATTCCATAGCAACTGGCTGGACAAACCCTACCTGTCTGGCACAGGCGATGGCTCGGACAAAGTCTACAGCAATGATTTCTTCGGCGGTGACATTGCGGGCATCATAGAAAAACTCGACTACATTGCCGATCTCGGTGCAAATACTGTGTACATCACGCCGATGTTTACTGCATCGAGCAATCACAAATACGATACCGCTGATTACAAAAATATTGATCCGGCTTTTGGCAGCAATGCAGACTTCACCCGCCTTACAGTCGAGGCAGCCAAACGTGGCATACGCGTGATCCCCGATACCTCACTGAATCATTCCGGCAGTGACTCGCTGTACTTCGACCGCTTTGCGAAATACGACAGCAAAGGCGCTTTCCGAGGCGAAAAAGTTCAGGCAGATTCGCCCTACGCCAGCTGGTACACGTTTGATCGCAAGCAAAGCGAGCCCGATAAACAATATAAGGGCTGGGTCGGCGTCGCTGATTTACCTGAGTTAAATAAGGCCTCATCTGACTATCGGCGCTTTGCCTTTGGCGACAAAGATTCTGTCACGCGCATGTGGCTAGACCGTGGCGCGGCCGGCTGGCGCATGGATGTCGCACCTTGGGTGCCGGATGATTTCTGGCGCGAATGGCGCAAGGTCGTCAAACAGCAAAAACCGGATGCCATGACAATAGCCGAAACCTGGTTCGACGCCTCCAAATATTTTCTCGGCGATACCTTTGATTCGGCGATGAACTACATCTTCCGCAATACAATTTTGGAGTATGCTGCCGGCGGCAAGGCCAATGCTCTGTATCACAACATCGAGTTAATGCGCGAAGCCTATCCACCGCAAAGCTTCTACGCGATGATGAATTTGCTTTCCAGCCACGACCAGCCACGCGCGCTACATTATTTTGGTTACGTTGACGATAAAACTGATCCAGCGAAGATAGCCAGCGCCAAACAACGCCAGCGTCTGGCGATGTTTTTTCAAATGACGTTCCCTGGCTCACCGACTATTTATTACGGTGATGAAGTGGCACTAACAGGTGGTGAAGACCCGTTCAACCGTGCCGCCTATCCGTGGGCAGATAAAGGGGGCAAGCCGGATTTACAGATGCTGTCTGACGTCAAAGCCATACTCAAGATTCGCAAAGACAATGCAGTGATACGGCACGGCAGCATCGCTGCGCCGCTATTGATTGATGAACATGTGATTGTATTGGCGCGCCAATTGGGTAAAACCTGGGCGATTACCGCCACCAATAATAATGAAACCGACAGCACGGTTACGTTCAAAATTCCCAAAGCTTCTGCCGCGATTAAATTTGTCGACGCAAGCAACGGCAAGGTCATTCATCCTGCCGGGACAAACATGACGCTGGTGGTACCTGCCTTGTTCGGCAGCGTGCTGATTGGCAATTGACTCCACGCCAAATTAACCATTTTTGCATACTATGATTTCCAAACTCCGACATGTTACAACGCGCCTATCGTCTATTGCGTGCCTGTTAGCTGCAAGCGTTTTTTCACATAACGTTGCCGCGGCAACGCCAAGCAATTTACCGTCGATAGTAAGCTTCTTTCAAAATTCCACTTTTAGCGGTGCAAAACTATCACCGAATGCCAAATTTGTTGCCATACGCATTTCTACAAGAGAGGGGCGCGCGCAATTGGCCGTTTTGGATCTGGCGACTTTTAAATCCACAGTTGTCGCTAGCTTTGAAGAATCCGACATTGGTGAATTTTTTTGGGTTAACGACACACGCATAGTATTCAATTTAACTAACTTGCAGCTGGCGCAAGGCGATCAATATTTGGCGAGTGGAATGTTTGCAGTCAACATTGATGGGAGTAAATTTAAACAATTGGTGCAAACAAGTTCAAGCTTTTGGAAAGCAGGAAATGGGGGGCGAGCTCTATTAAAATGGAACACGTTTCTAAGGGGCGCAATAGGCAACCAAGAGTCAGACGAAATATACGTGGTCCAGCCCGAAGCATATGACGATAAAGGCCAAGTCGATTACGTTAATTTACAACGTCTCAACACCTTGACTGGCCATATCACCGATGTCGACATGCCCTTGTTACACGCCCATCGCTGGTTGATGGACGGTCAGGGCAATCCTAGAGTGGCCGTCACTTACGAAAAAAATATTAAGGCAATCCATTACAAAGATCCTGCCACTGAAAAATGGCAGAAATTGACGGAATTTGATGCTTTCACCGGCAATGACATCGATCCATTTTTTTATGATGGGGATGGCAAATTGATCGTTACCAGCAACAATGGCAAGGACAAAACCAGTCTATATATTTATGACCTGGCTAAAAATAAAATGCTAGACAATCCGCTAGTCACCTCTCCTGATTTTGATATCAAAGCTGAGGTGATCAGCAACAATGGAAAGTTATTGGGTGTTCGTTACGAAATAGATGCAGAGGTGACGCAATGGTTCGATCCAAAAATGAAAACTGTCCAGCAATTAATTGATGCCTTGTTACCCAACACGGTGAATCAGTTATCCATCGCGCAAAGAGCGGAATCACCCATATTCATCGTTAAAGCATACTCGGACATACAACCAGCGCTGTATCTGCTGTTCAACGCAGAAACCAAAAAACTGACTAAGTTAGGTAGCGTCAACAGCGATATCGATCCGCAAAAAATGGGCATGAAAGACATGGTGCGCTACCAGGCGCGTGATGGATTGAGCATTCCTGCATATCTCACTTTGCCGAAAGATTCTTCCAAAAAAAATCTTCCTATGGTGGTTCTGGTTCACGGCGGACCATTTTTACGAGGTGGTCACTGGACTTGGAATGCGGATGCGCAATTTCTTGCGTCGCGTGGTTATGCCGTGCTTGAGCCAGAGTTTCGTGGAAGTACAGGCTTCGGCGGCAAGCATTTCCGGGCTGGCTGGAAACAATGGGGCCTCGCCATGCAAGATGATGTTGCAGATGGTACGAAATGGGCGATAGACCAGGGTATTGCCGACCCAAAACGTATTTGCATCGCCGGTGCAAGCTATGGCGGTTATTCAACTCTGATGGGATTAGTTAAAGACCCAGGTCTATATCGATGCGGTATCAATTGGGTTGGTGTAACTGATATCAATTTAATGTACGACGTCAACTGGAGTGATTTTTCTGATATCTGGAAACGTTATGGCATGCCACTCATGGTCGGTGACCAAGTCAAAGATGCGGCACAATTGAAAGCTACTTCGCCCTTGGAAAACGCTAACAAAATCAAGCAACCACTTTTAATGGCATACGGCGGCGCCGATCGACGAGTGCCATTAATTCATGGTGAAAAATTTTATGCTGCTGTTAAAAAAGAAAATTCGAATGTTGAATGGATAGTCTACGAGAAAGAAGGGCACGGCTGGTCTTTAGTGAAAACTCGTGTCGATTTCTGGAGTCACGTAGAGAAATTCCTGGGAAAAAATATCGGCAACCCCTGATATTTTTCATCCTAATTAAATAGTTCTAACGCAATACCGCCAAATAGAACAGCGATAAACGCTGCTCCATAGCAGCGCGGATTTCCTCTGCATTCGGTGGATGCTTTTGCTCCAGTAAGTACATAGTAAAAATATCGCCCAAGATTGTGCTGATCAAGTGAATAGGCAATAAGTCGTATGGAATATTCTCGCGGAGTTGCGCACGGATGTCGGCACGGGCAAAAAATCGTGTCAAGACTTCGCGCGTTTGCGCCGGGCCGGTATCAAAAAAAGTACGGGCCAACTCGGGACTGGTCTTGGTTTCTGCGATCACCATACGTTGCAGGCTCAGCGAACCAGGTGCCGTCACCAACGATAAAAAGCGCATGCCAAAATCACTCAGGATCTGCGGTATAGAACGCGTGTCGGTCTCCATATCGCCAATATTGGCAAAGAAGTGTGCGCGTCCATTGTTTAACACCGCACTGAACAAACCCACTTTTCCGCCAAATTTCACATAGATGGTGCGCACGGCCACGTGGGCTTCACGCGCGATCATTTCTAAACTGACATTCGAATAGCCTTTTTCAATAAATAAAGACGCCGCGGTGGCGACTAAATTTTGCATACGCGATTCAAGATCCGCCGCCCGTGGGCGCCCTGCTGCCTTGCCGCAGGGGAGCTCAAAGCATGATGCTTCATCTGCCTCGGCGCCAGCATCAGCACCTGAATTGCTTAATTCTGAAATGTTGTCTGATTCATTATGTTGCATATTACTTTCCCGCCATTTAATGCTATTCAATAGCTAAACTGTAGTGCAAATTAAAATGAAATGCAACCGTTTCATTTCTTGACATGCGTTTTAATTTGGCGAATAATGCGCTTACCTCATTTCATTTTGGAGAGAAATCTTGCTAAATACTCAAAACACCAGCGCTCCAAGAGCACTCGAAGTCATTTCTTCTCAGACTGAAGTTAGCGAGAGCAAGGCCGCGCCGAATTACCGCGTATTAGCGATTGTGGCTCTGATCGCCCTGATCTCGATTGGTCTCATCGGACGCATGTGGTGGCGCAGCCAAAATCTGGTGGAAACCGATAATGCCTTTATCGCCGGCCATGTCCACCCTCTGTCGTCGCGCATTGCCGGTGTAGTGACCAAGGTGCTGGTTGAAGACAACCAGATTGTGCGTGAAGGTGATGTGATTGCAGAACTAGATCCAGCCGACCAGCGTGCCAAAGTCGAACAGATAGAAGCGCAAATCGCCAGCGCTGCGCAACAGGTGTTGCAAGCCGATGCGCAAGTAGCGCAAGTACGGGCGCAAGCCAGTGCGACCCAGGCGCAAGTCGGTCAATCAGAAGCGCAACTCCAGCGCGCCAAACAAGATGCCGAGCGTTATAGCCAACTCTACAATACCCAAATGAAGGCGGTCTCCAAAGCTGAACTTGATAGCGCGAATACCACGCGTGCAGCGGCACAGGCCGATCTTAGCGCGCGCCATGATGCAGTCCTCGCAGCGCAAGCACAGATTATCGTAGCGTCTTCAGCGCGTGACGTGATCAAGGCACAGATTAAAGTCTTGCAGGTGCAACTTAAAGATGCGAACCAACAATTGGCATATAACCGCATTCTGGCACCTGTCGCCGGTCGACTTGGCAAACGCAATATCGAAGTCGGCACGCGAGTGCAGGCTGGCCAACAACTTGGCGCAATTGTTGAAGACAATGTCTGGATCGTTGCCAACTTTAAAGAAACACAGTTGGCCGAATTACGTCAGGGACAAGAAGTTAGGGTTGTGATCGACGCCATGACAAACCAGCCACTGATCGGCAAACTGGACAGTTTTTCGCCCGCCTCTGGTGCGCAGTTTGCGCTCTTGCCGGCAGATAACGCCACTGGCAATTTCACAAAAATTGTCCAGCGTGTGCCGGTAAAAATCATGCTGCGTGCCGAAGATATCAAACAATTCGCCGGTCGCCTGGTGCCTGGTATGTCGGCACTGGCGGAAGTGCATTTGCACCAGCCGGACGCTGGCAAAACCGTCGCTGCAAAATAAACTAAGGAAACGCGGATTTAATCGTCATCCCCGAAAGCTTTAGTCGGGGATCCAGATTTCAAGCTACTTCGTGCGAAGCACGACAAATATGTCACTTCGCGGACAAGTTGAAAACTGGGTCCCCGCATTCGCGAGGACGACGAAATTGAATAAATCAGTGCTTCCCTAACTACCTAAGGTTCAGCATGACTAGCAAGCTTCTGCATTTACCCGAAACCATCAGCGAACATGTGACACTGCGCACCTGGATCGCCGTCGCGGCCGGCATGCTGGGCGCATTTATGGCGGTGCTCGATATCGTCATTACCAACGCCTCGCTACGCGATATTCTGGGCACGCTTTCTGCCACGCAAGAAGAAGGCTCGTGGATTTCCACCGCCTATCTGGTGGCTGAAATCATCGTCATTCCGATGACGGCTTTACTCTCGCGCGTATTTGGCATGCGCGCCTACATGGTCGGCACCACCGCCCTATTCGTGCTGTTTTCCACGCTATGTGGCGCGGCCTGGAATCTGCCTAGCATGGTGGTATTCCGTGTCCTGCAAGGTTTTACTGGTGGCGCCTTGATACCGATGGCGCTGACACTGGTGATGACTAAATTGCCGGCCTCGAAACGTGCCATGGGCATGGCAATTTTCGGTTTGACCGCTACGCTCGCACCCACCATGGGCCCGACTTTTGGTGGCTACCTGAGCGAGCTGTATGGCTGGCCTTCGATTTTTTACATCAACTGGGTACCGGGTGTGTTGCTGATCAGCGGCATCTTGTACGGCATGGCGCGCGAACCTATCGACCTCAAGCAATTGCTGCATGCCGATTGGTTAGGCATAGGCTTCATGGCCTTGGGTTTAGGTTCGCTGACGATCTTTCTGGAAGAAGGAAATTCCAAGGATTGGTTTGACTCGAACTTCATCATCACTTTTGCCGCATTGGCCTCGACCATGGCCATCATTGCCATCTTTTTGCCC
>JAZJYB010000142.1:0-10716 GCA_040390685.1 Pseudomonadota bacterium | reverse complement strand
GAAGCATCACCGTTAGCAGCATGAGATGACACGACAACTACGTTGACAAACGCCGGAGCTAATAAAGGAATTGTCGGGCAGATACAAACTAACCAAGCGCCTAGCGGCCTTCAATTCAGCCTGGGCGGCGTAGTGATTCCTCTCTCTCCACGATCCTGTACATCCGAGCCCATCCCTATTTCACCCTGCAGAAGACCAAAGCCACTACCCGTGCCCGTCGAATACCGATGTTGTTTTTAATCACATATTTGCATATATAAAAGATTTTTGCAGGAAATACATATTGCACTCCTGATACTATATTTATTTGTTCAGCGCCTCTTGATTCAAGCTCTGCAGGCCCGGGCGCTGGCACAGTACAAGAACAAATCACAAAGAATCACATAGCGGGAAGAGCAATGATAGTTGGCATAGATCTGGGTACCACCAATAGCCTAGTTGCAGTGTGGCGGGAAGGAGGAGCCCAGCTTATCCCTAACGGCCTGGGGGAAGTTCTTACTCCATCCTGCGTCAGCCTGGATGATGACGGCACGATACTGGTCGGTCGCGCCGCGCGTGAGCGCTTGCAAACGCATGTGGAAAACAGTGCTTCGCTGTTCAAGCGCCATATGGGCAGCAACAAGACCACCAAGCTAGGCAAACGCGAGTTTCGCGCAGAAGAATTGTCTGCGCTGGTCCTACAATCGCTGAAAGCAGATGCGGAAGCTTTCCTTGGGCACCCGGTCACGGAAGCGGTCATTACCGTGCCTGCCTATTTTTCCGATGGTCAGCGCAAAGCGACGCGCGCCGCAGGCAAACTGGCCGGCCTGAACGTGGGCCGCCTGCTGAATGAACCCAGCGCCGCGGCGCTCGCCTATGGTGTGCATCAGATGGGTGCCGAAAGTCGTTTCTTGGTATTTGACCTTGGTGGTGGCACCTTCGACGTCTCCATTCTTGAAATGTTTGAGGGCGTGATGGAGGTACGTGCTTCATCTGGAGACAACTACCTAGGCGGGGAAGACATTGTCGCGGCCATGGTGGAACTATTTCTGGTCCGCCACCAGCTTCCCGCTAGGCTCAAGAACAATGCCACCCTGATGCAAAACCTTTCTGCGCAGGCTGAACTGTGCAAACACCGCTTGAGCACTGATGCAGAGAGTGAAATGCGGGCGGTGATAGGCGATAAGGAATATGAATTGCGCTTTGATGAAGCTTTGCTGGAGCAAGTCTGTGCACCGCTGCTGAAACGGCTACGTGATCCAGTGGAACGTGTTTTGCGCGACGCCAATTTGCGCAGCCACCAGTTGGACCGGGTGGTACTGGCTGGCGGAGCAACCCGCATGCCGCTGGTACGGCGTATGGTGACAAAAATGTTTGGCCGCTTCCCAGAATGCGACATCAACCCAGATGAAGTCGTGGCGATAGGTGCGGCCGTGCAGGCCGGTCTGAAAATGAAGGATGCTGCGCTGGAAGAAATCGTTATGACCGATGTGGCCCCCTACTCACTGGGGGTCAATATCGTCGTTCGTGCCGGCAACCAGTATGTAGAGGGCTATTTTGATCCCGTCATAGAGCGCAATTCCCCTGTGCCTATCAGCAGGGTAAAAAGCTATGCGCCAACCACCGATGGCCAGCGCAGCATCGTGCTGGATATCTATCAGGGTGAGGCGCGCCTGGTCAAAGAGAATGTCAAGCTCGGAAGCCTGACAGTGCCGCTCGACGGCGGAGGCCGCGATGAAAATTCTGTCGATGTACGCTTTACCTATGACGTCAATGGCTTGCTGCAAGTGGAAGCTCTGGTCCATAAGACACAAGAAAAATTTCAGCTACTGATACAGGACAACCCCGGCCTGCTGTCCGATGAAGAAATCAGCCAACGCCTTATCGGCCTGGCTAAGCTGAAGATACATCCGCGTGACCAACTGGAGATCCGCACGCTGCTGGCACGCGCTGAACGCCTGTACCAGCAGTTCAGGGGGGAGCAACGCGAATGGCTGGCTGGCCAGATCGGCCGGTTCGAGCAAATAATCGCGACCCAGGATACCCGACTGGTTGATAAGCACAAGGAGGAATTTGGTGTTTTGCTGGACAAGATAGAGCGCGATAGCTATCTGACGCCGAGCCTGGATACCCAGGAGTAGCGATGCCGCCATATTTTTTAGACAGACTGGAATTGACTGCCGAGGCGGACGAACGGGCGATCAAGCGCGCCTACGCAAACGCGCTGAAAAAAATCGACCAGGAAACAGAACCGGACGCGTTTCAAGAATTGCGCGCGCTCTATGAATCAGCATTGGCCTGGCTGGCGCACAAACCGAAGGAAGCAAGCTTCGCACTACCTAAAGCACCGGTTCAGGTCACCTATCGCGTGGCGCAGGAGGAAACGCCCGTTGTTGTAACACCACCGGCTGTGGCTATTCAAAAAGGCAGTCCTGCACAGACTGCCGAACAATTGCTGCAAAGCCTGCTGGCGAGCTTATCGGCCACTGAGATAGAAGAACCGGATGCAGTGCAGCTTCTGCAAAATATTTTGCTGGACGAGCGCATGATAGAGCTGGACGTGCGTGATCATTTCGAACAGCTATTGATTTTCTACATCGGCCAGGGCTGGCGCAAGGGGAACGGCAACCTGTTTGGCTCCGCACTGAAGGTGTTTGGCTGGATGAACGATCGCCAGCGCCTGCTGCACATGGGTCATCCCGGTATGCGGCTGGAGCAGGCCATCGTGGAGTTAACTCTATTTAATCGCCAGAATGTGGATTACGCACAGAGACAGTTGGAGGTGATCAAACAGTTGCGAGTGGATGCACGGCCCGACAATAATGTACTGATCTACGACATGGAAATGCTGGGCCATATGTGCAATGCATTTCCTACTTGGCTTTTTCTGGTGACCAACACGGAAAATATCAAGCGCTGGAAAGCCTGGAACGATGAAATTCCGAAGCGACGCAAGGCGACATCTCCAGGAGAAATGCATCCCGAGGAATCCACTTCCAAGGCCGCCAATAATAATTCAGGGCCGAAATTTATATACGTTATCATGGTGATGGCATTCTTCAGCATGATAGGAAAACTTGCCACCCATGAAAGCTTTCCTCCTCCTCCGTTGAACACACATGCTTATACGCAGAGTAGTCAACCGTCAGTGATGGCTAACCGGGCTGATTTTGTATTGAAATTTCACCCTGTTGGGGGATTCGTTCCAGTTGACCAGAGACCTATCCCGGGCAAGATTTCTGATCTGCAGATTCGGCGCATGGCATTGGGTGTGACGGATTCGAACAATTGCAATGACGTTCTGGAGTTCGCTTATACCTATAGGCTTGGCAGCATGTCGCAGGTACAGGATTTGGGCACTAAATTTGATGCGCGCATTGTCAGTTGCGTGGCTGCCGGTTACTGGGCATTTAGAACCTATACTGATGAGGCTGTAGCACAAGCTAATCGCCGAGCAAACCCATTGAATTTTTTTACGTACCCAGCGCCCATGAAAAATCCCGGTAAGGAAAAAAAGTACTGATCCGCTTGACGATAGCCTAGATCAACTGGAAACGTATAAGGAACAAAGCACCGATAACAGCTTTACCAAAACAGCTGGTGGCGTGCTCAGCAGTAGCTCAACTTACGGTTACATGGCAATGACGATACTTCAAGCATGAAATTTCCAAGAATTGACAGCGCCGACTACGGAAATTCGATCGGTACCATCGAGTATAGAGAAATAGAAACGACATTCCTCTCTTGTCTCGCTGCGCTTTTAAGACTATGGGGCGCTAAAATAAGGCTGACTCACTTGTTGAGCATCGCACCGATCCCACATTCCGGAATGTCTGATCGATTATTGCTGTATGTCGTACGACGGCTAGGTATGCAAACCCTAGCCGTCGCTAAGATCGATATTCCTGTGGCGCTTAAATCGTGGCCAGTCATCGCGCTCACCAAGTCTGGATTTTGCTTCCTGCTGTTCGAAGTGAATGACGGAAACTATACTGCGGCACTCCCTGGCTATCCAGGGACATTTCATCCAATTCCATTCGATTCTGAATTGTTGCAGCAAATTAGCAATGCTTATGCCGTGCGTATGGATCGCCCAGGGCCCGCATTTCCCAGAATTGAGCGAAATCCAAAGTTGTGGCTGTTGCCTTGGCTTGAGCAATACCGCGGAGTATACGACGCAAGTGTGCTCAGCCGACATGAAGAAAAATATGCTGCCAGCTACGGTAAAACTGAACAGAAGCCAATTTCGCTAACGGAATTGACATCGTCAGCGCTGTTGACATGTCATGCGTCAGTGTATCCGAAAATGCCCGAATCCTATGGATGCTATCGTGACCTTAACCTGAAGCGGGGTGACACGGTATTTATACAACACACTGAGTTAGATCAGGTTGTCGACAATTTATTGACTCTTGTCAGAGCGAGTAATCCTGGGTGCTTGGACGATGTAGTCAAATTCTCTGCAAGATTATTCTCAGATTTTTTGGCGGTGCATCCGTTCTTCAATGCGAATCAAAGAATGGCGATACTGCTTGTGTCTAAATACCTTGAGCGTTGGAACCTTAACATCCAGTGGAATAATATCAATAGCTCCCAGTATTATTACTGGATGCGCTGCGCTACGCGCGGTCACATAAGCTTCCTAGAGCGTGGTTTTCAGGCAAACCTCATTTCCTTGAAAAGGTGAATCTAGTTGAAGAGCACTACCGACACATCGATACCGCGGAATCTTCAAATGAACGATTTTTGTGAGTCTGAATTTACGCCGGTGGAAGATCTGGATTGTTGCAAACGTATCGGAAAGATGGAATATCGTGAGCCGTCACTTAATGTCATCGCTTGCCTTGCCGCATTCCTTCGGTTATCCGATGTCAATTTCAAGATGCATCGATTACTGGATATCGCGCCGGTACAACAGTCGGGAATGTCTGATTTGTGCCTTCAGTTTATCTGCAAACGTATAGGAATTCTCCTGACTCCCTTGGCCACGAATGCCGTGGATACAGAATTGGCTACTGGACCGATCTTGGTCCGGAAAGGGCCTCATTTGACCTTCCTTATTCTGAAAATACAGGCCGATTCCTACGTCATCGCTGTCCCGGGATATTCATCCTCTTTCTATTTGGTTCCGCGAGCATCTGCATTGTTGGGCAACGCAACAGCGTCGTATAGGTTGAGTTTAGGCCGGCGTGGCAATGCATTCCGTAAACCGCAACGTCATCCCAAACTATGGCTGCTGCCTACCTCACCAAAACACCGCGCTGATTATGAATACCAGCGTACCGCGCAACTTGGAGAGGAACTCGCCAAAGCCTCTATTTGCGAGCTACCAGGGATCGTTTTGGAGACGTTAACGTCGTCAGCGCTGCTAGCATCGCATTTATCTATTTGCCCTGATTTATCACAGTACTATGGACGGTACCGAACCGTCGATCTTATTCGTGGTCATATCGTATTCGTCAATTTTAACGAATTGGAGCAATTGACCGGAGACCTGCTATCAAGTGCAAGGCAATCTGTTGTGACGTCTGATGATGATGCTATCCAATTTGCCGCGAAATTATTTTCAGATTTTTTGGCTTTGCACCCGTTTATCAACGCGAATCGCCGAATGGCTACTCTGATAGTGTCAAAATATCTTGAGCGATGGGGCATGAGTATGCGATGGAGTGCTCTTAACAGCTCGCATTATTATTACTGGTCCAGGTGCGCACAATGCGGACATTTACGTGGGCTAGAAGAGGGTTTTCGGGCGAATATAGGGAGAATAGATCGATAATTTAGGCTGGTATAACCTGCGCCGGCGGGAAGTTGGTGAGGCGGTCCAATATCCTTGACAGGCTAGATCGAATTATCTTGTCCCTTGAGGGGTGGTATCGCTAGCCTGGCCCGCTCTTGCAGATTCAAGCGAAAACCCTCGCGAAGCGGCCCGCCGAGGGGCTGCAAAGTCTCGTAAGCAAGCAGTATCAGCGACCTCGGATCCTGGTTTTGTATTCCCTCGTGAAACTTGGTATCCAAATGCATAAAAAAATCCGGTGCTGCTAGCCGAATCGCGGCCACTGCGTGTTTTCGCGTGTGCCCTTCTTTTCCTAGGGTCGCCAGCATCAAGTTCATCAACGACCTGTAAAGATCGACCATGAGTGCGGTTTTGTCGCGCGCATCTTGACACCATTGCAGGTCGTCGATGGTATTGGTGATGTAATGTCGTAACGGGCCTAAGTCTCTTTGAACTGGCGGAGATTGGTTTACTTGCTCGGCAATCGATTTTAGATGGTCTGAAATAGGATTCGCTTCCGGCAAGACCGTCGATTCCAAAATGATGTGAATCAGACTTGCCATGCTGAGGCGGTTTGCGTGATGAACCAGATAATTGATGCTTTCAATGTCATAGACAAAAACATCAAAAAGATACCCAGTGGCGCGAAATGTTTCTCTAAAAGGCTTTGTCGCTCGCGAGTACAAAACCATGACATCAAGGTCAGACTGAGGCGTGGTTATCTCTTCTTCCTTAGCGTGTGAGCCGTAGAAGAGCACGAATGCATGGTCGGGATAGCGTTGCTTGATGACTTCCATCACCGTGTCTGAGATGTTACGGCTCATTCGTAAACCTTCTTGGTGCACTCACAGCGAATCCTTTTGAAGTGGCGGAATAACGCTTGCCACGATGGCTGGATAAACATAGGGATGTACTGCTGGATTGCTGTTCATTTCTAGGAACCAGGGCTTGCTATCCTTGTCTAGGATCGCGTCTACCGTAAACAAGGTATCCTTCCGAATCATTGCGGGAATTGCTGCTTGTAGACGAATGCCGGCGTCGTTTAGTATCGGCATGATGTTGGATATTGGATCTGTTTGTAGATTCACTACGCTGCGTTCCGTCGCATGCATCAAGTCGGAACCGTAACGAAATTCAACGGGTTGATGCTTACCTTGTTCCAGAACGGTGGATGCATTTATATCAAAATAGTCCAGCATGGCGCTGCATTGCTTCAGCATTTGAGTTTTTTCTTGCTCTGACATTGACCTAAATTGGCTGGCCCTGTTGATAATCAACTCACCCACCGTCGCCGTTCCATTCCCTCTCACAGTGGGCATTTTATCCAGTTCGAGGCAGATGGCTTTCGCATTCCAGTACCAAATTTTGAGTATTCTGCCACGCACAAAGCGCTCGTAGTATTCTCCGCGCGACAAATCAAGCTCGTGTTGTTGCGCAGATTTGAACGGCCCCAAAATCTGCGCGCCGAATGATGAACTGAGCCGCTTGACGATGACATTTGCAAGATTACTGGATACTTCGGTTGAGTACAGGGGAGCCGGCAAATTGACTTTGTTCGCGTAGTCCTTGAAGGCTAATTTGTCGGCAGCGATCGGCCAATGCTTGTTTTGGTACGGGAGCCACCCCGCAAACAAATTGACGTCTTCCGACACTGTCGTGGTGTATTGGCGCACTCCGTTGAGTGTCGTCAAGAATTGTGGGTAAAGTGTCCAAAATTCCTTCTCTCTTCGGACATGCACCTCGAAGTTATCAAAATCGAGTATTGCCTCGGCATTGCTAGCTTTTAAGGCTTTACGCAGCCATAAATGGTGATGGAGCAGGTTATTTTTTGACGGTTTCACGTTTGGTTATTTACTAAATCCAGGCATAGGTGCCTTGTCAATGTAGAACAACGCGAGTGCGCGTGACGAGCCGGCAAGATATTTTGCGGTGCTCATCAGATTTGCTATGCTTGTTTCAGTTTAGCTGGCTAAATTTTCAAGTTGGCGAATTTCCAGACTAATCTGTTCGATATCCCGCAGTGTGTTGAGACTATCGATTTTTGCTTCCAGCTTGTCCTTGGCGATCTCGGTTTGAACAAGCACTTGCGCCAATTTTTGCTCGGTGGCGACAATTCTTTGTGCCGCCTCGATCGTCGTTATTCCATGTACGGTAGCATAATTTTCTATCAAGCTGTAGCTGCCATCAGTATTAACCTCGCCATTCAGGACTTTTTGCGCAAGTTGCACTTTTTGGTATCGAATGACGTCGTCGACCAAATAAACGGAACGAACCTGAGAACGTGATTTATTGATAGCTCCCTGCAGTTGAGTCTTTAGCCGAGCAACTTCATGCTTCTTATGCGTGTCCTTTAGCGAAACATCCCAGTTTTCTGGTGAAAAAGTAGAGGCTGGATAGGGAAATTTGACTGAGAGATTCGGATAAACTTCGGTAAGAAGGTTTTCCCGGATTCGGATCAATTCCGCTTCAGTTTCAGCTTCGCGTATGAGTTCGCTCCACTTTTCCCTGGCATATTCTGTTTCGTTGAGAATGGCCCGCGTTTCATGCGCTTTTTCGACAATTAAATGGGCGGCCTGTTCGAGATTTATTCCGCGCGCGGCGCCAACATTTTTCAATAGATCAATGTTGGCATCGGTATTGGTATTTTCTAAAAACAAAGTCGCTTGTTCGAGTTTTTCGCTGCGGATAGTAAATCCGTAGTTGCATTGGGAAGACACCCTTTGTCGAGTTAAATTAATTTTTTCTTTTAATAGCGAAAGCAAGGCTTTGCGATTACTCTCCATCAAGCGTTCATGACTAGATTGACTGGCCTTTTCATCCAGCATGTCCGTGAACACATGCCCATTGAACTTCCATCTCCAACAATTGCGTAAGTTGATACTGTCAGGTAACGCGCCCTGATAGTGGCTAATGAAATACCAGTCCCCATCCATAGCTGGTTGAAAGTCCATATCGTCGGTGAAGTAAACAATGCGATTGGACTTGACCTGACTGACGATGATCCATGAACTTAATGTAGATACAGGGGGGTGTGAGTTGGTCATGGCGTTAAGAGGCATAAAATGGATGGATTTTAAATACTTTTAGTCCAGAATGATTACTGGCTGTTGCTAGTACGGGTTGCTGATTGACATAGCCTACCGCTGGGGGTTGGCGATAATGCCCGCCAACAAATCCTTCCCAAACCTTGATTTCTTTTTGGGGATCCAAGATTGCAAGGGCACCGTTTTCCGACAACACGAGCATATATTTTTCAAAGGACACAGGAGTCCAATTGCCTGTTTCCCGCAGTCGATTTACCCAGCGTAGCTCACTGGATTCTGCATCGAATACGCTAAGGTGGCATTGGCCATCCAAGGCATAGACAAGATCTTTGTCTACATGCAAATACTGATGGTGCTTGCCTTTCCCATGCCGCCGTACCCAGCGCTCTTCGCCGGTGGCCAGATCATAGCTATGCAAATAACTGTTCTCCGTACTAACAAACACGGCATGTGCATTGATGCCAGGTTTTCCGCGCACCATGCCTTTTGTTTCTTTTTGCCATCGGAGCTGGCCGGTGCTCGCATCAACGCAAACGATAGAACGGTCGTTGCAAGTTGCTACGACTGCGTTATGTGGCGCAGAATAGGTCGCGCTGGCCGGAGGCCAATAGCCATGCGTGTATTGCCATAATACCCGGCCGGAATCCCAGTCCAAAGCAAACAAATGGCCGAAAGCAGCTCCACCGTTTTCTTGCTCCGTGTTGATGAAAATACGTCGGTTAGCGAGGTCGAGCGCCGGCGTTGCATGTACATGGGAATCTTGGCGCCAGCGCCAGATCACCTTTCCACTATTTGCTTCCAAGCGAGTGATCGTGCCGTCATAGCAACCGAATACAATGCTGTTGTCTGCAAATTGAAGGCGCTGAACTATGCCTTTTTGAGGGCGGCCCAAACTTTGATACTGCCAGTTGGTTTCTCCGCTAGCGCCATCAAAACGCCATATTCTAGACTGGTCGTCCCCGACAAAGACGGCGTTGTCGGCAATAACTGGAGCACATTTGAGAGGATGTTGATTATTACTATTGAGTTCGAATCTCCACCAAGCGGGCTTATTGATGAAAGCGGGATAGGATCCCTGCATTAAAGGAGGTACAGCATCGTAACAATCTCGTGAAAGACCAATATCATGACGCTTCAGGAGAGACACAACTGGACATTTACTAATCGAGATTTGACGCGACCCGAGCGGCTCCCACATGTCGAACAATATGGCAACCGCACAAATATTTAGTTTGCGTTCGTCTGCTGTTAGCGCTGCCTCGACTAGATTGACAGCAGAGCCCTGGCCCAGGAAGTCGTCAATGATGATGGCGCGGCTATTTTCTGGGCGTCGGGCGCCTTCGACCCAACGCCTCCGATTGTGCTCTTTACGCTTGTCTCTTACCATCATGATGGACAGGTCAATTCCATCTTGCAAAGCGGCGTTAGCAATACCATATAACAAAGGCGTTGCTCCTAAGCCGGGGCCCACAAGAACTTCGGGCTCAAATGGCTTGATTAACTGCCACATCAAATTTCCTGCTGCTGCCGAATTGCTAGCTTGCGTGAGTACCTCACGGAAGTCGAAACTTAAATTGCTTTGCAACAAAACTGCTTTTTTTAAAGTTTCCTGACGAAGCAGTTCCCACTCGGAAGTTCTCTTAAGCTGCTGGAGAATATTTAATGATAGGTCTGATGCAATTTTATTCACTGTTTTTCAATGTTTATCAACGACGAATACAGTCGATGCTTGAATAGTTTTTTGGTGACAGGGCAAGTTTGCGGCTTACCCATTTTCTTGCAATTTACTGTGTAGCTGATTCAATTATGGCTTAATCCATCACCGCCTCCGCCATCGCCCCACCCACCGTCACCGCTTCCACCATCACCAGTCCCGCCGTCACCCGTGCCACCGTCACCGGTACCACCATCCCCGGT
>JAZJYB010000141.1:1604-45776 GCA_040390685.1 Pseudomonadota bacterium | reverse complement strand
CAAAAGCACCGACAAAAAAATAGGCGCTGCGCTGGCGTTTAAACACGCAAAAAAGGCCGGCCACTAAAATCAACAAGGCCGCAACTCCATACAAAATTGCGGTAGGCTGTATCACTGTTTGTAGCGAGACGCAAAACGCCAGCGGTGTCAGCAAAAAAAGCCAGATAAAAATCCGCAGTACCCGATCAAGCCGCGGGATGACGTCGCGCGTATTGAGCATCTTGCGCATGAAGATCAGCAAGGACGCCAGTGTTAAAGAATAGCCGACGTTAGTCGCGATATTTGACCAAAAAGGAGAGTCATTCCAAAAATATTCTTTGTCCAAACCATTTTGGATAGCCATCGTCATGGCCATGAAGGAAACAAAGCTCACGTACAGCAGATAAATCCGGTCGCGCAAGGCGATGAACAGCAAAAAATTAAATAGCGCCATCGCCATCGCCATACCAAAATACCATGCCTGACTGGAGTAATCGCTACGTTCATGCGCATAAAATGCCTGCGGCTCCCATAGCTTGGCGGGGACAGAAATCGGTCCGACCGACTGCACCCTTAAGTAAATAGTTTGCGCCGTATTCGGCGCTAGCATTAAGGGAAGAACATAAAATCGATTTAGATAGGGTCGCCAGGCAAATGGTTTTTCGCGGCCAGTGGCGATAGCTTGATATTGGCCATCTTTTTGAGTTTGATGAAACTGCACGTTGGTGAGCCCTGGCTCGCTGATTTCGAGCATACGATTCAAAACGAGATTGCTGTCATTGCGCAGTTCTAGCCTTAACCAAAAGGCCGAACGGGTATACCCAAAACTTAAGGCTTCGGCGGCTGGATTTCCGGATTTAAAACCAGCTGCGTATGTTGGGCTTTGCACCTCGGCAAAAGTCAAGCTTGCGCTTTTGTCTTCCAGAACCGCGAAGTATTGCGTCAAAGAAATCGAGTTCTGTAGCTTGCCGTTGAGATTTAAACTTGTTTCGGCAGCAGAAATTGGCGTGACAGACGTGAAGAAACACAGCAGAAAGGAAATTAAAACGCGTCGAATTTTACGGAGCATGGCCATTACTAGTTCCAAATTGACTTTGATTTAATTTATACCAGTTTCCGCCTCACTACAATAGAATGTTTGTTCAATAAAATAGCCCGTTGAAGCTTACTTCAACGGGCTATTCAATAGCGAGCGCTGTTATTTGGTTTTATATTTTTTCAATTCCATTTTGCCGATCTGATTCCGGTGCACTTCGTCCGGGCCATCGGCCAGGCGCAAGGTACGCGCCTGCGCGTATGAATAGGCGAGACCAAAATCATTCGATACGCCAGCACCGCCATGTGCCTGTATCGCCCAATCGATTACCGTACATGCCATGCTTGGTGCAGCGACTTTAATCATGGCAATTTCTTTGGCCGCCGCCTTATTCCCTACTGTATCCATCATCTGCGCAGCGTTCAGCACCAGGAAGCGTGCTTGGTCAATCAGGATGCGCGAGTTGGCAATGCGCTCGAGCGTCACGCCCTGCTCCGCCACCGGCTTGCCAAATGCCACTCGACTTAAAGTGCGTTTACACATGTCTTCCAAAGCACGCTCTGCCAGGCCAATCAGGCGCATGCAGTGATGGATGCGGCCAGGGCCAAGACGACCCTGGGCGATTTCAAAGCCACGCCCTTCACCCAGCAAGATGCTTGAGGCCGGCACACGCACGTTTTCAAACAAAACTTCACCATGGCCGTGTGGCGCATCGTCGTAACCAAAAACCGGCAAGGCGCGCAAAATCGTCACGCCCTTGGCATCACGTGGCACGACTATCATCGATTGCTGCTGATGCCGATTGGCATTATCCGGATCGCTCTTGCCCATGAAGATAAATACCTTGCAGCGCGGATCATTCGCACCAGACGACCACCACTTGCGGCCATTGACTACATATTCATCGCCGTCACGCACGATAGAGGCTTCGATATTGGTCGCATCTGACGAAGCCACTGCTGGCTCGGTCATGGCGAAGCAAGAACGTATCTCGCCATTCAGCAAAGGTTTGAGCCATTTTTCTTGTTGTTCCGGCGTGCCGTAACGTGCAAACACTTCCATATTGCCGGTATCGGGCGCGGCACAATTGAACACTTCGGCTGACCATAAAGAGCGCCCCATGATTTCGCACAAGGGGGCATATTCAAGATTGCTCAACCCTGCACCGTGGCTAGATTCTGGCAGGAACAAATTCCACAGATCGGCGGCACGGGCTTTTTCTTTGAGCTGCTCGACTATCTTGGTCGGAACCCAGGCATTCCCCGCTAGCCGATTCGCTTCTATCTCGCCGTAAAATACTTTTTCATTGGGATATATATGTTCGTCCATGAAGGCAATCAGGCGTGCCTGCAAGGCGATTACTTTTGGGCTGTATTGGAAATCCATTTTATGCTCTCTGGGTTAAAGAAAATTCAGTAAAAAGACTAAACGTAGCTAATAAGCTCAGGCTGATTGAGCTGTTCAAGATGTGAAAAATTATTCAGATACGCTAAGGCGAGCTTTGCCGGTTTTTCAGCTGACTCGGCAGGCTGCAAATGAAAGCGCGTGACGGCGCTGTTGACTAGCGACCAGTTCAGTTCGGCAAAGCGCGCATCAGGAAAGCCCAGGACATGCTGACATAAAGCGGAGATCGTGCCGCCAGAGGTAAAGATCATGATGTTTTTTGCCGGTTCCGGATCAGCGATCTGGCGTGCTAAAGCCGCCACGCAACGCTGGCGAAATGTCTGCCAGGTTTCGGAATATTCATGATCAAACGAGCCCGACATCCAGCGCGTTATCGCTTGCGAAAAAATATCTTGAAACGCCTGCTTGCCATTTGGCGTGTTCATTAAAAAACTTTTTACTTCTGCAGGATCGTCGAAGGCTGGCACGTGTCTGGCCAGCACTTCGTGATGATTGTATTCATTAAATCCAAAGTCACTGTGCCAGCTAGCGGTATCGAGTTCCTGTTCTGGCTTGCCCTGCATTTCTGCCATGCAGGCGCGAGCGGTTTGCAGATGCCTTTGCAACTTGCCAGTCACCACACGTGACACTGACAAATCACGTGCCGCCCACCAACGCCCCAGATGCTGCGCCTGCAGAGTGCCAAGATCTGACAGCTGATCGTAATTCTGGCTCCCGAAAGAAGCCTGACCGTGCCGGACCAGATAAATTTGCGCCATTGTTTTCCTTAAATAAATTCGTTGAAAACGCCATCTACTCCTTCCCCATGCCAGGGGGAAGGTTGGGATGGGGGTCGAACAGTCGAAAAGCCAATACATTTGATAACTTGAGTGTAAAGCCCAAGCTATAATTGATCAAATGAATAGTTCTTATCATCTTAAATTAATTTCATGCATATATCTAAAGTCGACTTAAATCTCTTCACGGTCTTTGATGCCATTTATACTGAAGGCAGCGTGACGCGTGCAAGTGCGCAACTCAACCTGACGCAACCGGCCATCAGCCATGCGCTGGCGCGCTTGCGCTTGATATTTGACGACCCTTTATTCGTACGCCAAGGACATGCCATGGTATCGACGCCATTGGCGCGCAGCATCATAGAACCAGTGCGTGCCGCATTGCGCGGATTGGAAGTCACCTTGGCCGACGCCGGCAAGTTTGACCCCACTCAGGCGAGCAAGCAATTTAATCTTGCCCTGCGTGATGTGCTGGAATCGACCGTTTTGCCACCGCTACTGAAAAGCATCACCCAGCAGGCGCCACATATCAACCTGGCGGCGATCCAGGTTGAACGAAGGGAGTTAGTGAGTGAGTTGGCAGCTGGCACGATCGACCTGGCAATTGACATGCTATTGCCTTTGACTAACGATATACAGCGGCAAAAAATCGTCCAGGACACCACCGTTGTGATTGCACGCAAAGGACATCCGGCGATCAAGAACAAAACCAAACTGGATCTGGACAGCTATTTAAAAGCCGAACATGTGCTGGCTAGTTCACGACGTAAAGGCATGGGTCTGGAAGATTTTGAACTGAGTCGCCTAGGCTTGCAACGCCGCATCCGCTTGCGCTGTCAGCACTATTTTGCGGCCTGTCGCGTGGTGAGCCAGACTGACTTGCTACTGACTATGCCCGAGCGCTACGCGCGTATTGCCAATGAACAGTTTGGCAACCAGATACTCGCACTTCCTTTGCCTATGCCGTCGTGGGATGTGTATTTGTATTGGCATCAAAACGTAGAGAATGATCCGGCCAATCGCTGGTTGCGCGAACAAGTCACGCAAGCGTTCTTGACAAAACAATAGGGAATTTATTTTTCCGCTTGATCCACTACGGCGAGGTCAGGCAATAAACATGCATCGATGATTTGCAAATCATTGTCTTTGGCAAAACTGAGTACGAAGTGATACGCCAAAGGCTCTATCTCACGCAAGGCTTCGTTCACCACCACAGAACGTACGCCGTTAAGCAACAACGGGCGCACATAGGGCGAATACACTAAATGTGCGTTTCTACCTGCGTCAGGGCGAAAAATGGACATGGCACCACACAAACGTTCAGCCCAATCGCTAGGACGAAACTGTTTGCCGTCACTGGTAAGACCGTGAATAAAAAACTCACGCTTTGGTGTTGATTTATTTTTAATAGTATCGGCCATGTGATCGGCTTGCCCTGAAGCTAAAAAACACGTAACTTGCAAAAATGTTGATCAATTAATTCTTGCGCCAAGCATTTAAAGTACTTATGTATTATATCTTATAGAAGACTCAAAAGAAAAATGCATCATAGATAAATCTTCCCGATTAGTTACCTGGATCAATAGAAAGGTGTTTTTGCCATTCTCGCGCATGCGGGAATCCAGAAGCAACATTGTGCGAAACACATCAATATTGACGCTGCGCGTGGTGTACAAACTAGATTTCCGCATGCGCGAGAATGACCTTAATTAATATTAAGGAGCTTGGTAGCTGATCAGATGAATCTTTGATGCACTGGGAGCAATGTTACTTATTTACTATAGTGCATTTTTCGACTTAGTAAAGAATTGAAAGGGAAAGGACGGCTGCAAGATGTGTAATTACACTCAGCCAAAATACCACGCGAAACTTAGTCTTCTTAGTTTTATGTCGGAATAATTGTTGTGCAAGAATTGCACCGGGCCAACCACCAAACAATCCCCAGATGATTAGGCTCATTTCAGAAACGCGCCGCCGGCCAGCGATTGCGGCGGGCTTATCGAACGCGTAAATGCCAAAACAAATCAGGCTTACCAGTAAATACCAGCTTGCTATCCAGTGCCAGATAGGCTCAAGCGTGTCAGTTATCAATGACATCTATAGGGAAACTGACTGGAAAATTAAAGAGTGGGGCCATGTGGCGAACGACATTCGAAATGCAGCAAGTCTCCCCACGTATCGTTGAAATACATACCCTGCCTTACGCGTCCAAAAATGGAAAAGCCATTTTTCTCCAACACGCGTATCGAGCCAAGATTGTCTTCACGTACCTGCGCCTCAACCCGCCACAGACCAAGGCTATCGAAGGCCTCGTTCAGCAGCAGACTCACTGCCTGGCTGCCAACACCTTTACCACCATGGCATTCACCTATTCGATAACCGAGCACTGCCTTGTTGTAATAGCGCTTGGCGACTCCGCTGAGATTTATCCGACCAAGGATTTCGCCTGAAGACTTAATCAGGTATTGGTAGCCAGTCCCCAAAACACGATGTTGATTGGCTTCCTCAATCGAGTAGCGCACAGTTTCATAGTTGTAAAAATTAGCTGGCCTGGCGTTAATTCTCGCTTCAAAATAGGCGCGATTTGCCAGCTCGAAATCTAACAAAGCCGTGGCATCCGCAATCGATGGCGGAGAAATTTCTAACTGCAACATGCTTGGCAAAAAAATGACTTGGACACTAAAGCCAAATAGAGAATGACAATAACAAAAGTAACAGCATCCACAATAACAAGGCACGCCAGACCAGACCTACGGCGCTCTGCAATGACCTTGGCGATGCTTCCACGCCGGGCTGACTTTCCAGCTCCAGGCTATCCATGTCAACTGCGCTGGCATCGGCAGTTAAGATGATCGCTTTAGTTTCCGGCTCGCCCAGACGTACGCCGATTGCGCCACCACCGGAGGACAAAATAATCCCGACCAACTCATCAGGCCAACGATCAGCATAATTGCGCCAGGAATAAATCGCATCTTCAAAATTACCCACTACGGCAAACGCGACAGCTGTCAAACGCGCTGGTATCCAATCGATCCAGTAAAAAACTTTGCTGGCATATTCACCGAATTCTTCATTCTTCATGTGTTCAGGTTCATTCCATTCTCTCGAAAGAAATTCTGCCAAGCGATACATCACCGCACAAGCAGGTCCGACTGGCATGAGGAACCAAAAAAATACACCAAAGACATTGCGATGCGAGGCGACTAAAGAGCGCTCTACCGCAAGGCGAGAGATTTCTGAGGCGTCTAAATCGGTCGTGTCGCGATTGATCCATTCGGCCAGAAATTTTCTGGCAGTGGCTTCATCACCTGCGCTCAACGCAACTTGTATCGTAGTGAAATAATGGCTGTAACGACGAAAACCAAGAGTGAGGTAGACAATAATCACGTTCCACACCAGTGCAGCGAGTGGGTTGAAATACATGCACAGCCAATAAATCAGTGCTGTTGGTACGGTCAAGGAGCCGATCACTATCCACCACCCAGTACGTCCATGTATTGCCTTACCCGCATTGCACCAGCCTTCAACCTTTGCCGCCAGATTTTGAACTTGCAAATAAATCGGGTTATCTACCCTCAATGGCTTCAATTGCTCGATAAGTAAAGCAAAAAGTATGGAAAGAAATGTCATGGCTGGGCTTTTTCAATCGTTTCCGAAATGAAATAAATGTCTGAATGCGGCAAGTGTAAACTGATTTGACAAGATTTTGAAGTCTACTGCTTACCTAAAACAAATTGCGTTCAAATTTGTACTTCAACAAAATCAATTGATATTAAGCGCGCATCAGATGAAAAAGATTTCTGAGCATGCCTGCAGTCGCACCCCAGATGAAATGCTGCTGATATGGCATCGCATAGAAAGTACGTATGCCGGCACCGTTCGGCAATTCCAACGAGCGTCGCTGATGGTTTTTTGCATCCATCAAAAAACTCAGCGGCACCTCAAAAATAGAGGCAACCTCAAATGAATCTGGCGTCAAATTAAACGGCGGTTGAATCAAGGCAATGACAGGTGTCACATCGTAGCCAGTCGCGGTACGATATTGTGGCAGTGAGCCAATCACCTCAACATGCTGACGTTCGAGGCCGATCTCTTCTTGCGCCTCACGCAGAGCTGTGTCTATACACGAAGCGTCACTGGCTTCAACCCGACCACCGGGAAAACTGATTTGCCCGGCATGATTGTTCAAGTGCGCAGCCCTATGCGTAAGCAACAAGCTCAAGCCTTCATCGCGCATCACCAGGGGAATTAAAACCGCTGCGGTCTTGAAGCTCGACACGGTCGCCAGCAAATGTTCATCAGTCGTTTCCGGCGTCCACGCTGGCGGCTGAGACAAGCGCTGGCGCAACCATTCAGCATTCAGGTGAGCAGGCGGCACCGCCCCTTCATTCGCGATCGAATGTATCGGTAAGTCTTCAGGAATAAAAATCAGTTTCGTCAAAATATTTTTTTAGCACGATCTAGAAATAAAAAAAGGATGCCAACGGCATCCTTTTCTCAACACACCATCAAAGCAAATATTACGCTGCTTTTGGGGCTGCTGTCTTACGGCTTGGCAATTTCTCTTTAATACGAGCAGATTTGCCTGAACGTTCACGCAAGTAGTACAACTTAGCGCGACGTACATCACCACGACGCTTAACTTCGATCGAAGCGATCAACGGAGAATACAATTGGAATGTACGCTCAACGCCTTCACCAGATGAAATTTTACGAACGATGAAGTTTGAATTCAAACCACGGTTACGACGAGAAATCACAACGCCTTCGTAAGCCTGAGCACGCTTGCGTGTGCCTTCAACTACGTTAACATTAACGATAACTGTGTCGCCAGGTGCGAAATCAGGAATCTTCTTACCGAGGCGAGCAATTTCTTCTGCCTCTAAAGTTTGGATTAAATCCATTTTTATTACTCCAATTACCATCTTGCTGACGCTATAAAAACATTGCTCAGTAGAGGATGGGGTTTAACATGTGAAATCTTTGATACCGATTTCACTCTTTAATGCCAGATCATGCGATCTGGCGGTACAACAAACTATTTTTACAGACTACTTAAAAATTTCTCGTCAGCCTTGCTGAGCAAACCTGCAGCGCGTGCCTGAACGATTAAATCCGGACGTTTTTGCCTGCTCGCTTGCAGCGATTTCTGACGGCGCCATTTTTCAATCTCGGCATGGTTACCACCTAACAACACTGCTGGTACGGCCTGATCATCAAACACTTCAGGACGTGTGTAATGCGGGCAATCGAGCAAGCCATTGACAAAACTATCTTCAATCGCAGAAGCATCATCATGCAAGACACCGGGCAATTGTCGAATCACTGCATCCATCAATGCCATCGCCGGTAACTCACCACCAGACAAGACGAAATCGCCGAGGCTGATTTCTTCATCGACGTAGTGATCGAGCAAGCGTTGATCCACCGCTTCGTAACGTCCGCACAACAAAACCAAACCGGATTGCTGAGAAAAATCCATTACCCGTTGATGCGTCAGTGGCTTCCCTTGCGGTGACAGATAGATCACCCGCGGTGAAGCTGTAATCAATTGCGCTTGACGCTCTTTGGCTGCAAGAATTGCCGCTTGCAAGGGCTTCGCCAGCATCACCATACCCGGGCCACCGCCATACGGCCTGTCGTCCACAGTACGATGTCTGTCGGTCGTGAAATCACGTGGATTCCACAAGGCCAACTCGCATTTTTTTTGCTCAAATGCTCTTCGCGTAATCCCAGATTGAGTCAGCGCGGTGAACATTTCGGGGAACAGCGTTATGACATCAAACTGCATAGCTTTCTGATCTCATAAACACACTCCCAGAACTTTGCTAATAATCCAGACCCCAGTCAACCGT
The DNA here is from genome assembly GCA_040390685.1 of Pseudomonadota bacterium. Taxonomy (GTDB): domain Bacteria; phylum Pseudomonadota; class Gammaproteobacteria; order Burkholderiales; family Burkholderiaceae_D; genus Undibacterium. Next base: position 36,726 of record JAZJYB010000141.1, on the reverse strand, counting down.
GATCTTGCGAGTTTTTTGATCGACTTCTTTGACAAAATTATCAACGAAGGGTATCAAACGTTCACATTTTGCCAGTTCACTTTCGGGAACATCGGCAGCAGCAACGCGCAAAATTGGATGGGCGCCGTTATCCATCAAATCGCGTACTTGCCCCAGGCTTTCGCCCTGCAAATTCTCGACTGACAAACCAATCAGATCCAGCCAATAAAACTCACCGTCGGGCAATACGGGGAAATGCTTGCGCGAAATCTTAACCGTCGTACCTTTAAGCGCTTCAGCAGCATTTCTATCTGCAACACCAACTAGTCTTGCAACAACATCTTCGCCATGAATTTTGCATTCAATACGCTCGATGTCGCGCAATTCTGGTTGCTGCGGGCTTTCTAACCACCAGGTCTTTGCAGACAACACTGCATCTGCGGTAGACGAGTAAGGACGAACCTTTACCCAGCCTTGAAGACCAAATGCTCCTGAGATATAGCCCACAAGGACCAAATCATCAGGAGCAAGTGTATTAGCCAAACCTTCAGCTAAATTAACAGACAAGCTATTAAGCTGCTTTGCCAGTCTGGGCTACCAGACGTGCAACAGCTGGCGACAACTGAGCGCCAACGCCTTGCCAGTAAGCCAGGCGATCAGCTGCGACACGCATAGTCTCAGCATTGCCAGTTGCTACCGGATTGTAAAAACCGATACGCTCGATGAAGCGACCATCACGACGATTGCGTGAATCTGCAGCAACGATATTGTAAAAAGGGCGCTTTTTTGCACCACCACGAGCCAAACGAATAACGACCATAATATTTCCAAAAAATGTCTAAAGACGGAAAAAGCCGTAAATTATAGCCTGCGCACGACAAACTATGCAAGGACTATCCACGAAAAAGTCTGCGGACAGCTGTAAATTTTGGCATTTATACACACAATTTTCATTAAAGCAATATTTTGAAATACTCAAAAAATCCTCAACATTGCAAGCCTTATGCAAAGGAAAGGCTCGATCAGCGCCTCTGGCCTCTCCAATATTTCGGTAGCGCAAGTGCAAATCCTATAAAATCAGGCCTTCCAGCTTAAACACTCACTTCCGCACCGCATACCAACTCAACCCTACTCTTCAATTTTAAATCAGCCAATGACCACAAAACATAAAAACAAAACGATTGCCACCTTGTTAGCGGCGACTTTAGGCAGCTTAGGTGCGCACCGATTTTATCTCTTTGGCAAACGTGATCAATTGGCTTGGTTGCACTTCACCAGCTTACCAATTTCCCTCCTGCTGGCGAATTTACTGTTCAACCTGCCATTTCTACTCACCATGAGCCCTTGGGCAATCTCGCTTCTTATTAGTTTGTTTACCGCCTTGATGCTTGGCCTGAAATCCGATGAAAAGTGGGATGCGCAATACAACCCGGATTCCACGCAAAAGAGTGACTCAACCTGGCCATTGGCACTGATACTCGTTTTGACGATGGCATTTGGCGCGTTTGCATTAATTTTTGTTTTAGCACGTGGATTTGCCTTGCTGTATACAGGTGGCGTAGACGGTTAATTTACGCATTCAACAAACAAAAACGGCACAAGATTTCTTGTGCCGTTTTTGTTTAAAGTTGCAATAATCAGAATTGATCTTCACTCATCGCGAGTACGCCGGAACTGCCATCCACAATCGACGAGCGCAGACCCTGCGCTGCAGATAGGATGTGATCCGCAAAGAATCTTGCAGTCGCAATTTTTGCCTTGTAAAAACCAGCATCACCCTCGCCTGCCTGTAGCTTCTGCTCTGCAATCAAGGCAGCACGAGCCATTTGCCAGCCGCCCAGAACTATCCCTGCTAGTTTCAGATACGGCACACTACCAGCAAAAACGCCTTTGATATCGCTCTTGAAATTAGTGACGACGAAGTTCACTACATCTTCCAAAGCAGCAGAACCCAAGGCCAACTGACGCCCGATGGCCTGCAGATCAACCGATTGACTATCAGCCAAAGCCGCTTCAGTGGCACGCACTTGTGCAATCAAGGACTTCGCAATCGCGCCACCATCACGTGCAGTTTTCCGGCCGACCAGGTCATTCGCCTGAATCGCTGTCGTACCTTCGTATATCGTCAGAATTTTTGCATCGCGATAATGCTGCGCTGCGCCGGTCTCTTCGATGAAACCCATACCGCCATGCACTTGCACGCCGGTGGAAGTGACGTCCAGCGACATCTCAGTCGACCAGCCTTTCACGACAGGTACGAGATATTCGTAAGTCGCATGATTCGCTTTGCGTGTCGCTTCGTCTGGATGGTGATGCGCAGCGTCGCTCAAAGCGGCAGCGACGTAAGCCAAAGCACGCGCCCCTTCAATCTGCCCGCGCATCGACATCAGCATGCGGCGTACATCAGGGTGATGAATGATGCTCACCGGACCGGCAGAACCAGCCAGATCGCGCGACTGCACGCGATCTTTAGCGTAGCCCACCGCCTTTTGATAAGCACGTTCCGCCACACCAATGCCTTGCATGCCGACACCGAAACGCGCCGCGTTCATCATGATGAACATGTATTCCAGGCCGCGATTTTCCAGGCCGACTAAAGTGCCAACTGCACCGCCGTTGTCGCCAAATTGCAAGACTGCCGTCGGGCTGGCCTTGATCCCTAATTTATGTTCAATGGATACGCAGTGCGCATCATTGCGCTCCCCCAGGGAACCGTCTGCGTTGACCAAAAATTTTGGCACGATGAACAGAGAGATGCCCTTAACACCTTCCGGTGCATCAGGTGTACGCGCCAATACTAGATGAATGATATTTTCAGCCATATCATGCTCACCATAGGTGATGAAGATTTTGGTGCCAAAAACTTTATAAGTGCCGTCACCCTGTGGCACTGCACGGGTACGGACTGCAGCCAGATCCGAACCGGCCTGAGGCTCGGTCAGGTTCATGCTGCCTGTCCATTTACCAGAGATTAAGTTCTCCAGGTAAATCGCTTTTTGCTCATCGCTACCGGCGGTCAACAGCGCTTCAATCGCACCATCGGTTAACAATGGGCACAAAGCAAACGAGATACTGGCCGAGTTCAACATTTCTATACACGGTGTCGCCACTAGCTTAGGCAAGCCTTGACCGCCAAATTCCGCTGGGTGCTGCACTCCTTGCCACCCCGCCTCACCAAACAGCTTGAAGGCTTCTTTAAAGCCCTTGGTGGTGACGACCTGGCCATCTTTCCAATAGCTAGGCGCCTGATCGCCAACCCAGTTTAATGGTGCAACGACTTCACCGGCAAATTTGGCGTTCTCTTCCAAAACAGCCTCGACCGTCTCCGGTGTGGCATCTTCACAATTCGGCAAGGCATTTACTGCAGCCAAACCAGCCAGTTCGTTCATCACAAACAGCATGTCTTTTAACGGGGCAACATAACTCATTTTAAACTCCAAAAAATATGGACAGGATCAACAGATATCATCTCAGAACTGCAGAAATTCTTCTGTCAGTTGCACGACAATCCTGCTTATCCTGTCCAAATTATTTATCTAGTGTTGTTAAGCCAACTCTCATCGGCCTACACGCATTTAATTTAATTAACCTAACTCAGCAATTAATTGCGGGACGATCTCAAACAGGTCGCCGACAATACCGTAATCAGCCACCGAGAAAATTGGCGCTTCAGGATCTTTATTGATAGCCACGATAGTTTTAGAATCTTTCATACCCGCCAAATGCTGAATCGCACCAGAAATACCGACCGCGATATACAAAGCTGGTGCGACGATCTTGCCGGTCTGACCAACCTGCCAGTCGTTTGGTACGTAACCGGCATCCACCGCTGCACGCGATGCGCCCATCGCTGCGCCCAGTCGATCAGCCAAAGGCTCGAGCAATTTGAACGCTTCGCCTGAACCCATACCGCGCCCACCAGAAACAATCACTTTAGCCGCCGTCAATTCAGGACGATCTGATTTGGCAACTTCGCGCGATACGAAAACAGATTTACCAGAATCGGCAACCGCAGCAATACTTTCTACCGCAGCAGAACCGCCGCTCACGGCTGCATCAAAACCTGTGCTACGCACGGTGATGACTTTGACTGCATCGCTAGATTGGACCGTTGCGATGGCGTTTCCTGCGTAGATCGGGCGTTCAAACGTATCAGGTGCATCGACCTTGGTGATTTCTGATATTTGGGCAACGTCGAGTTTTGCTGCTACGCGTGGCGAAATGTTTTTACCGTAGGCAGTTGCCGGCGCCAGGATATGGCTATACGACGATGCTATAGACAGAACTTGTTCCGCTATATTTTCCGCCAGGCCATCGGCAAAATAAGCAGCTTCTGCGTGCAAAACTTTAGCGACGCCTGCGATTTGGGCTGCGGCTTGCGCTGCTGCGCCGGCATTATGCCCTGCGACTAATACGTGCACATCGCCGCCGCATTTGATTGCCGCGGTGATGGTGTTAAGAGTGCTGCCTTTCAGGCTAGCATTATCGTGTTCAGCGATGACGAGTGTAGTCATGATGTTTTCCACTTAGTTCGGTACAAAATGTCGTCATTTTGTACCGGGATTATTCTTAAAATTCGAAAAATTCAATGCTGGAATTAAGCGATAACTTTCGCTTCGTTCCTGAGTTTTGCAACCAAGGTCGCTACGTCAGGAACTTTAATACCAGCAGAGCGCTTGGCAGGCTCGACCACGCTCAAAGTCTTGACGCGTGAAGTCACGTCTACACCAAGGTCAGCAGGCTTGACATTATCTAGTTGTTTTTTCTTTGCCTTCATAATGTTAGGCAAAGTCACATAACGTGGCTCATTCAAACGTAAATCTGTCGTGATAATGGCTGGCAGAGTCAGGCTCAAAGTTTCGAGACCACCATCGACTTCGCGCGTGACGATCGCTTTGCCGTCGGCAATCGCCACCTTTGAAGCAAACGTCGCTTGTGGCCAACCGAGCAAAGCTGCCAGCATCTGGCCAGTCTGGTTGCAATCATCATCGATCGCTTGCTTACCCAGAATAATCAATTGCGGTTGTTCTTTATCGGCCAAAGCCTTGAGTAATTTCGCTACTGCCAGCGGTTGCAACTCAACATCTGTCTCAACCAGAATCGCGCGGTCAGCACCAATTGCCATCGCAGTACGCAAGGTTTCCTGGCATTGCAAAACGCCACAGGAGACGGCTATCACTTCAGTCACCACGCCAGCCTCTTTCAGACGCATGGATTCTTCGATAGCGATTTCGTCGAAAGGATTCATCGACATTTTGACGTTGGCGATATCAACGCCAGAGCCATCGGATTTGACGCGGACTTTGACGTTATAGTCGACCACACGTTTGACTGGTACCAGGACTTTCATAGTTCTGCCTTTATTAATAATGAGCTAGATTTTGAACAGAGGTGATGCTGCGATTTATTACAAATTGGTTTGAGTACTGCAAACATGATTATTCTTGTTATTGCATGCCACGGCATTCCGCTTTAATTGACGTAAACGTTAACTACGTCGATTATAGAACGAAAAGTGTCAATAGTCGCCAATTTAGCACGATCGTTCTTTTTAAACTATCGCCAGTATAGAATAAAATACCTAAAAAGACTTAACCGTTGCGTGATGTCGACACTAAATTCCGGATAAAAAAAAACCCTAGCAATTTTCTAGGGTTTTTTGCAACAAATTTTATCAATTTCAAACTAAACAAAGCGCTCATTCCTGCGCTTATTTGCGCTTGATGAAATACTCAAATTCTTTGCTGTTTTCGAGATGGGAGAGTAATTCATTCCCGGTTTGTTTCGAGAATGCCTTGAAATCCCGTACTGAGCCTGGGTCTGTCGCCATGACGCGCAGTACTTCCCCGGTAATCATGTCGGCCAATGCCTTCTTGGTTTTTAAAATAGGAAGTGGGCAGTTTAAACCGCGCGCGTCCAACTCTTTATTGAATTGCATGATTTTTCCAGTAGCGAAAAAATAGAATAAACAAATTCGAAAAACTCTCGATGACTTATTCTACCGGAAAATTTACCAGAATGGTGCATCGCAACAAGCTAAAATATATTAGTAAAATATTGATAACTCTTTTAAACCACATTGCGATGCAACATCGATTAAAGTCGCGAACCTAACCAATCGGCCACATCAGCCAAGGCTTTCGGCAACCCTGAAGGATCAGTTCCGCCAGCCTGCGCCATATCCGGGCGTCCGCCACCTTTGCCGCCAACCTGCTGCGCCACAAAATTCACCAGGTCACCGGCTTTAACTTTAGCAGTGCTATCAGCGCTCACACCGGCTACCAGACTCACCTTGCCATCTTGTACTGATGCCAGCACAATCACGGCGCTCTTGAGTTGATCTTTCAGGCGAACAACCGTGTCACGGAGAGCATTGCCGTCAGCATCGTCTAAAGTTGCGGCGAGTACCTTAATGCCTTTGATTTCCAGCGCTTGTGCCACTAGTGCATCGCCTTGATTTGCTGCTAGTCTTGATTTCAAGGCGATGACTTCTTTTTCCAACGCCTTCATATGTTCTTGCGCCTGCACGATACGCTGCGTCAATTCTTCTGGCTGGACTTTCAATACCGCCGCCGCTTCATTCATCCGGCTATCCAAATTTTGCACCAGACTCAGGGCAACTTCACCAGTCACCGCTTCGACGCGGCGAATTCCGGCAGCGATGCCGCCTTCAGCAACAATCTTGAACAGGCCAATATCACCGGTACGCGACACGTGAGTACCGCCGCACAGTTCGCGTGAACTGCCGATATCCAATACACGTACTTCATCGCCGTATTTTTCGCCGAACAACGCCATCGCACCATGTTTCACTGCGTCGTCAAACGACATCACTTGCGCCTGTGCTGCTACGTTGGCCAAAATTTCGCGGTTGACGATGGTTTCAACCTGACGGATTTCGTCGCTGCTCATCGGCGCGTTATGACTGAAGTCGAAACGCGTTTTATCAAAGTCAACCAAGGAACCTTTTTGCGCCACATGCGCACCCAACACTTCACGCAAGGCCTTATGCATCAAGTGGGTGGCCGAATGATTCCGCACTGTTTGTGCGCGTACTGCTATCGCGACCTGAGCGCTGACACTCTGCCCTACCTCTAACGAACCAGATGTTAATTCACCGTGATGGCCAAATACATCGGCCTGGATTTTTTGCGTATCGGCGACCGCAAACATCGCGCCAGCCGCATTTTTCAAGACGCCTGAGTCACCGCATTGGCCTCCGGATTCGGCATAGAAAGGAGTGACATCAAGTACTACAATCGCAGCTTGCCCAGCATGAATTTGTTTGACCGCACTGCCATCAACATACAAGGCAATGACTTTACTTTCGTGGCTTAGTTGCTCGTAACCGACAAACTTGCTCTTCTCGCCGCTATATTCAATTGCGGCCGCCATCTTGAATTTTCCAGCGGCGCGTGCCATTTGTTTTTGATGCGCCATCGCAGTATCAAATCCCGCTTCATCCAGCACTACATCGCGTTCGCGGCAAATGTCAGCAGTCAAGTCGAGCGGGAAACCATAGGTGTCGTACAAGGCAAACGCAGTGGCGCCATCCAGATTTTTGCTGTCTTTGGCGAGCGCCGCCTCGAGAATTTTCATGCCGTGTTCCAGCGTTTCACCAAAGCGCTCTTCTTCTTGCTTTAGCACTTGCGCAACGCGTTCACTTGCCTCAGCCAACTCAGGATAGGCGACACCCATTTCCTTCACTAGATCAGCCACCAGCTTATAGAAAAACGGTTTGGTCTGACCGAGCTTATGCCCATGACGCAATGCACGACGGGTAATGCGGCGCAAGACATAACCACGGCCTTCGTTACCAGGAATAATCCCGTCAACGATCAGGAAAGCGGCACAGCGGATATGATCGGCGATGACTTTAAGCGAATTATTGTTCAGATCAGTGCAAGCGGTTTCACGTGCCGCCGCTTTGATCAGGTTTTGGAAAATATCAATTTCATAGTTGGAATGCACATGCTGCAATACTGCCGCAATACGTTCCAGACCCATACCGGTATCGACGCAAGGCTTAGGCAATGGATGCAAGACACCTTGCTCGTCCTTATTAAATTGCATGAACACCAGGTTCCAGATCTCGATGAAACGGTCACCGTTTTCGTCAGGTGAGCCTGGAGGGCCACCCCAGATATCTGCGCCGTGGTCATAAAAAATCTCGCTGCAAGGGCCGCATGGGCCAGTGTCTGCCATTTGCCAGAAATTATCTGACGCGTAACGTGCGCCTTTATTGTCGCCGATGCGGATAATGCGTTCTACCGGTACGCCGATTTCGTTTTGCCAGATCGCATAGGCTTCGTCATCTTCCTGATACACCGTGACGGTCAATTTGTCTTTCGGCAAACCGTAGGTCACCGTCAGCAATTCCCATGCGTAATGAATCGCGTCACGCTTGAAATAATCACCAAACGAGAAATTACCCAGCATCTCGAAAAACGTATGGTGACGTGCCGTGTAGCCGACGTTTTCCAGATCATTATGTTTGCCGCCAGCGCGCACACTGCGTTGCGACGTGGTGGCGCGCGTATAGCTGCGTTTATCCTGCCCCAAAAACACGTCCTTAAATTGCACCATGCCTGAGTTAACAAACAATAGAGTCGGATCATTGCTAGGAATTAAACTAGAAGAACGGACGATGCTATGGCCCTTGGATTCAAAAAATTTAAGGAATTTATCGCGGATTTCTGACGAGTTCATAGTTTCAATATCGGTAAAATAAGAGGCTAAAAATGAGTTTAACTGCCGATTATACGTGATAAGGACTTAAGTTTTGCGGCAAAAACACAAAACCCAGCCAGTATCGATACTGGCTGGGTTTTGCATGTAAACCTGGTGTTAGCGCTTTTTTATATTCGCCAAATCAGCAAAGCGCTAGGTTTAGGTAGCTGGTGTTGTGGTGCTAGCATTATGTTTTTTGGCATGAATTTTACGGCTGGCGCGGTTTTCTTCATGTTGCAACTTGGCGCGCTCAGCTTTTGTTACTTTTCCATCCGCTTTAGCGGTTTGCTCATCTGTCGCGATTTTTGCTTCACGCTTTTCTAAATTTCCAGCTTCTTTCGCGGTCAACGCACCGCTATTGATGCCGTTGGCGATGCGGCCTTGTTGGTTAGCCTCACGCTTGTCAACATTTGGCGTATTCGTATTTTGTGCAAATGCTGGGATGGCAAACATGGATACCAGAACGATAGCTGCGATTTTTACTGTTTTCATGATGGCGCTTTCTAATAAGAATGGTGAGTTTAATTGATACTGCTTGCTTCTGGATTTCGACTAATTTGCTGAATGAGCGTCTTGCTCATGTGCCCTATAACGTGGCCGACAAAAAAACCGATGACAAAAATAAATGTAAGCTAGGTAAGAAATTGTAAGTATCAAAATGTAACGCCACCAGTAACAAATTAAAAATTGGCTGGGATCAAATCTATCCTGTCGGTGCAAAACGCATCGACGCCCCAGGCACATATTTCCGTTGCACGTTCTGGAGTATTCACTGTGTAGCAGAGCAAGCCATATCCGGCCGCCTTGATCTCAGCTGCCAATGCGGCAGTTAAATATTTTTGATTGGTGTGTAGGGCTACGGCATCGAGCTCTTGCAGTGCTTGTAACCAGCCAGTCTCAACCTGATCAATTAAAAATCCTCGAGGAATATTAGGCGCCTCTTGTTTGGCGCTTACCAAGGCGTCAAAAGAAAATGAAGAAAACAGTGGCAAAGTACCGCCATGCGCGAGCAGTGCTTCGCTGACGCGTGCCACCGTCCGCCCAGTTTCTTCTTCGAAGCCTGGCACCGGCTTGATTTCCACATTCATCCAGATGCCATGCTGCTGGCAGAAAGCAAAAACCTCGGCGTAGCTGGGAACGCGCTCACCGGCAAAACGTTCAGCAAACCAGCTACCTGCATCCATCCGCAGCAAATCTGCGGCAAGCGTCGTTGCGACACCACCATTGCCACGCACTGTGCGGCCAAATTCAGGATCATGCATCAACACCGGAACGCCGTCCTTGGATAGCATCACATCAAACTCGACTGCATGGTAACCGTAGGCTAGACCACATTGCATGGCGGCGATGGTATTTTCCGGTGCCAGCGTGCCGCCACCCCGGTGCGCGATGACTTTTGGATAGGGCCACATTATTTTCTTCCGCGAATAAATAATAATAGCCCACAGAATATAGCGAAATCGGCCACCGGTGAAGATCCATCTCCGGTAGTTTGGCATCAGCTGACAAATTTCTTTCGCCCAAAAAAAATCCCTGAAAATTTCAGGGATTTTTTGTTCAGGCTAAGTTCAACCCTCGTCTCTCCAGCGCCGCAGCTTGATCGCGACAAAAATCATGAGTACGCCGGCAACTACTCCACCCCACACACCCACATCCGCCAGGCTCATCCAGGCGTTGCTCAGCATACTTCCCATGTCAGCGCCATGTTGCGGTTGATTGATCATTACGCCTTTCGCGCCGCTTTCATATCCCGCCCAAATTCCGGGGAATAAGCCGCCGAGTACACGCGCCATAATATTGTGAGAAATCCAGTCCATATCCAGGTTCAGCTTGAACACAAAATCTGCCATTTTCAGTATAACCAAGCCAAGCAGTGGCATGCCGACCGCCCATAAAAACACCTTGGAACGCGCCCACGCCGAAACCATCAGCAACCAGCCTACCGTAGGAATCGCCCACAAAATATACACAGGCCACATGGCTATCAGGCGCAAGGGCGTCAGATAAAAATCTCCGTTTGAGAATAATGCACCGAGAAAATTAATCCCCTGAAAAGCCATCACTACACAGATAAACATCAACATGACAAACGACGTGACAATGCCTACGCCTAAACTAATCAATGGTGCAACCAGCAGCGCCACCGCCACTTTGGATAGCACGGTCATCGCATCCGAGACCGGCAGTGATTTCCAAAACAAGATACTCCGGTCGCGCCTTTCCTCAAACATCGCACCAAGGCAATAAAAGAAAGCCAAAGCGCCCATCATCATAAATATCGGGATCGATGCGGCTATATAGCTATTCGCCATTGCCGTCACCACTTCGGCCTTATGCTCCAAGACTGCGGTCGCATTATGCCCATCAAAGCTCATCCCCTTCCCGCCTGAGTACAACATGATGGCCACCAGCAAGGCAATCATGAGCAAGGCAAGACGTACGGGCGCCCAAAAGAACATACCCTTATATTCCCAGAACTCGCGCTTAACTAACCACTCCATAGATTTCAAGGTTTTCATCAGTAGGTTCCTTTCATTGTTGCGACAAACAGGTCGGCAACATTGGGGTGTCTGGTTTCGCCAAAAGCGGCTAACTGCTGGCGTGGCACGCCGTCAAACAACATCACGGTCTTGCCAAAGACACTGCGTTGATCGATAGGTTTTAAAGCGCTGGCCGCCGCGACATCGTCTGGCGCGACCATCACTTCGGTATACCGGTCTGCCACTGCATCCATGCTGCTGGAGAGAATAATCTTGCCATCGCGGATAAACATCAGGTCCGTCAAAATATGTTCGACTTCTTCCACCTGATGCGTGGTGATGACGATGGTTTTATTTTCATCAAAATAATCTTCCAACAGGTTCTGATAAAACTGTTTGCGGTACATGATATCCAAGCCGAGCGTTGGTTCATCCAGCACCAAGAGCTTGGCATCAATCGCCATCACCAAGGCCAGATGCAGCTGGACGATCATGCCCTTGGACATGCTCTTCACCTTCATGTCTGGCTTGAGTTTGGTGTGGGCGATATAGCGCTCGGCCTTGGCACGATTAAATTTGGGATGCACGCCCTCAACAAAGTCTATCGCCTCGCTGACCTTCAACCATTTTGGCAAAATCGCCACGTCTGCGATGAAGCTGACATCCTGCATCAAGGCGTCACGATGGCTGCGTGGATCAAGACCCAACACGGATAATTCACCTTCAAATGGAATCAAGCCCAGCAGCGCTTTTAAGGTGGTTGTCTTACCAGAGCCATTCGGCCCGATCAAACCGACAATACGGCCTGGTGCAATCTCAAAGCTGATGTCATCGACCGCCACTTGCTTGCCATAGCTCTTACTAAGTCCTTTAGCTGAGATTACAGCTGAGATAGCAGCTGAGTTCGCATTCATGCTGCACCTCCAAGATTTTCTGACCCGCGCAACAAAGCTGCAGCATCCAGACCAAGGCGACGGATACGCTCTAACATGGCAGGCCATTCTTCACGAATAAAACGCTCACGTTCGCTGGCGAGTAAATTTTCGCTGGCTCCATCAATAATAAACATGCCGATACCCCTTCGTTTTTCTACAAGATTGTCGTCTACCAATTCCTGATAAGCGCGTGACACGGTAATCGGATTAAGCTGATATTCAGCCGCGATCTGCCGTACCGATGGCAAGGGGTCGCCAGCTTTCAGCGCCCCATCCAGTATCATCCCTATGACCCGCTCTTTAAGCTGGCGGTAAATCGGGGTATTGTCGTTCCAGCCGATAGTCATTCTTTACTCTCCTTGCGCCGCTGTCTGGCGGCAAATAAGCTGATCAAGACAACCAGCGTGCCGATATCAAAATAGTATTGATGTAGCAAATGAAGTAACATAAAAACCTCTTTAGTGAATTACACAACTAGTGATACGGTAATGCGGTGTTGTATGCAACTATAACACTTGATTTTTAAATGTCAAACTTTTTTTAAAATCTGGTTTTCAGCTTCGTTTGCTTTGAAGAATAAATTTTGCAAATTGGTTGAACTCCTTTAGCTGAACTTCATTTTTAGTAAGTCGAAGCGGGCAAAAATAAAAACGGGCCGAATTAAGAAATTCGGCCCGCTAAATTACCCCAACAGATTTCATGCTCGCACGTCATGCCACATTGCACGCAACGGCAAACCAGTCGCGAGAACGACTCGTTTACTCCTTGCTCATCTCCTTATTTTGCGCATCCATCCATACCTTCAATGGCGCGAAATAATCGAGTATCGCAGTCGCATCCATTTGGTCTTCACCCGTCACCGCTTTTAAAGCCTCGTTCCATGGGCGGCTGGCACCCATGCTTAACATCGTCTGATATTTCTCGCCGGCTTTTTTATTTTCATAAATTGAGCAACGATTGAGCGGGCCAACGTAACCGGCTTCACGACACAAAGCGCGATGGAATTGGAATTGCAGGATATGCGCAATGAAGTATCTGGCATAGGCAACGTCAGCCGCCACATGATATTTGGCACCGGCATCAAAACCATTTGCTTCTATTGGTGCAGGGCGTTTTACACCTTGATATTTCTCGCGCAATTCCCACCAGACTTTATCGTAATCCGCTGGCTTAGCCTGGCCGGAATATACCTTCCAGCGCCACTGGTCCACCATATAACCAAACGGCAGGAACGCCACTTTTTCCAGCGCACGGTTAAGCAAGACACCGATGTCCTGCGACGCGTCTGGCACGTTTTTCAGCAAACCCAACTTGTTCAAATATTCTGGCGTCACCGACAACTGCACGGTATCGCCTATCGCTTCATGGAAGCCATCATTCGCGCCACCTTTAAATAGGTGTGGCTGCTTGCGGTAGGCCAGATCGTAATAAATATGACCCAATTCATGATGGATGGTCATAAAATCTTCGGCGGTCGGATTGATGCACATCTTAATGCGCACATCAGTCAGATTATTCAGATCCCAGGCCGATGCATGGCACACCACTTCGCGGTCACGCGGTTTGGTGAACAGAGATTTTTGCCAGAATGATTCCGGGAGTTTCTCCATGCCCAGCGACATATAAAATTTCTCGCCAATCTGCGTCATCGCCTTGGCGTCAATATGTTGACTCTTGAGCGCATCTGCCACATCGATCGATGACGTCTGTGTTTGCGGCTTAACGATCGGGTAGAGATTCTCCCATGACTGGCTCCACATATTGCCGAAAAGGTGCGCCGGTATCGGGCCTTCTTTTGGCACTACATCTTTGCCATATTGCTGACGCAATTTCAGCCGGACGTACATATGCAATGAATCATACAAAGGCTTGACTTGCTGCCATAAACGCTCAGTGTCAGCGGCAAACGCATCCGCCGGCATATCGTATTGCGAACGCCACAAAGCACCGGTGTCGGCAAAGCCCATTTCGCGCGCACCTTTATTTGATACCGTGACGTATTTTGCGTAACTGTCTTTGTATTTAACGGCCTGCTGATGCCAACCTAACCATACTTCTTTGAGTAAGGCAGGATCACGGCTTTCCGCCATGATTTTTTCCATCTGGCCTAGATCCAGGCACGATGCAGGATCACCGGCTTTACGGCAATATTTTGCCTTGCCATAGTCGCCCGACATCGATGCCGCTAGACGCGTATAGGATTCGCGGTCGCTTGGGTCACTAATGGCAAGGCTCAATTGCAATAATTTTAATTTGCGCTTGTTATCCGCAGACAAAGGCAAACCATTAAAGCGACGCGCTTCCAGCGCAATCTCACCGGCCGCTGTCAGCGCCAATTCATTCGCCTGCGCCGAAATGGTTTCAGTATCGTCGGTAATATTGGTTTCATATACCCAAGCTGCACGCTGCGCTGTGTCGGATAATTTCGCCAGGCGCTCCTCCGCGTTCTTGAGAAATTTTTCAGCCTCGGCCACCGTAGCTGCGGCGCGTTTGGCTGGCTTATCTGCAGCATGGGCGCTGGCTGGGTAAGCCGCAGCTATGCCCAAAGCCAGCAATGCAATCGCGAGTTTTTTTTGTGGTCTCATGAATTTTCCTAAAATTTATTTGTTTGGTTCTGCACGTGATAGCCGTACAAAACAGGTCTCAAAAAAAGTTTTTTGCCAATATATCAGGATATCGCCATGGGATTGCGAGAATTTGAGAAAACAAGATAATCTTCGGGAATTTGGCTATATTCGCCATTTCAAAGCATTTGCCTGGAAGATTTCGCGCCTTGTTTTATACGACTTAAGCTCAAGAACTGCTATCTTGTCGCTTCGCGCTGGGCTCGTGCGTCCACTGGTGCGAGGATTCGTTCCTGCTATTTGCGTAACAGCACAAGATGTAAAAATTACTAACGAATCGAATAATCACCCTATGCTCTCACTCTTACCATCAGCACCAAATAAGCAACGTGCATTTTTATTGGGCCTAGTGTTCCTGATCCTGTTTAACACGATGATCGCGCTGTTTGTCACCTATGTATTGAGCATTGACACTCATTTTTTTCAGGTCTGGGTTTTCTCCATGCTGATCGGAACCAGTATTACCTTACTCATCGATCTCTTGCGATGGCTGATCTGGAGAAAAAGGAAGCCGCACAGACCATTATTTTTACTCATCTGCGTTATTGCCGCACCCATTGGATATTTCGTCGGCCTCACTATCGGCTATCTGATATTCGACATTCCCATCCATAACCTAAGCAGCATGTTTGAACGTAGCGACCGCATCCTGGTCATCATGTGTATTGTGATCAGCCTCGCGATCGGTGCATTTTTTTGGCACCAAAGCAGGCTAGCCGAAGCGATAGCGGAAACCGAAAAAGAAAAAGCCCGTAACGCCGCAATTGAAAAGCAAGCCATGCAGGCGCAACTTCAATTATTGCAGGCGCAGATAGAGCCGCATATGCTGTTCAATACTTTGGCCAATTTACAAGGCTTGATCGCGCTTGACACTGAACGTGCCCAGTACATGTTGGAACAATTAATTATGTATTTACGCGCCAGTCTCAATTCATCGCGCACAAATAAGACTACATTGAAACATGAGTTTGCACTGATGAAAGCCTACCTTGAATTAATGGCGATACGCATGGGAAAACGCCTGACTTATGTCCTCGATTTACCAACAGAATTACAAACAAATGAGATCGCGCCTATGCTGCTACAACCCTTGGTCGAAAACGCCATCAAGCATGGCATAGAACCGAAAATGAATGGCGGCCACATTCACGTCGATGTGACGCAACAAGACGGATTTTTACAAATAACCGTCAGCGATACCGGGCTGGGTTTGCCGTTTGACTATGACGAATCAAACACACACATTAACGACGTTGAGCATCATCACGTAGGCAACGCTAATGTACGCGAACGCTTATTGGCACTCTACGGCCCGACTGCGCGTTTAAGCCTCGAAGCCAACCAGCCTGACGGCGTGACTGCACGCATCTGCATTCCATTGGAGGCATAAAGCATGAGCAACATTCGCGCACTCGTCGCCGAAGACGAAGCTATACTCTCGCTAACACTGATCAACATGTTAGCTAAATTGTGGCCGGCTCTGCAAATTTGCAGCACACCAGAAAATGGTGTGGTGGCAGTGCAAGAAGCACTGAAGCAGCTACCGGATATTTTATTTCTCGACATAAAAATGCCGGGCAAGACTGGCCTGGAAGTCGCACAAGAACTCGCCGAAGAATGGCCAGACAACAAGGCCTTCCCACTCATCGTCTACGTCACCGCCTATGACGAATTTGCCATTGAGGCGTTCGAGCATGCTGCCTCAGATTACGTCTTAAAACCGATCAGCGAAGAGCGCTTAAGCAAAACCATAAAACGCTTGCAAGACAAGCTAGCCAGCCAGCAAGGCAGATCGGGTGAACTTGATCGCATGGTCGCGCAACTGCGCAACCTCATTCCGGGAATAGGCGCAGGGATGGGAGCTACAACTACACAAAGTAGTGAAAGACTCAGCATTATCCGGGCAGCAGTCGGTAACCAGATACGTATGATACCGGTCAGCGATGTCTTGTATTTTGAGGCCACCGACAAATACATCAATGTCGTGACAGCTGAACATGCCTCCTTGATACGCCTCAGCCTAAGAGAACTTTTACCGCAACTCGACAGCAATTTATTCTGGCAAATTCATCGTGGCACGGTGGTCAACAGCCAAGTAATCCATAGCGCTACGCGAGATGAATCGGGCAAACTGAGCCTGAAGCTGCGCGGCAGTGACGACAAGCTGCAAGTAAGCCGGGTGTATGCGCACCTGTTCAAACAGATGTAGCGTAAGCGTTTAGAATGACGCCTTCCCAGAACCTAATAAGCAATATGAAATCAAACATCACCTGGCAATGCGCAGCTTTTTCTGAGCTTAGCGCAGCGCAACTATATGCCATACTCAAAGTGCGTTCTGAAGTTTTTGTGATTGAGCAAAACTGTGTATATCAAGATATTGACTGCCTTGATCTCGAGTGCCGGCACCTGATCGCCTGGACCGAGGATCAACAAGTCGCGGCTTACCTGCGCATCGTTCCGCCAGGTTTGAAATATGCTGAGATTTCTTTAGGCAGAGTCGTCAGCAGCAAGACCGCACGGGGCACCGGTATAGGCAAACAATTGCTGGCAAAAGCGATGGCTTTCATCGAGACAGAACATCCGGGTGCAGCGGTAAGAATTCAAGCACAAGCCTATCTAGAAAATTTCTACCAAAGCTTTGGTTTCGTCACTGTATCCGATGTACTTCTGGAAGACGGCATTCCGCATTTCATGATGCTCAAGCCCGCCACATAATTAAACACAAACAAAAACGCCCCGCCAGCCAATTCTGTGCGGGGCGTTTTGATTTTTACGATGCGACTAAAACTGTACGCCCTTCGCCATCAACACAGCATTCAAGATAATCAGGACAAGACCAATTATTTCGGCATACAAAATACCGACAATTCGCGACCTTTGCTCGCCATCAAAATTTGGCAAGACACCCTGCCTTAGAGTTTTGCCCCACTTATAGAAAACAATGGTCGGGTAAATCGAGATCAATCCCACCAACGCAAATATTCCCAATTTCATCAAGAACGGTCCGCTATGCAGGTAATAGTCAGCGCCTTTTTCATACGACATCACACGCAGGCTACCGATGAGTAAAATCGCGCCGGCCGATGCGCCGTATAGTCCATCAAGAAATCGTAAAGTATTGGCGATCTCCCGATTGAAGGTTTGATGCAGCAAGACCAGTTCTACTGCTATGCAGACTACCAAAGTAAAGACTGCAAGATGATGCAAAAAAGCGATAAGGATATTCATATTTTGTCCAAGTAAGGTGCGGATTTAATCGTCATCCCCGAATGCTTTAATCGGGGATCCAGTGTTCAAACTAATTCGTGCAAAGCACGACTATGTCGCTTCGCGAATAAGTTAACAACTGGATCCCCCCTTGCACGGCGCAAATGCGCATGCATGCGCATTCCGTTACGTGGGCGAGCAACATGTTGCTCGAATTCTCCACCTCACCCTTCACGAGGATGACGAAATCGAACAAATCCGCGCTTCTCAAGTACTATCCAAAGAATAGGCAGAGTATGAATTTCTATTTAAAGAAGCTCAAGTCAATTGCGTTAAAACATAGAAAATTGACCGCCAAGCCGTATAAATATGGCGCGAACCGTAGCTATCCGCACCTACTGCAAAGCGTCACACAATGGCAAACTCAGGGCTTGCAAGACATCACCCTTTTCTGCCTGAATGAAGGCAACAACAGAAAGATTTTTGCGCACGGCGTTGGCTGGCAAATTGAATAGTCGGCTCTGCGTGTTTGACGTGGCAGCAGACAAGGCAATCACATCGCCCCACTCGCGCGCCACGTAATCATGTTGCAGCGTTGCACCGCGATTTTCGCCCGCCATAATCTTGCTAATCAAAGATTGTTCAACCAGGGCGAAATGTAATTTGGCTGCGTGTGCACTCGTGCCTTGCAAAGAAAAATGTAATTTATTCTCAGCCAGTTTATCGATGCTGATCTGTATGCTAGCTTGCGCGGCCTGGCTATTGATACGCTTGACGGCATTCACCACGCCGCCGCGCCAATCGCGCAATTCTTTACCTGCGATAAATACTTCGGGCGTGTAGACACTGCGCGAACCGGCCAATTCTGCCAGGCTGCGCTGGCGCTGGGTGAAGCCTGGCTTGGCAAAAACATCTTTCCAGCCTATGTAATCCCAATAATCCACATGCAAAGATAAAGGGATCACTTGATCGGCGGTGAGTGCCGTGGCTTTATGTAAGCTGCTGACAAATTTATCCGCGGCGGGGCAACTGTCGCAGCCTTCCGAGGTGTACAGCTCCAGCAAGGCGATGGTATGCGCTGGGCTAGTTTTGCTACAGACTTGTGCCATGGCGCTGAAAGGAAGGCCAAGCGTTACTGCGGTCGCCAATATTTTTGCTGTGATAGAAAACCGTTTCATTACCGCTCCTTAGATTGATTATGCTCATTAGTCTAAGGAGCGTGGATTTCCTTACAGCCTTTATGATGTAAGAGTGCGTCAATGGCGCCACACCAGCATATCTTGCATGGGAGCCGGCAACATCTGACGCAGGTGCAAGCATATCCTGCGCTCATGTTTGCTCCACCAGATGCCCGCTGCGATTAATGCAGAACCAAGCAAGCTCAACATCGCCACGAAAGCAAAGCTATCTTTAAACAGATTCCAGGATAAGTCACCCAGCACCATCGCCACACCTATCCCGCCAAACACCACAAACACGCGGCGTTGCAACATCGCCGCCAGCAAAATTAAGACAAAGTTAATCGCCAGATAAATCAATTTGCCACTCAAGGCGCCATCACCGAGCGAGCTAAGTGCGCCCCAAAAAGTCATGGTACCAAACAAATACAGCCAGAACGAATAATCTGTTTCAGTACGTGAACGCAGATCCACGATGAAGGCCAAGAGCAGCATCAAGGCGCCAAATGCCAGCGTAATTTTTTTGCGCAACAACCAGCCCGCTTCGCTAAAAAACCCGAGATCGGCTTGCAACAAGATCGCCGGCACGATATCCATGCCCATGTAAAACAGCGTGACCGCAATCGGCATCACCAGGAAGCTATAGCGGAAGCGCCACAACATAATCACGCCAACCAATAGCGTAGACAGTTCCATCACCAACCAGCGCCAGTCTATCCACACATTAAAATCGCGATAATGAGTAGCGTGGCTGGCATCGGCCCAAAAACCAAGTACATGTTGCAAAGAGAATATCGCCAGTGGCACTAAGGTGATTGTCAGCGTGGCAAAAATGCTGGCCGGAATAGCTTGCCCTATTTTATCTAGCCAAATTGCCAGGGCCAGCGCAAACATCAAATAAATCAGACTCAAATCGAGCAAGATAGACATGCCCCATTTCTCTACCGCCAATGTGCTAAACAGGCTAATGGCGGCTATCGCCAGCATGCCGCCGAGATACAGCAAGACGGTAGTGCCATTAAAACCAGGTCGAGCGGAGGTGGATTTTTTGGCGCGCTCTTCCAGAAAATGGATTAATGGATCGATTTGCCCGTAATGCAACAAACCGTAATCTGCCGCCTCCATTAATGCCTCACGTTTGCAATTTTTGCTCATGTTCGACTCCCGGTATTATTGTTTGAGGAGCCTATTAAAAACCTTTTTTTATCCCCTGAGTTACGTACTATCGAAGTATCAAAGCCTGATACCGCACGTGCAAAAATCCTCGACAAATGGGCGCGCAATCTGTGCAAATATTTCCTTTTAGAACTAAGGCGAATTTCTTCCACTTGCATGGATTACCGATAATGCTGCCCGCTACGGTAAAATGCTTGTCATCACATTACTTTTTGAATGCACCCGCAATGAGCAACGATATTAAAAATAACGCAACTTCAACACCTTCACCAGCAGCACCGTCCAACTTCCTGCGCAGCATCATCGATAAAGACCTGGCGGACGGCACGCATACCCGCGACGGTATGCCTAGCGTCATCACCCGCTTCCCACCTGAGCCTAACGGTTATTTACACATAGGCCACGCCAAATCGATCTGCCTGAACTTTGGCCTGGCACGCGATTACGCCGGCCGCTGCCATCTGCGCTTTGATGATACCAATCCAGAAAAAGAAGAGCAGGAATATGTCGACACCATCATGGACAGCGTCAAATGGCTGGGCTTTGACTGGAACGAATCTGCCGAAAAAGGCGTCGGCAGCCATCTGTATTTTGCCAGCGACTATTTCGACAAGTTCTATGCAATTGCCGAATACCTGATCAACGCAGGGCACGCCTACGTCGACAGCCAATCGGCCGAAGACATGGCCGCCAACCGTGGTGACTTCAGCAAACCCGGCGTGAATTCGCCGTTCCGCGATCGCTCCGCCGCCGAGTCGCTAGACTTATTCCGTCGCATGAAGGCTGGCGAATTCCAGGGCGGCGAGCACATCGTCCGCGCCAAGATAGACATGGCATCGCCCAACATGAATATGCGTGATCCAGCCATCTACCGCATCCGCCACGCGCACCACCACCGCACTGGAGACAATTGGTGCATCTACCCGATGTACGACTACGCGCATCCGCTGGAAGACGCAATAGAAAAAATCACGCACTCGATCTGCACGCTGGAGTTTCAGGATCACCGCCCTTTCTACGACTGGATCATCGCGCGCGCAGCCGAAGGTGGCTTCTTCACACAACCAGTTCCGCAACAATTCGAATTCGCGCGTTTAAATTTAACCTACGTCATCACCAGCAAACGCAAGCTGCGCCAACTGGTAGAAGAAGGCATCGTCAGCGGCTGGGACGACCCACGCATGCCCACCATCGTCGGCATACGCCGCCGCGGCTACACGCCCGAGGCAATACAAAGCTTCTGCGAACGCATAGGCGTAACGCGCTCAGACGGCTGGATAGACTACAGCACGCTAGAAGGCTGCTTGCGTGAAGACCTAGACCCAAAAGCCCCACGCGCCACCGCCGTACTGCGCCCGTTAAAACTCATCATCGACAACTTCCCCGAAGGTGAAACGGTAGAGTGCAGCTCACCCGTGCACCCGCATTTCCCGGAGCGCGGCTTGCGCTTATTCCCGATCAGTAAAGAACTCTGGATAGAAGCCGACGACTTCATGGAAGAACCAAGCAAAGGCTACTTCCGCCTCTACCCTGGCAATAAGGTGCGATTACGCTACGGCTATGTGGTCGAGTGCACCGGTAGTGACAAAGACGCAGACGGCAACATCATCGCCGTACATTGCAACTACTTCGCCGACAGCAAATCAGGCACAGAAGGCAGCGCCAATTACAAAGTCAAAGGCAACATCCACTGGGTCAGCGTAGCGACCGCACTGGAAGCTGAAGTGCGTTTGTACGACCGTTTATTTACTGATGCCAATCCCGATGCAGGCGGCAAAGACTTCATGGCATTGCTGAATCCAAATGCCTTGGAAGTGGTACGCGCTTATCTGGAACCAGGCATGTCAGCAGCGATGCCTGACGAGCGTTTTCAGTTTGAACGTCATGGTTATTTTGTTGCTGACCGCGTGGATACTGTTGCTGGTAAGCCTGTGTTTAATCGGGTTACTACTTTGAAGGATAGTTGGGGAAAATAATGAACAAAACAACATTTTCAGAGTTTGATCCTCTCGATTCTAAATCGACTAATAAAAGCGAAGCTGCCGTTCATGCTCTAAAACGAGAAATCAAAAACATCTTAAGCTCCTATGTCGGTTGGTATGATCCTTTCGCTGAATTAATACAGAATGCACTCGATTCCCTTGAAGCAAGGGTTCTTGAAGAAAAGGCTTCACTTCACCTACCATTTTACGAGCCTACTATATCTATCATCATTGATATACAAAGCAATTCTCTTACAGTTACTGATAACGGTATCGGTCTCAACAGAGATCAATTTGGACAATTTCTAGCTCCAAATTTTTCATTCAAAAATGAAAAAACGAACCGTGGTCATAAAGGTGTTGGTGCCACTTATGTTGCATATGGATTTAACTACATGCAAATTGCGACAAGAACTGCGTCATTTGAGACAGTAGGGTACATCACTGATGCGAGAAAATGGCTAAATGATGCGTCACCAAGTGGAAATCCGAAAGTAATGCCCGACAATTCAAGGCAGTATGACTCCGATTTTACAAATATAGATCGCGGAGTATCTATCACTGTCAAATTTGACGATTCCACTCATCCAAAAAAACTTGACTGGATTCAGGCATCAACAGCTGAATCTTGGTGGAAGATTTTATCGATTAAAACAGGACTTGGTGCCATTTTTCCAAACGACCAAATAAACGTAAGAATAAAAACGATTAATACAAATGGAGAAACGACAGAATTTAAAAAGAAAGGAATCAGTTACTATTGGATTCACAATGAATTCAATAAGACACAAAAATTTTCCGATATCAAATTAATTGAAAATTCCCTTTTCGCAAAACACGGTGGTGCTTTCAAGCACCCAGACAAAATCAATAATTTGGACATGATTTATGAAACTTGGACTTCTGACCAACTTTTACAATTACTTGGAAAAAATATAGACAGCGAAGAAAAAAAAATTATCGACATTCACAAACCAACTGTAAGTTTTGAATTTGGTTTTACATCAAAACTTTGGCACCGTTTTAATGAAAATTTAGGTGTGCGCTCCAACTATAAAGTTATGCAAAGTGGAATACAATTTGCTGCCAATGGCATGCCACAAGGTGAGACAATTCAAATCCCACTTAATCGCAATACTGGCCGTCAAAATCAGATTCATTTTGTTTTTCACTTCGATAACTACAGTCCAGATCTTGGGAGAAAGGGATTTCACCGCGAATTAACTGATTTTGCAAAAGACATATCCCGAAAAATCACTGATGGTCATCTAACGAATGTAAAAGCACGACTAAAAGCAAACACAGGCACCGCGCCAGATTTTCTTCGCGAACAACGAATAGATGACTGGAAAGCGGAGATGCTTGCCCACGAAAATACGAGCCCATTACTAATATCCAGTCCTCATTTTTTCTTGCCGACGCAAAAAATTTCTATAACGTCTGTTCCGACGAGGGAGCAAGATGTAATAGCATTGTTTAACCAACTCATAGCTGGCGGCGTCATACGTGGGTTAAGGGTAATGTCTACCAATGAGCGATTTACATACGACGGGCTTTTCAAAGTCAGTTTTGACCTACCTACAGAAAACTATGTATTCGATTTAAATAAAAACCCTTTAGGAATTGAGTATCAAACTGCGTTCGATCTTAAAAATATTGTCACAGCTCCAAAAATTTTAGAATACAAATATTCTTTGGATGGACTTGTCGAAGATATCGATTCGGGCGACAAAAATTTAAAAGATATTAACCTGGCGGTAGTTTGGTGCACAGGCGACTTGTACAAAGAAAGATTTGGAATAACTTCGTTACTGATTCCGGAAAATAGAGACCAAAGACAATTTCACGGCGTGACTCATTACCTCGCGGATTACGAATCTGGAAGCAAAGTAATGGATTTAATTGTCCTGGAGGAACTTATTGAGTTTCTAAATCATCCCGAAATAAGCACTAAAAAGCAACAAGAAAAATATGAATAATGGCCGTAAGGCGCACTAACCCGTAAACTCGGTAAGGCGTAATCTTTTCGTAAGGCGTCAATAGCGCAGCGTATTGCGCCGCATGGAATGCTTGAAAAACGGCGCAATACGCTGCGCTATTGACGCCCTACAAAAGCTAATCGAATTCAAGCATCGTAGACAAAGGAATTAACCAAACCATGTCACAACCCCACGTAATCATCATCGCCAACGGTGCTGGCAGCGCCGGGTTCGGCAACGCTGCCAGCACCCAAAAATCGCCGCGGAAGCAGAAAATGGTGAAATAAAAGTTTATGAGGAAGAGCTATGGAACAGCATCAAAAACCAGTAGACGATCCAATCGCCGAAAAGCTACGTGACACCGCCGCACTTGAAAAAATCATGCAGCAAGCGGTGACAGAAGCCGTTGAAAAAGCGCGCAAACTGGGATTCTTAAAAACACCTTCGGTACAAGAAGATGCGGCAGATTACAAAAACGATTGATGGCCGTTAGCGTAGCGTGCGTACCTTGTAGGGTGCGCCATGCGCACCGTTTGAACCGATACACTCTGACATTACCCGCTGTTGATCTTGAACCATTGGTGCGCATGGCGCACCCTACTCTTTTAACTCGGTATGACGTCACTAGCGCAGCTTTTTTCGCCGCAAGTAATGTTTAAAAAATAGGAAAATTAATGAAAAAAATATTGTTACTGAGCAGTCTGGCTACCAGTTTGGTTTTAGCTTTTCCAGTAAAGGCTGCAGAGAAAACTGAAGTCAGTGTAGCATCTGCTGCTGTGGTGCAGGAAGCCCCTTTGCGTGCGCATCTGGCCTTGATTTCTTCTGACTCGTTTGAAGGCCGTGGCACCGGTCAACGCGGTGGTGAGATAACCGTGCAATATCTGGAAAGCCAAGCGCAAGTCATCGGCCTGACACCGGGCAATGGCAACAGCTTTCGTCAGTTAGTCAAAATCGCTGGCGTTAAAGCACAGCCACAGCAAAGTAGTTTGCAATTGCTCGCTGGCGGCAAACCGCTGGCAATCGAGTTTGGTAAAGACTGGGTGTGGGCACCAGGTGATGCGCTAGCAAGTCATCAGTTCGATACCGATATCGTCTTTGTTGGTTACGGCATCAGCGCGGCGGAAGAACAATGGGATGACTACAAAGGGCAAGATGTCAGCGGCAAATTGCTGGTCATGATGGTCAATGATCCACAACCAACTGCGCAAGAGCCAAACCGTTTTGGCGGCAAAGCCTTAACCTATTATGGTCGCTGGACTTACAAATATGAAGAGGCGAAACGCCGTGGCGCCGCGGGTGTTTTATTGATACATACCGATGCCTCTGCCAGCTACGGCTGGTCAGTGATACAGAATAGCGGCACGCCAGAAAAATTCCAATTGCAAGGCGCTGCACTTGGCACCGGTTTGCAAGGCTGGATCAGCGAAGACACGGCGCGACAATTGTTTAGCGGCGCGGGGCAGGATTTAGACCAATTGCGTGCAGCCGCTGAGCGTAGTGATTTCAAACCAGTGGCACTGGCAGCGAAATTAAAGGGCGAAGAAAAAGCCGACATCCGTACGGTCGATCAATACAATATTTCTGCGGTGGTACCGGGTACTGATCCCAAATTGAAAGACGAGCTGGTCATCTACAGTGCACATTGGGATCACTTGGGCAAACAGGGCAAAAGTGGCGATAATGGCGATACGATTTATAACGGCGCGGTGGACAATGGCTCCGGCACTGCGGCTTTGTTGGCGATGGCAAAAGCTGCTGTGCAAGCGCCGGCCAAACGTAGCCAAATGTTCTTGTGGGTAGCCGCAGAAGAACAAGGTCTGCTCGGCAGCGCCTTGTATGCGGCACAGCCTCTATGGCCATTGGAAAAAACTGCAGCGAATTTGAATTTGGATAGTTTGAACTTTGTCGGCGTCACCCGCGATATGAGTACCGGTGGCAGTGAACGCACAGAGCTCGGCGAGATGGCAGCCAAAGTGGCGAAGAGCATGGGCTTGGTGATCGCAGCGGCAAAACCAGATTTGGCTGGCGGTTATTTCCGTAGTGACCATTTTAATTTCGCTAAGGCGGGTGTACCTGCATTTTCAGTTGGTGGTGGCAATGACTATGTGAAAGATCCAGAAGCGTCCAAAGCAAAAGCCAAAGCGTATGGCAAGCGCTACCATCAGCCCAGCGATAAATTTGATCCTACGTGGGATTTGTCCGGCATGGTACAACAAGCACAATTCACCTTGAACCTTGGACGCGCAATTGCAGATAGCCCTACGATGCCAGCCTGGAAAGCCGGCGATCCTTTGGGTAAACTGCGCGCTAAATAAGCTAGATATGACTTAGCGGGTTTAGGAGAACTAAAAGGCCGAAAGCGTCAGTCACGTAGGGCGGGTAAAACCCGCGCCGTTCATCAACAATGTGCGGGTTTCACCCGCCCTACCAAACTGAAATTTTGCAAACTTTTTTTGAGAACGAAACCCGTAAATAAACATGACGATATTAAAATTTGCCTCACTACTCTTTTTCACTATCCACTTACTCACTGCGCAAGCTCAAGAAAATAGTGCTGATGACAAGACAAGTCGGGTAGAGATTTCTGATCGCAAAAACCCAGAATTACGTTCCTACGCGCAAATGCAAAAAGGGATGAAGGCTTACAACGAAAAGCATAGTCTGGCACCTGATTCTGAGCTGTATTTCATCTTAATTCCAAAATCAAAGAGCGTCGGCGTGCAAGGCCTGACGATGCGGCTGGCGAGTGATGATACCTCGACCAACATCCCTATCGACGCTAGCGGAAAATTTCAGCTGCCTTACATTGAACTCAAAAAAGACGATGAATACGACCTCATTTTAAATAAGCCGAAAGGCCAATTTCTGATCAAGCCGTATGTCAAGAGCGCCAATTTGCCGGACGATGTCAAACGCATGGGCGATCTCAGGCTGGAATGCCAGGTAAGGTGGGCGATAGAAAAACAAGACGTGTCGGTGGTATTTAGCACCTACGTGAAGTTGTTAGCATCAGGGAACCCGTGCACCTCACGGACGGTCGCGGTACATTTTTTTGCGCCGAATAATATTGACTCCATTACGCTTGACACGACTAAAACAAAATTGTCGTTTAGAGTAAGCTCAGACCGAGATTACACAGTGCCATTGTGGGATGCAGAATTAAACGATGACGGCTTACTCAAATACGAGCGCAGCACAGCTTCAACTCACAAGCAACCCATGCAAGGTGAGTGAGGCCCTGCCGTTCACTGATTGATACGGCATTGGCGATGCGCGCAGGTTTCAATCGCCTTACCCACTGAGCATTTTTTCAGCCTTAAATCAGCCCTGCAATCAGGCCTCCCCTGCCTCGCCACCACGAACATCAAGGTCGCAGCGCATGAATTGATGCGCTGCGATAGCCTGCGCCAATACTTTCTGGCGCTCCCTCGCCAGACACACCGAGCAAACATTTCTCACACCACATTTGATCTAGCTCAAGATTTATATTGCAACGCACAACTACACTCTCTTCATCAAGTTTAGGAAGTTTAAATGTGTTAACAACTAAGGAAATGAAAATGAAAAAACTAGTTCTCGCAATCTCTGTAGCAGCAATTGCTGTCGTTAGTTCGCAAGCGATGGCACAAGAAAGTGCCTGGTTAGTACGTGGTCGCGTTGTGAATATCAGCCCGGCAAACAGCTCTGATCCAGTCGGTGGCGTTGGTGCCGCAGATCGCATCACCGTGAGCAAAAAAACGATTCCGGAAGTGGATATTACGTATTTCTTTTCACCAAATCTGGCTGCTGAATTGATTTTGACTTATCCACAAAAACACGATGTCTATCTGGACGGTGGCAACATCGGTACGTTTAAACATCTGCCACCAACTTTGTCGGCGCAATATCACTTCGCGCCAAGTGCAAGTGTCAATCCTTACCTCGGCCTCGGTGTGAATTACACGAATATCTCCCAGGTTCATCTATTGGGTGGTGCCGGTGGTTTGGAAAGCGGTAGTTTTGGTCTATCTTTCCAGGCTGGCGTTGACTTTAAAATCGACAAAAACTGGTCTGTGAATTTAGATGTGAAAAAAGTTCAAATTCGTAGCGATGTCACTATCTCTGGCGCCAAAGTTAGTGCAGTTAAAGTTGACCCGGTATTAGTTGGTGTTGGTGTGGGTTATCGCTTCTAAGTGTTCATGCATTGCTAAAATTTGAGCGCTGTCACGTGGCGCTTCACTGGCAATATTAAGGTCGTCGTGCTTCACTGCACGACGATTTTTTTCGCGATTGAAAACTTTATTTATTCCTTGTGTGCGGGCTACACCCGAAGTCGGAAGGCGCTACGCTTTTCCGACCTACTAACTGAATTTTTTCGCCGCATCGGCTCGCTCACAAACAGTGGGATACGCTTTCTACGCCGTTTTCAAACCGTCGATCACTTTCATCGAACGCCCATAGTGATAATTGATTTGCGCTTCGCTGTATTTATGCTCGCTGGCTACCGGGCAGCTGGTTCTTGCGATACAGGTATTTTTACAGAGTGAATCGGTTTGCTGGCGGTAGCCGACGCATTTGATGAGATTAAATTCGCCATCGTCTAACGCATGTGCCGGGCAATTGCTGATGCAGGGTTTTTCGCTGCAACTGGTGCATGGTGATTCGCTTTGCACAGCTGTGGTGGCGGGTAAATCGGTATTTGCCAGCACTACCGCGCGATACGCAAACCAGGAGCCGAAGCTGGCATTGATCCCGACCATGAACGGTGATGGATGGTGCCAACCCGCCAGCTTGCCTAGCTCTTGCAGGCTGACCGTATAGCTACCCGGATACACAATCTCATAATCAATTCCAGCAAATTCCGTCTGCAAAAACTCCTGCACTTTGGCGACGGTAAATTCATCCACCGGATGCCCGGTTTCATTGCGCGTTAAATCGCGGCCGGTCGCTTGCAACGCCTGCCAAAATGTGGTGCCACCATGACCGATCAAGATCAGTTGCCGGAAACTTCCGGCTTGCGGGCAGCGCGCCGTCAAGAGCTCGCGCACTTCGGGCGTGAGCTCTGCAATATTAAATACCGCATGACAATTTAAGCCCGCGTTATTCAGCAAAGCTGAGGGAATTGTTTGATAGGGATTCATTGCTTCAAGCTCATCTGGCAAAACATCTATTGTAACGAGCAAACAGCATTCTGCTAAACTTCCCACTCAACTATTCACCCCTTGAGATCCGGACAGCCCATGGCACATTTGCTCGAGAATATTTTCTGGCACGCCCTCACTGGCCCACACGCCCGTTATGCCGCTGGTGCGGGTGATGCACGGCGTTATGCTCAGGGGTTTTCTCCTATCCTGGCGTTTGCCGATGCAGAGCGGCCAGATTTTGCCGCACTACTGCCATTTTGCGAACTTGGCGAACATTTTTATTGTGGTGGCTGGAGCGGTGCGGCGCCTGCTGGTTGGCACATCGATGCTGAAACTACGATGTTTCGCATGGTCTGGGATGGCGACATGCCCGAGCTGGATGACACTTTTACTTGCGTCAAACTCGCCAGCCAAGATGCCGACCAGGCAGTGGCGCTCGCCAGCCTGACCAACCCTGGTCCGTTTGGCTTGCGCACCATAGAGTTAGGCGAATACCTGGCTTGCTTTGAGGCCGACCGCCTGATTGCGATGGCGGGTGAACGTAGCTTTGCCGGTGTTTACCGTGAAGTCAGCGGGGTCTGCACGCATCCTGATTTTCAGGGAAAAGGCATGGCACGTCGTCTGATGAATTTGTTGATCCGGCGCCAGTTACAGGCCGGCGAAACGCCTTTTTTGCATGTAATGAGCAGCAATACCAACGCACATCAACTTTACCTGCGCATGGGTTTTCGCGACTATTGTGAAACCCCGGTACGTGTCATGTCGCGCGCTTAGCAATTTTCACGTTTATATTTTCACATTCATATTCCCACGTTTATACTCTAAACCGTACACCGTTTTGCACCGCACGATCACCTTGCCTCAACGAAATTAAGGACGCGTTTATGGACCAACTAGTCGAATTATTTTCAGGTACAGGATTCATGCCACATGGGCATTGCTACTTGTGGACGCCCACCCTGTTGTGGCTATTTGTAGTTTCTGATTTAGTCATCACTTGTGCCTACTATTCCATTCCAATTGCCTTGATTTATTTCGTTAAGAAAAGACAGGATTTAGAATTTAATTGGATCTTCATTTTATTTTCGGCATTTATTTTTGCTTGTGGCACAACCCACTTGATTGCCGTATGGACTATTTGGCAGCCGGTGTATTGGCTCGACGCAACCATTAAGTTAATCACCGCATCGATCTCTATTATTACGGCGATATTATTATGGCCACTGATACCGCGCGCACTGAAATTGCCGAGCCCGACACAATTGCAACTTGCCATCGTCTCCTTAGAAAGCGAAATGCTCGAGCGACAACAGGCAGAGGCAAGGCTAGAACAATTAAATCGAACTTTAGAACAACGCGTATTGGAGCGCACTAAAGAGTTACAAGAGAGTAACGATGCGCTGTACAAGGAAATTGAGACGCGCAAACAAGTCGAACTCACGATCGAATTGGCGTTGAAAGAAAAAGATCTTTTATTGGGCGAAATCCACCATCGCGTAAAAAATAATCTGCAAATTATTAATAGCTTACTGAGTTTGCAATGCAACACAATCAAAAATCCCGAGATGCTGGAAATACTGAATGACTGCCAGCGTCGCGTTTACTCGATGGCGCTGATTCATCAAACTCTGTATCAAAGCAATAATTTTATTGCCATTGATTTCGCTACGGTGCTACGCAGGCTTACTGAACACCTACAGTCATCTTATGGTTGCTTGGAAAAAAACATCGAACTTGAACTTAACTTGTCCTCATTTGACGTGGCAATCGACGTAGCAACTCCATGCGGACTGATTGCCAATGAGCTTATCTCGAATGCGCTGAAACATGCTTTTCCTGGTGATTTAAAGGGCACAATCACAATCTCCTTAGACAAATTAAATGATAGTTTTGAATTGACAGTTAGCGACGATGGCATCGGCATTCCTGAAGAAAAAATATTGGCAACAAGCGACTCGCTGGGAATGACCTTAATCACTTTATTGACTGATCAGATCGGTGGAAAACTGGAGATTCGACGGAGCAATCCGACCAGCTTTATAGTGCAAGTTCCATTTCCCAAGGACCAATAAAACTCGAGCATCATTGAGCATCAGGAGGAAAATCTAATGACCAACAAAGATCCGCGCATCGACGCATATATCGCCAAATCCGCGGCGTTCGCCCAGCCCATCCTTACGCATTTGCGCGCGCTGATCCATGCGCATTGCCCGGATGCGGTTGAGACCATCAAGTGGAGCGTGCCGCACTTTGAATATCAGGGCCGTATCTTGTGCGGTTGTGCGGCGTTTAAACAGCACTGCAGCTTTGGTTTTTGGCTCGGTGATTTGCTGCCGATAGATACCAAGCCAGATGCCGCAATGGGCCAGTTCGGCCGCATCACGTCGCTGGCGGATTTACCCAGCGACAAAGATTTTGCCAAACTCGTTAAGCAAGCGATGAAACTGCAAGATGCGGGAGCAAAAGCGCCATCACGCGTGAAACCCGCAGCAGAAAAGAAAGAACTGGAAGTGCCGCCGGCATTTCTCGCCGCAGTAAAAAAGAATAAGCTGGCACTGGCGACGTTCGAGGCTTTTACTCCGTCTAAAAAGAAGGAATATGTAGAGTGGTACAGCGAAGCGAAGACCGAAGCCACGCGTGAAAAACGTCTGGCGCAAGCGATAGAATGGATGGCGGAAGGCAAGAGTCGCAACTGGAAATACCAAAATTGCTAAGGGCACGTTGATTCGTGCTGATCCTCGCTAAATACATGGGCCTCAGGTACACTCCCGCCCCTTCTCCCCTATTATAAGAAATGCCATGATTACTAAAAATAATTTGTTATGTACCGCCATATTGTTAACGTCTATGAGCGCTCACGCTCACGACATACACACGAACGACACAGGCGGTTACGTTGGCGGCGAAATTGCGACAAATGCTGTCACTACCGAAAGCAGTAGTTACGCATACGGCTATCAAACATTCTCTGAAAAAGCCAGCGCAACAGCATTTGGCGTGTATGGCGGCTACAATTTTACGAATTGGTTTGGACTAGAATCCGCATTCACTGTCACCAATTTATCCAAAGGAACCAACGGAACCAGCAAACTCGGCGCGGCAGTTGGTAGCTTTAGCTTCACGCCAAAATTCACAGTCCGCACTAGCGACTCCTTATCCATTTATGCGAAAGTTGGTGTTGCGGTCACTGCCCTGTGTGACGACAATTACAATAGCGACTGTTGGTCTGGCGCGAATGGTACCGCTGGTTTTGGACTACAGTTTGACCTGAGCCAACATGCCAAATTGCGCTTTGGCTACGATGTAACTAAGGGCTCGCTCACTTACAAAGCCAAGAATTCCTACTCCTATTCGTACTATCAAGAAAATTTAGATTTAACGCAGAAACGTGTCAGTGTCAGCATGCATTATCAGTTTTAACTATCAAGCGGTCGGGCACAGGCGTTAGTCTGGATGGCGGAAGGCAAAAGCCGCAACTGGAAATGCCAGAGCGGTTGATGTTAGGCGCGAGATCAAAACTCAAGCGCAACCTTCAGCACACCCAACAACACGCCGGGATTGGGCCGCTTGATTCCTCCATTTGAAAAATGTTGCAGTTGCAGGCTAACCGTCAGGTGATTTTGCGTGACATAGCCGATGCCGATATGGTCACCAAACTGCATCCGGGTAGAAAATCGACGGCCATCGTTATCATATAAGTCCGACAGCAGATGCAGGCCGATGCCAAGTTCGCCATATAGACCCTTCTTGCTGTCCGGCTGCAAGCGCAGGACTGGCGTCAACCCGACATCGATGATGCTTTCGCGCGTATCGTAGACCCCTCTAAAACGCATTTCGCGCCACTGCGCCAATGTCATATCCCAATAGCCACCCAGATGGCTGCCATTGGATTGCCACCAGCGGCTATCCCAGTTCGATTGCAAGCCGACTCTGGCAAATCGTGCCCTCTGACCTGCACCAAGCTCGAACGAGGCTGTGTCAATCGCTAGTGCCGGTCGCGCAACAAGCAATACCAGCAAAGTCGTAAGCAAGAAACGAAAGTGCTTTTTCTTAGACATGGTGGCACCAACAAGGCTGGCCCAATGTTTGTTCTCAAGTGAAACTCACCTTCTCGAAAACGCTGTTCAAATGCGCAGGAATTGGGCAAATAAAAATAAGGAAAAATTAAATAATAAACCCAAAACTTGCACTTTGCATCCCCCAGAAAGGTATTTTTCAGAGCAAGATTTTGCCATGTTTTTTCACCTGCAAAAATTAGGCAAAGAATGTTTTTAAGGATATTCGGCATGGATTTTGAATTCCTGCCTTTTCATCCAGCAGACTACAAGCCAGAGCAATATTCCCGCCTATGGTAAACTTGCCGCCCTCAGCCGCCCACCGTGTGACATGGGCGCCACAAAATTTTAGGACATGCATCTTGACCACCGCCAGCAAAATCGATCAGCTTTTCCCTCAGCCTTTATGGCTATGGTTTCAACAAATTTGTGCCATACCTCACCCTTCCGGCCATGAACAGGCGCTCAGTCAATATATACAAGATTGGGCTAAAGAACGCAGGCTGGCGATCGTGGTTGATCAGGTTGGTAATTTGATTATCCGTAAGCCGGCGACGCCAGGCATGGAAAACAGAAAAGTCGTGGCGCTACAGGCGCATATGGATATGGTGCCGCAGAAAAATGCCGATAAAGTGCATGACTTTGTGACTGATCCTATCGAATTGCAGATCGATGGCGAATGGATTAAAGCGACCGGCACTACGCTGGGTGCCGACAATGGCATCGGCATGTCATCCGCATTGGCGATCCTGGGCTCCAGTGATATCAAGCACGGTCCTCTGGAAGTGCTGTTGACGGTCGATGAAGAGGCTGGAATGACCGGTGCGTTTGGTTTGCAAGCGGGCATGCTAGAAGCAGAAATCTTGATCAATACCGATTCCGAACAAGAAGGTGAAATCTACATGGGTTGCGCCGGCGGTGTCGATGCAGAGATCACATTACCCGTGCAATGGCAGCCAGCGCACTCTGATCATCTTGCCTTCACACTCAGCATCTCTGGCTTGAAGGGTGGGCATTCCGGCGTGAATATCCATCTCGGGCGTGGCAACGCGAATAAACTTCTGGCGCGCTTTTTGGCGGGACATGCGCTTGAACTCGGTCTGGCACTGAGCCAGATTCAAGGCGGCTCCTTACGCAATGCGATTCCACGTGAAGCGCAGTGTAGTTTCAGCTTACCCGCCAACATGGTTGGGCGCTTGCAGCAACGCATCGCGCAATATCAAGGTATTTTACAAGCCGAATTATTGACGACAGAACCGGCACTGAAACTGACACTTGCGTCAGCAACTGCGCCGCTGCAAACCATGCAGCCTGGCGTGCAGAAAACCCTGATCAATTTGCTCAATAGCTGCCCAAATGGCGTGATACGCATGAGCGATGAAATTGCTGGTGTGACCGAGAGTTCACTCAATCTCGGTGTGCTCAGCACGCAAAACGATAGCGTGACACTCCTGTGTATGGTGCGCTCCCTGATTGACACTGGCCGCGAAAATATCGAAGGTATGTTGCGATCGGTCAGCGCGCTTGCCGGTGCGGCCATCACGTTTTCTGGCTGCTACCCGGGTTGGAAGCCAGACACCAGCTCACCGGTGATGGCAATCGTCAAAAATACCTACGAAAGCATTTACCACAAAGAACCCGAGATCATGGTGATACACGCGGGGCTGGAATGCG
>JAZJYB010000141.1:0-1594 GCA_040390685.1 Pseudomonadota bacterium | reverse complement strand
GTTTAAGCAGCATTATCCAAAACTCGACATGGTCTCGATCGGCCCGACCATCCGTTATCCGCATGGCCCCGATGAGATGGTCAACATCACGACGGTTGGGCAATATTGGACCTTGTTGCTGGCGGTGCTGGAGCATATACCTACTAAGTAAGCTACTAACAAACGTTTTCACGAACGAGCTAAATCTTGAATTTAAGCTGAATTCGCTTCCGCCATCACCCAGCGGCAAAAATCCTGCACCAGAGGCTTGCTTTCTGCTTGCGTCGAGCGCAATAGATAATAGTTATATGGCCCCTGCATTCGATGAGTGAATAAGCGTACCAAGCGCCCTGCTTGCAAATCAGCTTCGATCAATGGTTCTGCCGCCAGCGCGATGCCTTGCCCGTTGGCTGCGGCCTCCAGACTTAAATAGGTATGTGAGAAACGTGGGCCACCGCCGCCTTCAAGGGGCACGCCACAATCTTGCATCCAGCGCGCCCAGGTAATTTCATCCGGCAATCTGAGTTCTGGCTCGTCATGCAATAGCGTGTAATGTTGCAAATCTGCCGGTGTCTTCAGATCGGTGGCAGCAGCCAGAAATGCCGGGCTACACACAGCGCTGAACCATTCTTGCATCAGCAAATCGACCTTCATCCCAGCATACGCGCCTGATCCAAGACGTATCGCGACATCGACGCCTTCACGCTGCAAATCCAGCGCCTGAGTAGAAGCGAGTAAACGTAATTCTATCTGCGGGTGCTGGTCACGTAAGCGCCCCAAGCGTGGCATGAGCCAGCGCGTCACCAATGAGCTGGTCGATGTGACTGTGACGATGCGCTCATCCCCTTGACGACGCGCCGCATCCGAAACATCCGCCAGCGAATTTAAGATTGGCCGTAGTGACTCTGCATAGCGTTGCCCTGCGCTAGTGAGCGCTACCCCGCGCGCCAAGCGCTGAAATAAGCTCACGCCCAGCCACGCTTCAAGCTGTTTTACCTGGTGCCCGATGGCACCGGCAGACACATGCATTTCTTCACCGGCACGCTGAAA
The DNA here is from genome assembly GCA_040390685.1 of Pseudomonadota bacterium. Taxonomy (GTDB): domain Bacteria; phylum Pseudomonadota; class Gammaproteobacteria; order Burkholderiales; family Burkholderiaceae_D; genus Undibacterium. Next base: position 565 of record JAZJYB010000141.1, on the reverse strand, counting down.
ACTCTGATGCCGCGCGGCAATTTCAAAGGCGTGCAAAGCGGATAGGGGCGGGAGTTGGCGCGACATTTTTTGCCTCAATAATTTTAAGTCTAAGGATAAATAGTATTGGTTTGCTGCCTTACGCGCAAGTGCATATGATGCGAATAACAGTTTATTTACCCGCAATTATTTTTATGCTGATGACACTCTGCATGGCGCAATTCTGCACAGCAGTCATCCCCCTCGGAGAATTAATTATGTCGCATCATCGTGCCGTTGTTTTGGTCATACTTTCAACATTAGGATTTGGCAGCATGGGCTTGTTTGCCAACATTGCCTATGCTTCTGGCGTTACGCCATCAAGCTTATTGGCGTTGCGCTTTGTCCTCGCAAGCGTGTTTTTGCTGCCGCTTGTATGGCTCAAAGGATGGCGCCTTCCGCGTGCCGGCAATTTGGCAGGCTATATTCTGATGGGCACCTTATATACCGCGCAGTCGCAGAGTTATTTCAATGCCTTGCTGTATGCCAGTAGCGGTTTGGTCGCCTTATTGGTGTATGTATATCCGGTGCTGGTCACAGTGCTTGC
>JAZJYB010000140.1:3440-4197 GCA_040390685.1 Pseudomonadota bacterium | reverse complement strand
GGCGCACGATCTCTTCGACCGACTCGACCGCGAAGGCCTGGGTGGTGCGGGCGAACTCGGTCACCAGCATGATGTTCAGGCCGGTCTTCGGCGTCACGCCGACGATCGCCGGCAGGTCCAGCACGGTGATGATCTGGCCGCGCAGGTTGACCACGCCGAGCATGTACGGCGAGGAGCCGGCCACCGCCGTCACCTCGGGCATGGCGACGATCTCGCGGATCTTGAAGACGTTGATGCCGAACAGTTCCGAATGGTCGCCGTTGGCGTCGCCGCCGAGGCGGAACAGCAGCAGTTCGAATTTGTTGGAGTTGGTCAGGTTGCTGCGTTCGTCCACTTCCTGCTGAACTGATTTCATATGCTTCATCTCCGTCTGGGGCACGACTATTGACCGGTGGGCGGCCGCGCGGCGCGCGCGGCTCATAGGAAAAACCCTGTTCGGGAAATAATTCCATTGCCTTTCCAGTATAACGATTTTGCCTATGGGAACGCCAGTTTTGGCCTGAATCAATCCCCTTTTGGCGGCGATATACAACGCTTGCCGGGCGCGCCAAAGCGGGCGCCGTGGAAACATTGCAAGAACCACCAACAGTTTCCTGTTGAACATGGGTTGGAGCGGAAAACGCGGACGAAAAAAAACCCGCCGCCCCGGCGCGGAGGCGCGCGGGACGACGGGGTTTCCTGGAATCTGGAGCGGGAGAAGAGGCTCGAACTCTCGACCTCAACCTTGGCAAGGTTGCGCTCTACCAACTGAGCTACT
>JAZJYB010000140.1:0-3276 GCA_040390685.1 Pseudomonadota bacterium | reverse complement strand
TTGCGCTCTACCAACTGAGCTACTCCCGCATCAACAACAGGCGCACATTATATATCAGCCGCCTCCGCTGTCAAGAGATTTTGTTTCAACTGCATTACTCCGAGCCCAACTTTCATCCTCAAAATCAAGATAAATGACCAGCATTTTCTTTTATCAAAGGCCAAGCTTTGCGTAGATAATAAAACATCGACCATAGCGTCAATAAGGCTGCAATCCACAGCAATATCTGCCCCCAAAAATGTGTATCTATCGTACCGAACAGCATTTTATCGAAGAGCAGCATAGGGATAGCAATCATTTGTGCCGCCGTCTTAATTTTTCCTAATGAACTTACCGCGACTGATTTGGACGCACCGATTTGCGCCATCCATTCACGTAACGCGGATATGGTAATCTCACGGCCAATAATAATAAAAGCAATAATCGCAATGTATCCGATTTGGCGAAATTCCATTAGCACCAGCAACGCACCAGCCACCATCAACTTATCCGCAACCGGATCAAGGAAAGCACCGAAGGCGGAGGTTTGATTCCAGCGTCGCGCTAAAAAACCATCAAACCAGTCAGTAATCGCCGCCACAATAAACACTGCGGTAGAAGCCACACCAGGTTCAAATGGACCTAGCCAGGGCTTCGGCAAATAGAAAACACCCATCACTAGCGGGATCAGCGCCACTCGCAGCCAGGTAAGTAAAATAGGAAAATTGAATGGCATTTTTTTCAGTCTATCATTTGAATCTTTGCATTATATTTGGGTCTTGCTCATGACAACAAATAAATTAAAAAAATACAAAAAATTAAAATCATTTTTCAATCACCTTTACTGCTGCGCTCACTACCGCATTCGTTTGTAAATCTCTTCTGCTAATTGCTTTGAGATGCCCTCTACCGCCATCAAATCCTCGACGCTAGCATCCGCGACACCTTTTAAACCGCCAAAACGCACTAACAGGCGTTGCCGTCGCTTAGGTCCGACTCCTTCAATCTCTTCAAGTTGCGATGCCTGCCTCGCCTTAGCACGTTTAGCGCGCATGCCAGTAATAGCAAAGCGATGTGCCTCATCACGAATCTGGGCAATTAGCATCAGCGCCGCTGATTCTTTGCCCAATTCTTTCGGCATTCTTCCGTCAACGAAGACCAAGGTTTCCAATCCAACTTTGCGCCCTTCCCCTTTTGCCACACCGACTATCAATCCAGTATCCAGGCCCAACTCAACGAACACTTGCCGCGCAACCTCCACCTGCCCTTTGCCACCATCAATTAAGACGATATCAGGCATGACCCTATCGACTTTTTTCTCAATAATGTCAACATTGTCGCTACTCTCAGCAATCTCAACATTCGCCATTTTTTCATAACGCCGAAAGATCACCTGACGCATCGCGGCGTAATCATCGCCACCAGTAATTCCATTGATATTGAAACGCCGATATTCGCTATTTTGCATTGCATGATGATGGAATACGACGCAAGATGCTTGGGTCGCCTCACCTTGTGTATGACTAATATCAAAACACTCTATACGCAATTCATCGATATCTTGAATATCCAAATCCAAAGCGCTAACTAACGCACGCGTACGGGCTTGCTGCGACCCTTGCTCTGACAACATGCGCGCCATTGAAAGCTGCGCACCTTTGATCGCCATTTCTAGCCAGGCACGTCTTTGCTCCTGCGGTTGAAATGAACAGTGTATGCGATGACCGCACTGCGCCATCAAAGCAATCATCAGGTCAGGTGCATCAAACTCTACATTCAAGATTAATTGCGAGGGAATAAACTGATCCACATAATGTTGCGCTAAAAATGCCGACAAGACCTCAACTTCTATCGGGTCTTCCGCGGTCACTTGTGCATCTTCAACATGGCTAGGGAAATACGCGCGGTCACCCAAATGCCGTCCGCCTCGTACCATTGCCAGATTGACACAGGCGCGCCCGCCATCCACTATCACGGCAATAATATCGATATCGCTTTCATTGGTAGTTTCCATGCTTTGCTGGTGCAAAATTTTGGACAGGGCTGACATCTGATTGCGTACCAATGCCGCTTGCTCGAACTTTAGCTGTTCAGCAAAGCCGAGCATTTTCAGCTCCAAACTTTGCATCACTTCGGATTGCCGGCCACGCAAAAATTTGGATGCGTTCTCTACGTCCAGCAAATAATCCTCATGCGCAATGATGTTGACACAAGGGGCACTGCAGCGATGAATCTGATGCAGCAAACATGGCCGGGTACGGTTGGCAAAAACACTGTCCTCGCAACTGCGCAATAGAAAAATTTTTTGCAGCAGTTGCATCGACTCTTTGACCGCCCAAGCCGATGGAAAAGGACCAAAATATTGATGTTTCTTATCGACCGCGCCGCGATAATAGGTCATGCGCGGCGTCTGTTCATTTGTAATTTTTAGGTATGGATAAGATTTATCATCGCGAAATAGGATGTTGTAACGTGGTCGTAAAGCCTTAATTAGGTTGTTCTCTAATATCAATGCCTCCGCTTCGCTGCGCGTGACGGTTGTCTCTAAGCGCGAAATTTTTTCCACCATCATTGCGATGCGTGGACTGCTCAATGTCTTTTGAAAATAACTCGAAACACGTTTTTTCAGGTCACGTGCTTTCCCAACATACAAAACATTTTCTTGCGCGTCAAAATAGCGATAAACACCGGGCAAGTTGGGGAGTTTGGCAACCGTCTCGAGTACCAGTGCGCGCGCATCCGGATCAGGTATGGCAGTCATGTTAAGGCATGGGAATTGGTGGCATTGGTGGCATATGCTCTATGATAACAAAGGCCACTGCATATTCAACTTCATCAGACATTGAAACGCTCGCAGTTAAAGCCCGTTCATTCATCCATGTCAATAAACCGCCAGTCGCAACTACAATTGGCATTCCTTCAGGCTCATTTAAAAATTGCAATGCGTGCCAAGTCATAGGTAGTCGCATGCCCAAACCCAGCGCTTTAGAAAAAGCCTCTTTTGCCGCGAATCGTGTCGCTAAAAATCTCAGTCCGCGGGCTTCTGATCTGGCTTTCCGCTCAGCATAAATAAGGATTTCATCAGGGCCAAGTATTTTTTCAGCAAAACGACCATCGTTATTCTTTGTCGCATTTTCAATACGAGATATTTGAACAATATCAGTGCCGATGCCAAAAATCATTTTGCGGAAAGCCTTGCTTTCACCATGATTGCTTTCATGTCTCTTATCGCTTTTTCCCATCCGACAAAAACTGCCTGTGCCACGATAGCGTGGCCTATGTTTAGCTCGGCGATTT
>JAZJYB010000139.1:0-5627 GCA_040390685.1 Pseudomonadota bacterium | reverse complement strand
CAACCCAGGCCCAGAATACGAACAAACCCGCCACAACGCCGGCTTCTGGCTGGTCGACCAGCTCGCTAGAAATGGTCTGCAGCGTGATAAAAATTTCAACGCCCTGCTCGCGAAAGTAAAAATCGCGGCGGAAGACGTCTGGCTATTGCAACCGCAAACTTTCATGAACCGCTCCGGCCAGTCGGTCGGAGCTCTCTGCCGCTTTTACAAAATCACGCCAGATCAAATCCTGGTGGTGCATGACGAACTCGATCTGTTGCCCGGCGTCGCCAAGCTGAAAAAAGGTGGCTCATCGGGCGGCCATAAGGGCCTGAAAGACATCACTGCCGCGCTCGGTACGCAGGATTACTGGCGCCTGCGCATAGGCATAGGCCATCCACGCAGCCTGAACCTGAACCAGGGCGTGGCCGATTTTGTCCTGCACCGGCCGCGTAAGGAAGAACAACCGCTGATCGATGAAGCCATCGCCTACAGTCTCGATATTATCCCGCTGATGGTGGAGGGAAATTTCAACGAGGCGACCATGCGCCTTCATACTAATGCGAATGGTGTCGCGCCAAAATGAGTTCGGCTATCCAAATCCATGCAGGCAAAACTGCTTTTGCACATATGCGCGAACATGGCTTGCAGGCTAAAGACATTGCGGTAATTCCGGCGGCCGCTGGCGGCCCCAAAGGATTGATTTTGCAGGCGCTGGATCAATGGCTGTTTGGCGAATGGCTGCCGAGTGCAACACGTGAGCGCAGCCTGATTGGCGCTTCGATAGGTTCATGGCGCATGGCGGCGGCTTGTCATGCTGACCCGGTCGCCGGCTTTCAAAAACTCGCAGACCTGTATTGTGAGCAGCGCTACTCAACTAAACCCAGTGCGTCGCAAGTCACAGAAAAAATTCGCCATTTACTCCACAATTTTATCAATGGACATGAACAGGAAATCGTCGAGCATCCTAGCCATCGATTGCATTTGATCGCAGTACGCGGGCGTGGCCTTTTGCATGAACCACGGACTGGCCTGCATGCCAAAGCCGGATTTGTGGCCGCGAGTTTTGCCAACCTGGCAGGCCGTAGCCAGCTGGCGAAACATATGGAAAGAGTGGTGATCGGTGATGCGCGCGACGCTGCGCCATGGCTGAAAAATAAGTTCGACAGTTTCGAAACGCATTTCTGTGCGCTGAATCAAGAAAACCTCGCTCCGGCATTGCTGGCCTCTGGCACGCTGCCGCTGATTATGGAACCGGTACGGCATATTCCGCATGCACCAAGCGGTACTTATTGGGACGGTGGCATCATTGATTACCACCTGGCTTTGCCCTACTCGCGCATCAGCACAGAAGCGACTGGCGGCCTGGTGCTATATCCGCATTTTGCCGACCAGATAGTACCGGGCTGGCTTGATAAATCGCTGGCCTGGCGCCGTGCGCACAAAGGATCAGATAGCCACTGGCTAGACAACGTCATCATGATTTCGCCGTCAAGAGACTTTGTGCAAAGTCTGCCGCGTGGCAAGCTACCGGACCGCAAGGATTTTTCTTATTACGGGCTGGACCACGATGCCCGTATCCGCCAGTGGAAAATTGCTATCGCCGAGAGTGCGCGAATGCGTGATGCGTTTGCGGCCTTTGTGGCAAAGCCTGATCTGGCGCTGGTGAAGTCGTTTTAGATGTAGGTCTGAAAAGCGCATCGCCTTCCGACATCGGTGGTTGTAACATCGTTAGTTGTTGCGTCACCAGTTGTGCCGGAAGGCGCTGCGCTTTTCCGACCTAGCTTGCTAAGCTTAGGCAGCCTTCAATTGACTCACTTCAGCGAGTAATATTCTGGAAAAACGTAGAGCGCCTTTACCCGTATGTATCGGGGTTTTGGTGGCACGCGCGATCTTGACTATCTTCTCATCACTCAAACGCTCGATACGTGCCGCTTCCAAAACTGCGCGGGCGAAGCGCAAGGCAATTTCACTATTGCGTATAAGTAGTTTTCCGGAATGCGCGATATTCAGGATTTGCTCATCGCTTAAGCTGCCAAATTGCGTATAGCGATCACTGACAGGAACATTCACATGATTTACTGTTGCGGCTTCTATGGTTTCAAGCTTGACATCGCGTACTTCACTGATAGGCCGGTCAGTTAAGGCTGCTGCCAATTCTCTCTCGAGTTCAATTATTCGCACAGCATCGGTCACGATACGATCCGCCGCTAGTTGTACCTGCTCATAAAATACTTTGCGACCTAACTCCGACTCGATCGCCATTTCAAAAGGGACGCGTAACGCGGACAGCAATACTGCATCATTCGTTTTCATATTTTCTCTATGCATTTTTTGACTACGCCAGCGACTTAATCTGGATGTTTCGCATTACCTTCGAGTACAGCAAAAACGATGATTTTAAGAAATAATACATTGTTTTTATTGAAAGTAACCAGGGCCTCAGGATACCTCAAAAATGCACTCTGAAATCGGCCGATGAAATGAAAAACCGGAAAAATTTTACTTTTCCCGGTTTAATGTTGGAAGGTAGAAAGATCTTTTAAAAAACCAATTTCCTCGATGCAATTAAATGTGAAATTTGATCACCAATCGCTACTCATATCGCAAGGCATCAATTGGATCAAGATTGGCGGCTTTAAATGCTGGCATGATGCCAAAGATCATCCCGACTGCGCTAGAGAAACCAAAAGACAACATGACCGCCCACCAAGGCACGACCGCATCAGGAAAGCCCGGGATCATTTTTGCCGCAATGAAGCCGAGCAAGTACCCGAGCACTAAACCGATGACACCGCCGAGCAAAGACAAGGTGGTCGCCTCGATCAAAAACTGCAGCAAAATATGATGACGTTGCGCGCCGAGCGCTTTGCAGATCCCAATCTCACGTGTGCGCTCAGTGACTGACACCAGCATGATATTCATAATCCCGATTCCGCCCACCAATAAAGAAATGCTGACGATGCCGCCCAGCACCAAGGTCATGGTGTCGATGATTTTCGCGAAGGTGTCGGTCAGTTGTTGCGCAGTCTGCACCTTGAAGTCATTGCGCTGGCCCGGCTTCAAGTGATGCAGCTGGCGTAACAGGGAAGTCATTCGATCCTGGATCGCTTCAAGTTGGTCGATCTGGTTTACGTTAAAAGTAATGCCGATATCGAGCTTGCTGGAATTGCCGGCGATGGCTTGTCCGACCGAAAACGGAATCAAGGCATAGTTATCCTGGCTCATGCCAAACATCTCGCCGCGTGATTCTGTGACACCGATAATTTTGAACCACTCGCCACCGATCTCGATGAAAAGCCCGACCGGATTTTCTGGCAGTTTCAGATTTTCCCTGAGCTTGTTTCCGATGACACAGACCTTGCGACGGGATTGATCATCGCTTGCACTAATGAAGCGGCCGTATTCAGGAAACACCTGGTTCGCATCCTGGTAGGCGTTAGTCACGGCAGTGACAGGCGCATTCGCCGATTGGCTGGCATTTCTGAGTAAGGTGCTATAGCCGAATGGGAAAAACGTCGGTGAGACATTGCTGATGTCGTCAATATGCGCAAGTATTTGCTGGTAGTCCGCCAAACCCAGGCGGTTGACTTTTCCTTCCATGGCTTCTTCAAATGGCGTGTCGGAACGTACCGTCAAACTATTCGAACCCAGGCCTTTAAACTCTTTACTGATCGAAGCCGAGAGGCCCTGCACAATCGAGACCACCGTAATCACCGAAGCGACCCCGATAATGATACCCAGCGTGGTGAGAAAACTGCGGAAACCATGCGCGCGTATGCTCAGCAAGGCCGAGCGAAAACTCTCTATGACGCTAAACATCGCACAACTCCTCAGAAGAATTTTTCTGACTATCATTGTGCGGATTGTTCTGCTTAGCGCCGCCCTTACCATTGTCCTTATTTATATCCTTACTAATGTCGCTGAGCACCTTGCCATCACTTAAACGGACCACGCGCTGACAGTGCGCGGCGATATCTGGTTCATGCGTGACAACGATCAGAGTTTGGCCTTCGGCATGCAACTCATCAAACAGCGCCATGATATCGGCGGTGGTAGCGGAATCTAAATTACCGGTTGGCTCATCTGCCAGCAAGATAGAAGGTTCACTGCACAGTGCGCGGGCAATTGCCACGCGTTGGCGTTGTCCGCCCGAGAGCTGGTTCGGCAAATGATCCATGCGTTTTTCCAATCCCACGCGCGCAAGCGCAGCACGGGCACGACGGGCGCGTTCTGCCGGCTTGACGCCGCGATAAATTAAAGGTTGCATCACGTTTTGCAAGGCCGTGGCGCGCGTCAATAAATTAAAGCTCTGGAAAATAAAACCGATTTCCTGATTGCGGGTATGCGCCAGTTCGGATTCGCTCATGCTCGCCACATCACGGCCATTCAAAAAATAACTCCCCATACTCGGCGTATCCAGACATCCCAGGATATTCATCATGGTCGATTTGCCAGATCCGGACGAGCCGATAAACGCGATGTATTCATTGCGCGCAATCGTGAGATCAATGCCGTTCAGTGCAGCGATAGTCTCGCCGCCCATTTGGTAATGCTTGGCGATATTTTCCAGGCGTATTAATGGCTCAGTGGCGCTCATATTTTGGCTTTTTCTGTGTCGCTAACTTTATCACTGAGTTTCTCATTGAGTTTCTCGCTGAGCTTGTCATTAAGTTTGACATGATCGCCAGCCTTCAAATGGCGTAATATTTTGTACGGGCCGGTAATCACCATATCGCCCGCCACAATACCGCTCAAGACTTCTTGCAAGCTATCGTCGGAAATCCCTACAGTCACGATTTTTTTCTCAGCGACACCGGCATTATTCACGAAAACATAATTTTCGATTTTGACTTCTTGCTTGGTTTTTTTATCGCCTTTTTTAGCTGAGACCTCGGTTTTTTCATCATTATTTGACAGCACTGCCTGCAACGGCAAGGCTAGGGATTTACCTGAAGTCGCGGTATAAATTTCTGCCCTTGAAGTCATGCCAGGGCGCAGCGTCAAGCCCTTGGTGTCGACCATTTTTACCTTGATGGTGTAATTGCGCGCCAAAGATGTGCCGCCCTGGCCTTGCATGCCTTCATTCTTCTTAGGCGAGAGCGGAATGATGTCGACCGCGCCTTTGAGTGCGACATCCGGATATGCGGCGATATGAATCGCCACTTCCTGCCCCACATTGATGCGCGCGATATCGGTTTCATCGACATTGACTTCGGTGATCATGGTCGCGGTATTCGCAATGGTCATTAATCCCGATCCGGCGATCCCGACTTGGCTGGCAATCGCGGTCTCGCCGACTTTGATGTCAAGAGACGTCACGGTACCGGTCAGTGGCGCACGAATTTTTGTCTTGGCCAGGCGCTCATTAAATTGATTGAGCACCGCGCTGGCCTGCTGCAGACCCTCGCGGCTAGTACGCAATTGCACCTTGGCCAAATCCAGCGCATAACGTGCATCATCGACGGCCGAATCTGCCACCATTTTTGCCTTATGCAAATCGGCCTTGCGCTGAAACTGACTTTCCTGATTCACGACATTTAACTGCTGCTGCTCGATATTGATTTGCTGTTGTCGCACTGCCGCCTGCTGCTGCGCCACCTCAGCGCGATAGCTCTGGTCATTGAGCAGCAAGACTACATCGCCCT
>JAZJYB010000138.1:4732-11093 GCA_040390685.1 Pseudomonadota bacterium | reverse complement strand
AGGTTCTTAAAGCCAAGCCGCGGCCAAAAATTGCCCTGGTATTGTCTGGCGGTGGTGCCCGCGGCTTCGCCCACATAGGCGTGCTGCGCGTTCTCAAAGAATTGCGGATACCGGTGGATATAGTGGTTGGCACCAGCATGGGCGCGGTGCTTGGCGGTGCCTATGCTGCAGGCCGCAATGTAGAAGAATTAGCGCAAATCGTCAGCACCACATCCTGGGATAGTGTGCTGGCAGATCGCCCTGCCCGCGATGTGCTCGATTTTAGGCGCCGGGAAGAAGACCTACTGCTACCGTCAAGAATAGAATTTGCCGTCACCAAATCCGGCGCCGCGTTACCACCCGCCGCCGCCGGTAATGCCGCACTCGAACAAGCGCTGACCCGCTTGCTACCAAATGGCATGCGTGATGATGCGGTGAATACACTGCCGTTGCCATTTCGCTCGGTTGCCTCTGATCTGGTCACTGGCGAATTGGTTGAACTCAGCGATACTCCATTATTTCTGACCTTAAGGGCGTCGCTAGCGGTACCCGGCGTGTTTGCGCCTGTGCGGGTAAATCATAGGCTAGTCGTTGACGGTGGTCTGGTGCGTAATCTGCCGATTGATATGGCACACAAGATGGGGGCTGACATCGTTATCGCAGTCAATGTCGGCACACCGCTGGCAGAAGAAAATGAACTTGGCAGTGCGATCAGTGTGGCGCAGCAGATGTTACAGATACTCACCGAGCAAAATGTCCAGCGCTCACTCAAAGAATTACGTAGCCAGGATATTTTGATTGCACCTAACCTTAACGGCATCAGTTTTCTGGATTTTAATGAATACCACCGCGCCATTGAAGCAGGCGCGTTTGCCACCCATTTGCTGACCGCCCAACTGAGTAAGCTTGGGCTAAGCGAGATCGCCTACGCAGAGCTGGAGTCGAAGAGAATCGCCACCACGCCAGCACCTGGCAAGGCACTGCCTCTCGCCAAGATCGAAGTGCAGGGCACGACCTACATCAATCCAGCCATCCTAATTGCGCAATCAGGCCTGAAGATCGGTGACACCGTCACTGAAGAAAATATACGCCAGGCGAATAGCAAATTATATGGGCGCGGCGACCTCGATCACGTCGATGCCGAGATCGAAGACCGTGATGGCCAGCGCAGTGTCGTGATCAATGCGAACGAGGCCAACTGGGGGCGCAATCGCTTGCGGGTAGGTTTGGAACTCGTGAGTAATTTTAATGACAGCAATCAATTTTCCTTGGGCGCCATGCACGTCGCCTCTTCGCTCAATAACTGGGGTGGCGAGCTGCGCACAGTGGCCAAGGTCGGTTCGCAGGGGCAGCTAGGTACGCAACTTTTTCAACCCTTGGGGCCGGGCTCAGACTGGTATCTCGCACCCTCGGTGCAATATGGCGCTTCATCTTTAGATATTTATTCAGAAGGAAGACGACAACAACGCGTGGGCTTTAAAACCACTAGCGCGACGTTTTCTGCAGGCAAACAACTGGCCAACTGGGGCGATCTTCGTATTGGTGTCGACCGTAGGCTGACCAAAGTCAACGCAGAGATACCTGAAAATCCCGAGCAAGCCGCCAGAGTTTATTTCAACACCCAATTCATCAATTTCAGAGTGGACACTTTAGATTCACTGGCGTTTCCAACGCGTGGACAATTGCTCGATATCGAGTCGATACATCTACGGACAAAAGAGGCTGGGCAACCCTCACTAGTCACGTTTTCTATGCGTGGTATGTCGGCTTTTCAGGCTGGCAATTGGGCGGGTCACATCTACGGCGAATGGGCAAAATCTCAACGCGGTGACGCACCCTTGCAACTTGGCGGTTTTTTGCGCTTATCTGGCACGCCAGTTGACTCACTCTCGAATAACACTATTGCACTCGGTCGTATAGTTGTCGCACGGCGTATTGGCAGCATGCCAAGCACTTTTGGCGGCTCGATACGAACAGGATTTTCCGCCGAATTGGGTGCAGGATTCGGCGCAGATGAATCCGTCAAGTTCAGTAAGATAAAACAAAGCGCCAGCGCCTTTGTCGCGCTCGATACGCGCTTTGGACCGCTGTATTTTGGCGCCGGTGCCACCCGTGGCAACGGCTCTTCGCTTTATCTCTTCTTAGGCCCGATCTGGTGAAGGACACTACTCTTTACGTCGGCCATAGTACTAGGCCGGCGCAGTGCAGTAAACGCGGCAAACTCCCATGATCGAAAGCCTAACATGAGAGTGAAACCGTCTTTTTCCTGACCAGGCAAGCGTCTATCCTCTTGCTGCAGGCGCGCCAGTTCGGCTGCCAATTGCTGGATTTTTTGCAGCACTTCCTGCGCACTGGCCAGCGACAAACGAGCCGGCACGCACATCAGGGTTTCGCCGACGCCATCAAAGCGTCCATCAAAATAATCGCCAACGACGACTTCTTTAAAGTAGGTTTGCACCGGCCCATCTGCACGCCAATGAAAAGCACTCGACACTTTCAGGCGATACTTATTTAGTGGTTTAAGTTCAATAAATTCCAGCTTATCTAGCTCAATCAAATTGAGGATGCATTCGGCATCAGACAAAGAATAAGTCTCCACAATTTGCTCGAAAGTCCATTGTCCTAAACAACAAATCGCCACCAATAGTAGCTTGGGATTCGCCATCAGCGAGCGCTCTTGCGCCAAGGTCAAATTATCGACTTGTGGCGTCACATCGGCAGCCTGGCGCAACACATCTTCCATTGCGATACCCGCAACCTTACAGATATGCGCCAGGCGCGACAAAGCCATATCCTTTTGACCGAACATGCGCTTGACGCTCGATTCGCTCATATCGATACGTTCTGCCAAATCTTTATATGTCATCCCTATACTACGCAATTCATTGCGCAAGACTTGCAATACCAGCTCTGGTGAACTCATTGTCTATTCCATTATGCAAAAAAAATGAACTATCGCATTGTAGCCCAGACTAATATGCGAATTGACGTACAATTCGTGAACCGAACGCATTGAAAAAATTTCTCATGAATACACCTTCCTTAGCCCGCACACTACTCTTGGCGATAGCAATTAGTACATTGTTTTCCGGCTGCGCCAGCACTAAATTAGCCCACGATAAAAATGAAGAATTTGACTCTACCGATGTCTTTGCGCACTCATACCCGGGAACAGATCAGAGCTCATGCGAGGCGGCTCGTCGGGCCTTACTGAGTCAAGGTTATGTGATTAGCGAGGCCACTTCTGCCGTCGTTAAAGGACGCAGAAAATTTCAGCCGGAAAGTGACGTTCATGTAGAAATTGAATTTAGCGTGGTCTGCGCCCCTGATAGCAAAGGCAGCAATAGTACAACCGTATTTGCCAATGCCGTGCGCGACCGTTACTCACTTAAAAAGAGCAGCACTTCGGCTAGCCTGGGTGTGGGTGGAATTGGGTCTGTTTCACTGCCATTTGGCGCTTCTGACGACTCATTGGTCAAAGTCGCGAGTGAGACCATTCCCACAGGAAAATTCTACAATCGCTTCTTTGAGTTGGTCGAACGTTATCGCGACGATACTTCAGCCGATAATTCTGAAGAGGCTGAAAAGAAAGCGGATTTGCTATCATCTAAACTTAATCCGGTAAGCGATACCGGTGCCAACCAATAAATCAGGGCTAAATTTAGCAGACAATAAAAATGACAGCCGCGGCTGTCATTTTTATTTAGCTGGCCTTACAAGCCATACTTAAAAGCGAATTATTTTGCGCGCTTACCTGCAGCAGTCGCTGGCAAATAATTAAGCGGGTCATTCAAACCGGCTACATAAGCAGTCATCACTGTCGTTGGGCGCATGCACGTTGCGCTCAGAACTCTGGAATCATCCGACACAGTATTCACACAAACCTGCAATTTCTGAATTTTGCTTTCAGGAATACCAGCTGCGCCAGCAATAGAAATCACTGAATGATAATCAGCGCCAGCAGCGATTAGCCTATCTATCGTCGATTGCAGATTGCGGCTAGCAGTCAATGCTGTAAAAATGCCATCAACCGAAGTATCTACAACTGCACGTGGCTTTTCTGCCTGTGCTACCGACAAACCAGTTGCCAAAACCAAGCCTATTACCGCACTTTTGATCATTTTATTCATAAAAATCTCCTTATTTTGACAAACCATTTTGTCTCTCCCTTTCGATTCTAAATAATTTCCCTGCAAATTAAAAGCACTATTTAGCTTAAGTGAAAAAATAAGATGGTCGTAAATGCATGATTTAAAACAGTAATATTTTTATTCGACAATGTCAGATTCTCGCCGAACTAAAAATTTAATGTCTGTAAAAAAATCATGCCCCTCTCCACACTCCCTTAGTCCGTAATGTATTTTTTTATAATTTCCTGATATTTTCCGCTCGTCTTAAGTTGCTTCAAGCCAGCATCAAAATCATCGCGGATTTGTTTTTCTTTAAAAACCGCATGATTAGTCTTGGTATCTTTGTTTGAAAATATTTTATGAATTACGACTTCCTGAGTTGTATCCAAGCCCGTCACTTTGGCCTTATAAAATTTAAAAATATTTGCATCACCAACAAAGACCTGCAAGCCATTTGCATACAGCTGCTGCGTCTTCTTTAATTCAAACGCAGTCTCTGAGTAGTTAGGATTATTCGCAACTGCTGCGCCATACTCAGCGCCTAAAAACTTACTGGCACCTTGAAAAGCAACGACTTTTTTATCTTTCAAATCATTGAAACTATCTATTTTTAAATTATTCTTTTTTAAGGTGATCGCCACATCTTGATACGAGACAGTTTGATTGTCTGCATAAAAATACCCACTACCTTCGACTAGTTCCGCCCCACCTCGCTGAGCACCATCAGCCTTGTTTTCTTTCAGTGACTGAGCGATCACCATGAAGGATGCGTAGATCGGTTTTAATGTATGCCCTTTTGCCGCCAATGCTTCACGGATAATATCTACTTCGAAGCCGGAATTATTCTCTTGAATCACATACGGCGGCAGCGCCAAGCCAAATATCATCGAGACTTCTTTTGCCTGTGCGATCGGTGCCAATACGCTAAAACCTATGCAAGCAACGGTGCATTTTAAGTTCCATCTCATCACTATCTCCTTGGTGTCAAGTTTAAAAATTGGTTAATATAGTAACTTTAAAACACTAGCAAAACGGAAGAGATAAAATTTATCTACCTCAATTACCTCTTCCATATAGTAGACCTATTTAAAACTAATTCAAGAAAGAAAAATTGAATGCGCCTGCGGTATTTTATATACTAACCATTACGCTAATGCCGTTGAATCCAAGGGTGCATCGACGGGTATATGAAGCAGGAAAATAGTTTCAACACCAGGTTTAGAGCTAACCTCAAGTTCTCCACCTAGTACGCCGACAGCGAGATTGTTAGCGATTGCCAATCCCAAGCCCACATTTCCTGAAGCCATCTTAGTCGTGAAAAATGGGTCGAAAATCCTTTCCAGCTTGTCTGGATCAATGCCCTTACCATTATCAGCAAAGCTCAATGTAATCCAGCCTTCCATTTTTGGATCACGATGGCATGAAATTTGAATCACCCCATCGGTCTTATCTTCAAAGGCATGTAATAGCGCGTTCTCAAAAAGAGCATGAAAAATTTGACTGATCGGCGCTTGATAACTGTTCAATTGTAAAAACTCTGGGATCTCTGCTCTGACTACAATGGATGCTTCGTGTAATCTTGCATGAAAGTCGGATATCGTTTCTGAAATCACTTGTGCAAGCGAAAAATGTTGACGAAGTTCGTTATTCTGATTCACCGCAATCTGTTTGAATTCGCTGACCAATTCACTCGCTCTTTGCAAATTTCGCGAGATCAAGTTGCAAGCGTTGAGCGCACTGGTAAGAAACAACGAAAGCGAGGAACGTTTCATGGCCCCAGTTCCAATTGCTTGTGCCAGCGCATTTGTTTGATACGCTAGCCCGCTGGCTGTCAGTACACTATTGCCAATTGGCGTGTTTAATTCATGGGCGATACCAGCCACCATCGATCCGAGCGATGCAAGTTTTGCTGTTTGCACTAATTTTATCTGCGTTGATTTTAATTTATTCAGAGCTGCCGAGAGTTCGGAATTTATTTCTTCGGTCGCTTGGTTTTGACCAGACAATAGAAGCAGAAAGGCACCTAATAATGCGGCCAATAACAAACCAGTAGTGAGCATAGTCCAACTACCCCAATCTGCCAAGGCACGTCGCGCATTGGGATCTTGAATAGTGAGTTGATAGTGGCGGTCACCTAGCTGTATCGTCTTCTGAAAAGACAATGCGTCTTTGTGCAGAATCTCCTTTTCCGGCAATAGTTGTTTCTTGGCCGCATCAACATCAAACATCTGCATGCTGTACCCAGAAAATCC
>JAZJYB010000138.1:0-4722 GCA_040390685.1 Pseudomonadota bacterium | reverse complement strand
TGGGATACTAGCCATTGCGCGCTCCTTCATCACCGCTCCCGCTGCTCATATCGAGCGAGAATCGCGCTGAACTGACGCAGTTGGGTTTCATCCGCGGTCCACCCGAGATAGTCTCCGGCCAGAAAATCCTGCACGAGCTAATGTTTTTCCGATGTATGGCTCAATCTCTATTACTACAACTAGCACACCTAGGTCGGTAGTTAGGCTTTCAGGAAACCTGAGTTCCAGGCGCTGCCCCAATAAGATTGCCGGCGAATTGTTTCCTGATTGCAGCAGTTGGATTGGCGCACTTGCCGCAGCTGTTTTCCTGTCCAACGCACGCCGCACCATATCTGACCGCACCGATTCGGATAATAAATCCATCCCAAGAATTGCTTCATTATTACGCATAGGCTCGACAAAAATGGTAGGGAAAAATTCCTTCGGTGTATGAGGCGTGGCTTGTCCGTTTGCTGACTCTTTAATGGCGGAAGTCGACTTTATAGAAAAATTAGATGAGACGTTTGCTCTTACCCAAACCTGAAAATCGCCCTTTTCCTTTTCTGCCACTTGTCGTGCCATCGACAATAATCGTAATTCAGGCCGGTTCTCAAGATATCCACGCGCTAATCGTGAGAATTTTTCCTGTGAGTTAATATCACTTTCATTGATAGCCTGCGCGGCCAAAAACAAGAATCGCTCATGTTCTTCAAACTGGAATTGAACCAGATCGGCCACTTGCTGTGCATTGATCGCAAAGGCGTAGCGTCTCCGCTCTTCTTCCCATCCCCGAACCCCTGAATACAGAGCCAGAAAGCCGAAGCTTGTTAGCAGCAAGGGCACGCCCAATAGCCAAAATCTACGGCGCCAAAGTGCACGTGGCCGCCCGACCAATATCCAGGTAAGCGCTGCCCCAAGCACAGCGCCAACGGTATCGCCAAACCACCAGATTAGCCAATTAGGCGCGAGATTTTCCGGCGAGACCAAACCCAATTTCCAAAAACTTAAAATACCAATACTCGCGGCGATTAAACTGCTAATTGGTACGATTAAAAGGAAAAATATGATGCTTGTGCCTGACGCCAATTTTTGATCTGAAAATCGCACAAACAAACGCGCTCCGACCCATGCCTGAAGAGCACTCCCGCCAGCCGCAGCACAAACAGCGATAATCATTAGTAAGACATGCCCTTCGGCAGATCTAAAAAAGATCAATGTGTATAAGTTAAAACATCCTGCACCAAGAATAATTCCAGGTAGAACCCGGTTACCGAAGCTAACGCAAACCGCAAGCGAAATCCCGGCTGGTATGAAGAAAGGCGCAAAGTGATCGGGAGGTATGGAAAAGAGCAGCGCCAATCCTGCGGACATAAAATACGTTATGGCGATTAGACTATTGATTTTGAGATACCCGGTCAAATCGGAATCGAAATGGCCTTTAACGGTGGAGGAGACATTCGTTTGCATCGAAAAGTCGATCTCGGAGGGGGGTAAAAAAATTTATGACGCACGGATAATAAGTTCAAGTCCTTTGCAAAGTATCCTTCAATAACGCCATTATTACAAGCACCATCCTTCAAGCCTAATTACGAGAAAGACATGCCGCCAGAACGCCTTCCTATGCGCGCTGTCGGCCTGTCAGACCGCAAAAATGCATGGAGTGCAGATCCATTTTAATAATTCGAAAATAGATCTACACAAGACATTTTTTTATTTTTTATCCTAAACCAGCAAATCGCTCAAGCTACGCGCAATCACCTTGGTAGCGCGACGCAAGTCCTCCAAATTCAAGCGTTCATCGGCGCGTTTGGCATGTGATTCAAGCACAGTGCGTGGGCCGGCGCCGTAAATCACACCAGGGATTCCTGCTTCACAAAACAGCCGTACATCGGTATACAGCGGCGTACCCAGTGCCGGAATTTTCTCACCGAAAACTTGTTCGCCATGTTTTTGTATCGCATCGACCAGTGGCACATTGCCGGGCAAGGGCCGCATGGAATTGCACAGCAAGATCCGTTTTATCTCGACGCTGATGTCGGGCATGCTGCTGGCAGCAGCGCTGATCACCTGGCGTAGGGTTGCCTCGACTTCTGCCGGATTCTCTTCAGGGATCATCCGTCTATCCAATTTAAATGTAACGCGCCCCGGGATGACATTAGTGTTGGTGCCACCCTCGATAGTCCCTACGTTGAGATAAGGATGGGTGATGCCTGCGACTTGCGACGTGACTTTTTTGTACAGCGTATTTTGTGCATACAAGGCATTCAGGACCAGGGTCGCGCCCTGCAAAGCATCAACGCCAGATTCAGGGATTGCCGCATGCGCCATCTTGCCATGCACTGTCACTTCCATTTGCAGGCAGCCATTGTGTGCCGTGATCACCTGGTAAGAGAAGCCTGCCGCGATCATTAGATCCGGTTTGATAATCTTGTTTTTAAGCAGCCATGCAGGGCCGACTTCGCCACCAAATTCTTCATCGTAGGTAAACAGCAATTCAAGGCTACCTGCCTGTGGCTTGGCCACCGCTTCCAGCGCCCTCAGTGCAAAGGTATAGGTAGAGAAATCACATTTACTGACCGCTGCCGCGCGCCCATAAATCTGGCCATTCTCGATCTCGCCGCCGTAAGGCTGCTTGGTCCAACCTTCGCCTGGCGGCACCACGTCGCCATGGGCATTGAGCAGTACCGTTTTACCCGGGCCATATTTGCGTCGCACCACCAGATTGGTAATCGTCTCTAATCCGGCCGCGCGCACTTCGGCTTCAGGCACGGCATATTTTTCGACCTCGAGTCCAAAGCCCTGCAACAAGTCAGCGGTACGCTCGGCGTGTGGCGTATTGTTGCCCGGCGGCGTGTCGGTCGGCACGCGTATCAGTTCCTGCAAGAATTTTACTTGCTCATCAAAGTGTGCATCGATCCAGGCGTCTAGTTGTTCGTAATTATTCATAAGGTTCTCAATAAGTTTAGTAATTATTCGGTTCGCTATGGTTGCTGATTTTGCCCCTTCCCCCAGGCAAGGGGAAGGTTGGGATGGGGGTCGAACGGTCAAAATTACCTTGTTCGTTTTTCGACCTTCTTACCCCCATCCTAGCCTTCCCCCTAAAAAGGAGAAGGGACTAAAACCTGCAATCCCAAGGTCTTTCAATTATTTAGCGCCAGCTTCATACCAGGCCGCTATCGTGGCGCGCTCGTCTTCGGTGATCTGGGTTAAATTTGCCAATGGCATGTCTTTTAGCACGACCGAGCGTTGATACGCGCGGGCTGCGTTTTGCTTGATCAACTCAGGCGTATACAACATGATGCCCGCAGGCGCCGCCGCAAAACCGGGCTGCGTAGGCTGCGCAGAATGGCAACTCACGCAACGCTGATTGATAATGCCCTGTACTTTTTCGAACTGTGCAACAGTAGAAGCCACCCCGGCCGTTGCCACATGTTTAACCGGTGGTTTCGGCGCAATGGCTATTGCCACCACTGCCAACAAGGCGACGCCAGCTGCTGGGTAAGCCCAGTTGGTGATGCCTTTGTGGCGCAGATTAAAGAAGTGGCGTATCAATACCCCAGCCGCGATAATGCCCGCCAATACCAGCCAGTTGTAGCCATGACTGTAGGTCATTGCGTAATGATTGCTGATCATGATGAACAGCACCGGCAACGTAAAATAATTATTGTGTACGCTGCGTTGCTTGGCTTTTTGGCCGTGGATAGGATCGGGCGACTTCCCCTGCTGCATGGCCTCCACCAATTTGCGCTGGCCCGGAATAATCAACATCAAGACATTCCCGACCATCATCGTGCCTATCATCGCGCCGACATGAATATAGGCAGCGCGCCCGCTCAGCAATTTGGATAGCGCATACGCCATCGCCACGATGAAAACAAACATGACCATGCCGAACGTGCCTTCGCGTTTGCCTAGCGGCGAGCGGCACAATAGGTCATAGAAGGTCCAGCCAAGAACCAGTGTGCCCAGCCCGACGCCAATAGCTTGCCAGCTGGTAAGATCAGCGACCGATTTGTCGATCATCATGGCTTGCGCATTGAAGTAATACACGATGAACAGCAAGGAAAAACCAGAGATCCAGGTCCAGTACGCTTCCCACTTAAACCAGTGCAATTCCTCCGGCAATTCTTTCGGTGCGACCAGATATTTTTGCGGGTTATAAAAGCCACCGCCATGCACCGCCCACAGCTCTCCCGAGACACCTTTATTCGCCAGATCAGAACCGGGTTTGGGCGGACGAATATTATTGTCGAGCCAGACAAAATAGAACGAGGCGCCGATCCAGGCGATACCGGTGATCAGGTGCAGCCAGCGCACCAGCAGGTTGAGCCATTCGACGCCATAGGCGAGCAAATAATTCGTCAGAAAGTCTTGCATGGTTTTCTCTCATGAGTGATGCTCATCTGCCACTGCGGGCGCTCCAGATGAGAGGGAAGTTTTCCCAATATGGCCGCGAACTATATAAATAAAAATCAAAGCTCCGCTGCGACCAAAAAAATAAACCTGTTAGCACTTCAAACAAACACTACACCCAGAAGTAAAACCAAGTGTAAGCATAGGCCTTTGAATGCGATGCAACACTAGCGCGTTTGCGCGCCTACAACAAATTTCTCAAGACCTAAGAAAGATAAACTTATTACTCGCATTTTTTATGGTGATCGGAGTATATTTGAGATATTCAAATCAATATAGTAAACAGACTATGTCACATCTGCCAGATCACCTAGACATTCATCTCATCCG
>JAZJYB010000137.1:0-48949 GCA_040390685.1 Pseudomonadota bacterium | reverse complement strand
GTTGAACAGGATATTTCCTTGTTTGGCATGATCAAAAATACCCATTTACTTCAGCCTAAGGGCACCATTGTTGCCTATAGCGATAATTCTTCCATCATGGAAGGTGCGGTAGTGAGCCGCTTCTATCCGAATGGCGCTGCGAATGGGAATGAATACCAAAGTACGGTTGAATTGACGCACACCTTAATGAAGGTTGAAACACATAATCATCCGACCGCAATCTCTCCGTTTCCTGGCGCTTCTACAGGCGCTGGCGGCGAGATTCGTGATGAAGGTGCCACAGGTCGTGGCGCTAGACCCAAAGCTGGTTTAACAGGTTTTACTGTCTCGAATCTGATGTTGCCAGATGCGCCGCAGCCTTGGGAAAATACCTGTGATGTCGTCGCACAAGCAGATACTGCAAAAGCGAATTACGGCAAACCAGACCGTATCGCATCAGCACTGCAAATCATGATAGAAGGCCCGTTGGGTGGCGCTGCGTTCAACAATGAATTTGGCCGTCCAGTGTTAGGCGGTTATTTCCGCACCTATGAGCAAAATATTGGTGGAGTGGTACATGGCTACCACAAACCCATCATGATTGCGGGTGGTATCGGCAATATTTCGGATAAACATACGCACAAAAATGATCTGCCAGTCGGCAGTTTTTTGATACAGCTAGGTGGCCCAGGAATGCGTATCGGTATGGGCGGTAGCGCCGCGTCATCGATGGCGACAGGTACCAATACAGCTGATTTAGATTTTGATTCGGTGCAACGTGGAAATCCAGAAATGGAAAGGCGTGCCCAAGAAGTGATCAATGCTTGCTGGCAGATGGGTGACAATAATCCAATTTTGTCAATTCATGACGTAGGCGCAGGTGGATTATCAAACGCCTTCCCAGAAATTACGAATGATGCCAAACGCGGAGCCATTTTTGATTTGCGTAAAGTGCCTTTGGAAGAAACTGGCATGGCACCGAAAGAAATCTGGAGCAACGAATCTCAAGAGCGTTATGTATTGGGCATAGCGCCAGAAAGTTTGCCGCTATTTCAATCTATGTGTGAGCGCGAGCGCGCCTTGTTCGCAGTAGTCGGTACCGCTACCGAAGAGCGACAACTCAAGGTGATAGATCCTGAGCACGCTAATACGCCGGTAGATATGCCGATGAATGTCTTGCTCGGTAAGCCACCCAAGATGCATCGCACAGTTGAGCACCTTGTGAATCATTTTCCAAAAATCGATTTGACGGGTATGGATCTGCAAGAGGTAGCTCAGCGCGTCCTGAGTCTACCTACTGTGGGCGATAAATCTTTCTTGATTACGATAGGTGATCGCACTGTTGGTGCGACTTCCGTACGCGATCAAATGGTCGGCCCTTGGCAAGTGCCTGTGGCTGATTGCGCGGTCACAACTATGAGCCTTGAAGGCTATCTGGGCGAGGCCATGTCCATGGGAGAGCGCACGCCATTAGCGGTGATTAATGCAGCTGCTTCCGGCCGTATGGCAGTTGGTGAAGCTGTCACCAATATTGCAGCTGCGCCGATCAAAGATATTTCAGACATTAAATTATCTGCGAACTGGATGGCGGCCTGCGGGCAACCCGGGCAAGATGCAGCGTTGTTTGATACCGTCAAGGCGATCGGTATGGAGCTTTGTCCTGCGCTTGGTATTAGTATTCCGGTCGGCAAAGATTCCTTGTCGATGCGCACCACCTGGAAAGAAAATGGCGTAGATAAATCAGTGACTTCACCGGTTTCCTTGATTATTTCAGCCTTTGCCCCTGTCTACGATGTACATAAGTCATTAACCCCGCAAATCAAATCTGATGCTGGCGATACCAGCCTGATCCTGATCGATTTAGGACGCGGAAAAAACCGCCTTGGTGCGTCTTGCTTCGCTCAGGTAATGCAAAAACTCGGTGATCAAACTCCGGACGTGGATAGCGCAGAAGATCTCAAAGCATTCTTCACTGCGATTCAGCAATTGAACACTGCTGACAAATTGTTAGCGTATCACGATAGATCAGATGGTGGTCTGTATGCAAGCTTGTGTGAAATGGCATTTGCTGGCCGCAGCGGGCTAGACATTAATCTTGATATCCTGACGATGGAGAGCGAGCATTCAGCGGATCAAGGCGATGCTAAAAACTGGGCTGGGCAAGTAGCAGAACGCAGAAATGACCTGACCCTTAGTGCCTTGTTCAATGAAGAACTCGGTGCTGTTATCCAAATACGCACTGAACAACGTTCTGAAGTAATGGATGTATTGCGTGCCCATAATCTTGGTGCTTGCAGCCACATAATCGGTAAGGCAAATGCGACAGGTAAGATCATTTTTACCCGTGATGCGAAAGAAATTTACAAGCAAGAGCGCAGTAACTTACATCAAATCTGGAGCAAGACAAGTTGGCAAATCGCCCGCATGCGTGACAATTCCGCTTGTGCCGATGCTGAATATGCCCGTCTTGCTGATGCGTCAGATCCAGGGATGCAACCCAAAGTCACTTTCGATGCACAACTTGATATTGCTGCGCCGTTTATTGCGACCGGTGTACGTCCAAAGATAGCGATCCTGCGCGAGCAGGGTGTGAATTCGCATATTGAAACCGCCTATGTCATGCATAAGGCGGGTTTTACCGCGGTCGATGTTCACATGAGCGACCTGATCGCCGGGCGAGCTCGCTTGGCCGACTTCAAAGGCTTGATTGCGGTTGGTGGTTTCTCTTATGGTGACGTATTGGGTGCCGGCGAGGGTTGGGCGAAAACGATACTCTTCAATGCAAAATTGGCTGAGCAATTTTCAGAGTTTTTCAATCGGACCGATACTTTTGGTTTGGGTATTTGTAACGGTTGCCAAATGATGAGCAATCTCAAATCCATTATCCCTGGTGCAAATGCATGGCCAAAATTTACAAAGAATAAGTCTGAGCAGTTTGAAGGCCGCTTCGCGATGGTTGAGGTGATGGAATCTAAGTCTATCTTTATGCAAGGTATGGCTGGAACACACGCGCCGATTGCCATTGCTCATGGTGAAGGATTTGCCGATTTCTCTATCACTGGTGATATTAAAGCCGCACAGATTGCCATGCGCTTTGTTAATAACCAAGGGCTAGCGACAGAAGCTTATCCGTATAATCCTAATGGATCTCCATTAGGGATAACAGCCGTGACCAATGAAGATGGACGTTTCACAGTGATGATGCCACATGCCGAACGAGTATTTCGCACGGTACTTAATTCCTGGCATCCGGTGTCGTGGGGCGAAGATTCGCCGTGGATGAGAATGTTCCGTAATTCTCGCAAGTGGGTTGGATAAAAGTTGGGTTAAGCATGGGATGTGTCTGCTATACGTCTCATGCTTACACTACAGTTTGTTTGAAGTAGATTTTCTAGAATATATGCACCTAAATACGGAACTATTTTTTCTGAAAAAATGCTTATAAAAAAAGACGCACGCAGCGTCTTTTTTCATGGGTATTTCTATTGAAATTCCAATTATTGGATTTTCGCTTTTTTCATTAATGCTTGCTGATAAGCTTGCAGCTTTTGTTGCTGTAAACCTTCAACAACTTGCTGTTTTACTTCTTCCAGTGGTGGAAACTTAGTAGTACGTACATCATCCACTTTAATCACGTGAAAGCCGAACTCAGATTTTACAGGAGTGTCTGTAAAGTTACCTTTTTGCAGAGCAATCAAGGCATCAGCAAATGGTTTTACATAGTTCGATGGTGGTGCCCAATCCAGATCGCCGCCTTTTGCAGCTGACCCTGTATCTTTGGATTGCTTTGCTAATTCTTCAAATTTTGCGCCAGCTTTCAGCTTAGAGATAATGGCTTTCGCATCATCTTCTTTTTCTACCAAAATATGAAAGGCATGATATTCCTTGTCGCCAGCTTGAGCTTTCGCTTTCGCGTATTCAGCTGCAATATCAGCATCAGTGATAGGATTTTTTGTGATGTATTCGCGCATCAAACCTTGAATCAGAATCTGTTGTTTTGTTAATTCCAACTGCGCCTTAACATCTGCATTTGCAGCAACACCAGTCTTGTCAGCTTCTTGCAGCAGCACTTCCATGCCGATCAAGCGATCTTTAATTTGTGCACGCAATTGTGGTGT
The DNA here is from genome assembly GCA_040390685.1 of Pseudomonadota bacterium. Classification (GTDB taxonomy): domain Bacteria; phylum Pseudomonadota; class Gammaproteobacteria; order Burkholderiales; family Burkholderiaceae_D; genus Undibacterium. Next base: position 44,852 of record JAZJYB010000137.1, on the reverse strand, counting down.
GTCTTGTTGCCCTTGAGCCTTGGCCTGTTTTACGATCAATTCCTCTTTGCTTTTGGGGATCGCTTTACCGTTAACCGTGGCAATATTTTGTGCGATGGCAGGGAGTGCAGTTGCCAGAAGTACTACCAGCAAATGAGCAGGTTTAAAAGTCATTATCTGTTCCTAAAAAAACGAAGTAAGTAAAAACAAAATGGTTAAGTTGGCATCTCTGAAGGAGCCAGCGCAACGATCACAAGTGCATGAATCTCTGTGTGCATCATATCGCCAACGGCATCATACACTAGTCGATGTCGTGAAATACGATTTAAACCCTCAAATTTTTCACAAACGATCTTCAAACTGAAGTGTCCTGCACCTGATGCTGCGCCTGCATGTCCAGCATGAGCAGCGGAATCGTCTTGTAATTGAGATAGGATAGGGTGAAAAGTTTCTTCGAGGCGTGTTTGGATACTCTTGATTCGATCATTCATGTCGGTTCCTCGACGTATTTGGCTAAAAAAATGCTTTGCAAGATAGTGAAAACTGGGAGGGCTACAAGGGAGTAAAGTTTGAAACTGACCCAGGTGCTTGTGGGGAAATTGAAAGCGACATAAAGATTTAAGAGACCCATCACAATAAAATACACTATCCATACCAGGCTAAGTTTCGCCCAGACAGGTTCGGGCATAGTTATTTGCGATTCCATTGCCGTTTTTAATAGATTTTTCTTGAAAATAAATTGCCCCATTAGAAACGCAGTTGCATAACACCAGTAAAGAACCGTTGGCTTCCATTTGATAAATGTATCACTGTGAAAGTAGATGGTGGCACTGCCGAAGACTGTGATGATAATGAAAGAAATCCATAGCATCGCATCAACTTTTTTTCTGCGTAGTAATAAGTATGTGATTTGTGTAATTGAGGCAACGATAGTTATTGCGGTGGCTAGAAGAATGGGAGATTGTTCCGCACTAAGCGAGTTCCCTGAAACAAAGCCAGAGAGGTAATTGTTGGCAAGTTGTTGCGCAATATCTGTGTATTTTTCGCCTAATTTATACGAGATAAAAAAGAGAATTACCGGGAAAACGTCAAACAAAAATTTCATAATTTATACTTTAGGTGCAAATTTCAGTGATGCAGAATTGATGCAATATCGTAGGCCAGTCGGCGCCGGACCATCGTTGAAAACATGACCGAGATGCGAGTCGCAAATATTACACAAAATCTCAGTGCGCGTCATACCAAAGGACGAATCTTTTTTTTCTAAAACGTTCTCTGGATTGATCGCTTTAAAATAACTTGGCCAGCCGCAGCCAGAATCAAACTTCGCATCTGATTCAAATAAGGGGGTGTCGCAGCAAACACAAGTGTATATTCCAACTTCATGATGATCCCAAAATTCTCCGGTAAATGCACGTTCGGTTGAAGCCTGACGAGTTACTTCATACGCAGCCGGAGAAAGCTTGGCACGCCATTCTGCATCGGTTTTGAAGATTTTTTTCATGGTAATTTTCCCGTTTATTATGAGGAGCAGCTTACTTCTAATTTACTTGCCCAATTGGGTGGCAGATCGGCATAAGCATCATGTTCCGGTTGTTCGTCATAGGGGTGCTGAAGAATTTCTAGCAGTTTGTTTATTTCTGAAAAATCTTTATCTTGGGCCTTTGCAATTGCAATCTGGGCAAGGTAGTTTCTTAATACATACTTGGGATTGACTTTGGACATTGCTTGCTGACGCAGACTGTCAACACTGTGTTCTTGCTTTAGTCTTGTCCTGTACCTATTCAACCAATTGTCGAGCGCACTCCTATCTATAAATAAGTCGCGAATAGGTTCATCTTGGCTATCGTCGTCTCGCAGTATTTGTCCTAGACGTCTAAACGTCAACGTGAAATCCGCTGCATTTTCTTGCATAATCAAAAAGAAACTGTCGATTAATTCTCTGTCATTATCCAGTCGCTCAAATAAACCTAATTTTTGCTGAATGAGTTGATCGTATTTTTCATCATAGTGACGTTTATAATCGATCAGAGCTTCTTGTGTATGTTCAACGCTGCCTATCAGCGGCAGCATTGCTTGTCCCAATGCGTGACAGTTCCATTGCCCGATTGTAGGTTGCATCTGGTATGAATAACGGCCTTGTTGATCGGTATGATTGCAAATGTGTCGAGGATCAAATGACTCCATGAAACCGAACGGGCCATAATCCAAAGTTATCCCAAGAATAGACATATTGTCGGTATTCATCACACCATGCATGAATCCTACTGATTGCCAATGTGCCATTAATTCGGCAGTACGTTTAGTCACTTCAGCGAGTAGAGCTTGGTAAGGGTTTGTGGACGATTGCAATTCGGGGAAATAGTTTTCGATAACAAAGTCAGCCAAAATTTGTAATTGCTCGGGCCGATTATTGTAATACCAATGTTCAAACGAGCCAAAACGAATAAAGCTCGGTGCGAGACGTGTCACCACCGCGCTTGTTTCTGGTTCTTCGCGCATGACATACTGATCTGAGCCGGTAACACATAAGGCGCGTGAAGTCGGAATACCCAATCCTTCCATCGCTTCAGAACAGAGAAATTCGCGAATGGATGAACGCAATACTGCGCGACCATCACCCATACGGGAATAGGGCGTCATGCCAGATCCCTTTAATTGTATTTCTAGACGAAGTTTGTAATCGGAGGCCGCAACATCGCCCAATAAAATTGCTCTACCATCGCCTAATTGCCCAGCCCAGACGCCAAACTGGTGACCGGAATATACAGCAGCCAATGGCTGACTATTTGGAAGTTGTTGATTGCCTGTGAAAATATTGCAGAACTCTTTGTCAGTTAATGTTGGATCCAGGCCGATGCTCTGCATCAGCGGTTGGCTGACTGCTACCAGGTACGGCTGATTGAGCGGCGTTGGCATCAATCGGGTATAAAACTCGCTCGGCATGGTAGCGAATTTATTTTCTATCTTGAGCGTATGGATGTTTAGCGGATGCTGAATTTCTGTCATTTTGCAATCCGAGTGATGCGCTCGGAATTATGTGAGTATTGCGCTATTTTGACAGACTATGAAGAAATTCGTTTTTTAGAGGCGCCACTTCCAATTTGCCTATTTGGAAGTGGGTGATTAGGGACGTGAAAACCAATTTATGCGGTAAGCCGCTCAGTTACTTTGCAGTTGTCAAGCAGGAAGGAGAGGCTAATGACAAGCACCAATTCTCCTTCAGCTGATCGGGCAGTACCTGTAATCCCTGGAGTGGAAACACAAGTAAGCGGCTTAATGACCAAATCAGCAGTACCATCTACTGCATCGACTGACAAGATATATGGGTTTGGCGCTGCAATAACGATACCCACCCGTTCGGTACTCTTGTCGTAGCCAAGGATTTGCCCTAAGGATCGTACCGGAAGCGGGCGACCCAAATCTCGTAAGACAGGTTGTCCGCCTACGCTTTCAAAAACTTCTGGAAGTTCGACGACTCTTTGTACAGTTGCCATTGGCAATGCCAGCGAGGCACCATCTGTGCGCACTAACATGGTGGGCACGATAGATAACTCAATCGGTAAGCGGATCAAGAAAGTCGTACCTGAACCTAGTTTTGAGGAAATGCGGATTGCGCCACGATGCCTTTCAACCGCAGTTTTTACAACGTCCATCCCTACGCCTCGGCCTGAGACACTTGAAGCGACTTCCTTAGTCGAGAAGCCAGGCAAAAATACCAATTGGAATGCCTCATCATCAGAATGCGCTTCGTGTGTATTGATCAGACCTTTTGACACGGCTTTGTCGCGCAATCTTTGAGCATCCATTCCCTTGCCATCATCAGAAACTTCGATCATGACACTACTCGCTTCTTGCCACGCTTTTAGTGAAATAGTGGCACGTGGTGTTTTATTTGATAGCGCTCTTTCTGCTGAAGTTTCGATTCCATGATCAAGTGCGTTACGCAACATATGAACTAGCGGGTCATACAGGCTATCGACCACAACTCGATCTACTTCGGTCTCCGCACCAGAGATGTTGAGATCAACATCTTTACCGAGTTCTTTGGCAAGTTCACGTATCAATCGCGGGAATTTTTGAAACAGTCGCCCAACCGGTTGCATGCGAGTGGCAAGAGTTGCACGCTGTAATTCGGTTGAGTAGCGTGAAGCACGTGTTAGGGTTTCGGTGAGGGCTGACATCAAGGGCGCTGCCTGTCCGTCAAATTTAAATTGTAAGAGTTTTTCTAGTAAAACGGCCGCTTGATTTGCCGCCTGCACAGACTCTCCGGCGACTTCTAGCAAGACATCAAGTTTGACAGCGTCAATCCGTATGCTTTCTTCTTTTGCTGGCGCGCTTTGCTTGACTTCAGTGCTGGCCAAAGAAGACTTAACAGCCTCGTGTTCTTCTTTGTTGACTGGGGCGGCTGCCGCTAATTCTGGAAGAGTGCCAGCGGGAACGACTGCACGGTAATACGCCTCCCAGTCAATGCCATCTTGGCTCGCTGTTTGAATTGGCTCTGCACTGGCTGTCGCCATCACTTTTGCAGCCTCTTTCGGTGCGGCCGCTTTGCTGCTTGAACTGGCCTTACCTTCGATAGCGTCATTTAACAACTGTTCCAGCGACTTTGGCATCGTCGAAAGTTGGTCAGGTGTGGTTCCATTTGAGAGCGCAGTTAGCTGGTCTGCAACGAATCCGCTGGCTTCAAGTGCTGCTTCAATTGCGATGGGAGTAACGGGAGATTGCCCAGTTCTGAGGGCATCAAATAGATTTTCTGTCAAATGGCAAGCCGACACCATCGCAGTCAAATTCATAAATCCTGCGCCACCCTTGATAGTATGAAATGACCTGAACACGGCATTTAAGGTGTTCATGTCCCCTGGATTTTTCTCAAGAGAGAGCAGGTGTTCTTCTACGTTTATTGCAAGGTCTAAGGCCTCAACGACAAACTCTTTGAGCATATCTTCCATTAGAAGCCCAGACTATCAAGTAGGTTATCTACATCGTCTTGTTCGAGTGCCGTATTCGGAACCGATGGCCCTGCCATCAATTCAATTGCTTTTTCTTTCAATTCTGTAGGTGCATTATCAATCAAAATTTGGGCGAGTTCGTGTTCAACGGCCTGAGTGATGATTAATACTTTCTTGATTAACTGACCCGTTAAATCCTGAAAATCTTGCGCCATCATGATTTCAAGCAGACGTGCCTTTTCAGCGTCGGTTGAAACCATCACAGTATCGGTAAATGTTTTTGAATCGGCTGCTAATAGTTTAAATTCTTCTACACTTATTTTTCCTGCAAAAAGACTGTCCCAGCGCCCACCAAGATTTTTGGCGCTTTTTGCTAAAAGATCCTGCTCTGGCATTCCCACATCGGTTGCGTTGAGTACTTTGTTGGCGGCTTGTTCGGTAAGGGAGGCAACATATTCAAGGCGGCCTTGAGCATCGGTAATTTGTGACGCCACATCTGATAATGAACGATCATAACCAAGCTCGCGCATCGAATCGTGCATCATTCTCACTAAACCACCAAGTCGATCAAACATAGGTCTAGCTGAATCTTCATCTTCGCTGTGAAAATTGAGTTTTGTCGCTGTGGGGACATCAGGAGGGGCAGTTTCGGCTACGGGTGAAGTCGGGGGCGAAACCTGCGCCACTGTGCGTTGATTAGCCATTTCCTCAAACAACGCATCCAGATCATCTACTGAATCACTCATAGTCCTCTAATCTCCATAATCGTTGCGATTGTTTTGCGAATTTATCAAATATTTACGGTATTCTAAATAAATTAAATAACAGATAACGTCACATAAAATTTTGTATTACTTTAAGGTGCAATGATTTTATTTCGTTTTGTGATATTAACAGGACTCGCATGTTGCAAGGATAACCCCGTGCAATAAAATTTGTCACCTATTTTTTAAATGTCAGACATAAATTTTAAACTTCGACATTTCTTATAGCGAGATTTGCAAGAAATTGCTCTGGCGTCGCTATCGAAAAATAGCCTGCTTGGCGGGTTTTTCTAGCCAATTTCAAGAGTGCCTTGTCTTTTGTGATAAGCGTTTCAACTCCGGCATCACTGGCAATTTCCATAAATTTTTGATCATCTTTGTCGCTACATCGAGGTAGTTGAATATTTTTCTGCACAGGAGAAACGCAACTGATGAATTCGTCAAAAGCAATTATGATTTGGTCACGGCTGATGTCGTCAATTGGCAAATGCGGGTAATGTAGTACGGCTAACCATTCTTGGCGACAGTCTTCGCGGGTTAGTGCTTTGATGCTTCCATCTTTTAGCCCGCTTAATAACTTCGCCCACCGAGGGTCATTAAAGACGAACAAATCCAGGCAGACGTTAGTGTCGATTACAACTTGTTTGGGTGTCGTCATTTGTTTTTATTCATTAAATTAGGTTTCGTTGAATGCGAACGATTAAAATCTCCGAAAAATAGAGACAACATCAATATCGCACGCCAATTCTTACTTAGGTTCTTATATAAATATGCTTATAGTTTTATCGCCAGCAAAAAGCCTCGATTTCGATACCCCAATCAAGTACAAAAAATCAAGTAATCCAGCACTAATCGATGACGCGGCAACTTTAATAACGATACTTAAAGCGTTAAGCGCGGATCAAATTGGCATCTTAATGAAAATTTCCGTAGGTCTGGCAGAGCTCAACGCCGATCGATACGATAATTGGTCACTGTACCCGATTGCTCATCGCAATAGACAAGCTGTACTTGCTTTTAACGGGGATGTCTATGAGGGGCTAAATGCTAAGTCTTTAAACTCAGGCCAGTTGGATTATTTGCAGTCGCGCTTGCGTATCTTATCTGGGTTGTACGGCTTACTGCGCCCACTTGATTTAATACAGGCCTATCGATTGGAGATGGGCAGTCCTTTAGTGAATGATTACGGAAAAAATCTATATGCTTTCTGGGGTGGCAAAATAACAGAAATGTTAAATGAAACCATGCAAGCTCAAAACATCAAATTTCTTATTAATTTGGCGTCTGAAGAATATTTCAAAGCAGTTCGTCCCGCTTTGTTGAATTTCCCAGTTATTACGCCCATTTTTCAAGATTACAAAAATGGCGAATATAAAATTATTTCATTTTTTGCAAAGCGAGCGAGGGGTTTGATGGCACGTTATTGCGCGGTTCATAAAATCAACAAACCAGAGAAGCTAAAACTATTTGATATAGACGGTTACGCTTACTGTCAGGAAGCTTCAGATCCGATACGCTGGGTTTTCCGACGGCGCCTTAGTGAATAATGAATAGTCTCAAACAACAAAAAAGCCTATTTTATTATAGGCTTTTTTGTTGAGCTGAATTAAATTCAGCTGGCTACCAGAATTTCCACCAAGCGTTTTGATCTTTGGCGTTGCCTGGTAAGAATGCACTTTTTGGGAAGTTTTTCAAGAAGACACGATTGGCATCATCGCGCAATTCAGTCATTCCCATTGCATCATAGGACTTCACCAAGATAAACAGGGCTTCTTCAATCGCAGGCGCATCAGGATATTCTGTGATGGCTGATTGTGCACGATTCGCCGCTGCCAGATGTGCATTGCGACGCAAGTAATATTTGGCTACGTGTACATCGTATTGCGCAAGTGCATTGACCAGGTACTTCATCCTAAGAATCGCATCTGGTGTGTAGACACTATCAGGAAATTGTATTGTAAGTTGCTTAAAAGCATCAAATGAATCGCGCGACGCTTTTGGATCTCTCTCTGTAATATCTTGTCGGGCAATAAAATTTAGAAACCCCAACTGGTCATTAAAATTGATCAATCCACGCAAGTAATACATATAATCAAGATTGGCATGATTTGGATGCAGTTTTAAAAACCGTTCTACTGCGGCCAATGCCTGCGCCTGATCGCCTTGTTTATAGTAAGCGTAGGCAATTTCCATCTGTGCTTGTTGGGCATAAGGGCCAAAAGGAAAGCGCGATTCCAGTCTTTCAAAGTACTGAACTGCACGTTCATATGAACCATTTGACAGCTCATCTTTTGCTTCAGCGTATAATTTTGCTGCTGGCCATGATTTAGTGTCATCAGCTTTGTCGCCAAATACGCCACAACCTGATAATGCGAAAGTTAGTATGAGACCCAACAATTTTATAGATTTAATTTGCATGAATTTTTATATGTGCATGAGAACAATTATCGGATTATAGCTGATGGCAATTAATGTATTACAAAATGAAGCAATCATTTCATTAAACTCTGAACTTGATTCAGTTATCGACGATCAGGATGAGGGCGATGATATTACTCCGGAAGTTGAGGCTATCGAGTTAAAACTTCGTTCGAATTCCTGTGGCGAGCGTTTGGACAAGGTTTTGGCCAAACTTGTTCCTCAATATTCTAGAAGTCGTATTCAACAATGGATAGAAGCAGGGTTTGTTACGGTGGACGGACAAGCTTCGCGTATCAAAATGACCATGTTGGGTGATGAAAGTATCGTGATTTATCCCCAAGCTGCGCCAGATGAAGGCGCATACAAAGCCGAAGACATCGCGCTCGATATCGTGTATGAAGATGACTCGATTTTGGTCATTAATAAACCGGCAGGCCTGGTCGTGCATCCAGCAGCCGGAAATTGGTCCGGCACTCTATTGAACGGTCTGTTATTTCATCGGCCGGCTTTAGTCAGTGTGCCACGTGCAGGTATTGTTCATCGTTTGGATAAAGATACGTCCGGCCTCATGGTAGTGGCCAAAACTCTGATTGCACAGACTGAGTTAGTGCGCCAATTGCAAGCCCGTTCGGTAAAACGTGAATACGCCGCGCTGGTTTGGGGCACCCCAAACCAATCAGGTACGGTTGACGCTGCAATGGCGCGTCATAATCGTGATCGCCTGAAGATGGCGGTGTCGCAAAGTGTCGTTGCAAAACCTGCGATCACCCATTACCAGAGGTTGGCAACCGGTATGCTGGAGCGCTTTCCAGTCACCTTGGTGGCATGTCAACTTGAGACTGGCCGCACTCACCAAATCAGGGTGCATATGCAGTCACTTGGATTTCCCTTAGTGGGCGATACGCTCTATGGCAAACAACATCTTGCCCGCTTTTTTCATCGTCAGGCATTGCAGGCAAGACGACTTGGACTAATACATCCGCAAACAGGGCAAGCAGTCGAGTGGGAAATTCCGCTTGCTGCAGATTTTGCGGAAATTATCAAAGAGGCAGGAATGCAATTGCCTTGATGGTTTCTATCAAAAATTCATGATGCGATCTGACTTATCCGCGATTATTCCACGTGTCGGATGGTTTCCTGCAAACGTTCACGCCTTTTCAACAACGCGGACCGGGGGGGTAAGTCACACCCCTTATGACGCAGGGAATGGTCAAGCAGGTTTGAATCTTGGAGATCACGTCGGTGATGACCCGAAATCGGTCGCGCTCAATCGAGACATCCTGAATAAATGTCTGCCAACTCCAGTCAATTTTTTGTCGCAAGTGCACGGAATGAGGGTGGTCGACGCTTCTGGAATAGTTGGGAATCCAGCTGCTGATGGTAGCTTTGCTACAAAAAAGGGAGTCGTCTGTGCCGTCTTGACTGCAGACTGTTTGCCGGTATTATTTAGCAATGCTAGCGGAACCGTTGTGGCAGCGGCGCATGCTGGTTGGCGTGGTTTAGCCTCAGGCATCTTGCAAGAGACAGTTAGAGCAATGCGTGAATCGGCGGGTGACGAGATTTTTGCCTGGATGGGGCCCGCAATAGGCCCAGCACAATTTGAGGTCGGTAGCGATGTGCTGGAGGCCTTTTCTCAATTCAGCGCTTCTGAATGTTTTACTCCTGGTAAAGCGAGTGGAAAATATTTAGCGGACATCTATTCTTTGGCGAAACACGCCTTGGCCCAAGCCGGCGTATTCCAGGTAATAGGCGGCGAACATTGCACTTTCTCCGAAGCCGATAAGTTTTATTCCTATAGAAGAGACGGTACAACTGGAAGAATGGCGAGTGTCATTTGGATGGACTAATTTAGGTGGACTAATTGCGATCCTTAATAGCGTCGACAATTGCTGTACCTTCATTCTTTTCTTGATGTGAATTGTCCTGAAAAAGAGCCTTTGATTTTAGTTTTTCTTCCTCTTGGCGTAGCAGTTTTCTTTTTGGCGCGCGAATTAAATATAAAAATAGTGCTAAAGGCAACACGCAGTAAAATAAAAACGTCATAATCGATGCGGTTAAAGTTGTTTCAGTAATTGCCATCATTAACACAACGTAAATCCAGGCGATTGCGATAATATACATAAAAATTTATTCAAGAATTAGCAGGATGAAATTGAAGTGCAACGATACGCGAAAAACAGGAGACTCGCATGATGACCAATGATCCTCAAGCTATGTACTCCGAATGGATGTCACAGTTAATGAATCAAAGTAAATGGCAAGAGTGGATGAAACCGGCATCTTCTATGGTAGATGCACCCATACTCGATGCACTTAAAGACGTTGGTGCCGAGATTGATCCGGCAACCATGAGCAAATTGCAAAACGACTACATGCTTGAGTTCGGAAAATTATGGCAAGACTTTTTTGTCTCGAAATTGCCGGAATTTCAAGATCGACGATTTGCCTCAGCTGATTGGCGTGATCAAGCGACACATGCTTATAACGCAGCCTCTTATTTATTGAACGCTCGTTTCTTAATGGCCTTGGCTGAAGCAGTTCAAGCACCTGAAAAGAAGCGGCAAAAAATTCGCTTTGCGGTACAGCAAATGATCGATGCGATGTCTCCGGCAAATTTTCTTGTCAGTAATCCTGAAGCGCAAGCAAAATTAATTGAGAGCAAAGGCGAAAGCTTAGCGATTGGCATCTCTCAAATGTTGGCTGACATGCAAAAAGGGCGGATTTCTCAAACCGATGAGTCTGCTTTTGAAGTCGGTAAAAACGTTGCGACTACGGAAGGCAAGGTGGTCTTTGAGAATAAACTTTTCCAGCTTATCCAATATACGCCCCTGACCAAAACTGCACATCAACGGCCTTTATTAATGGTTCCGCCGTGTATTAATAAATTCTATATTCTGGATTTGCAACCAGAGAATTCCCTGGTCCGCTATGCCATTGAGCAAGGCAATACGGTATTTTTGGTTTCTTGGGCTAATCCCGATGAGACGATGACTAAAGTAAGCTGGAACGATTACATCGAGGATGGCGCCATCAAGGCTATCCATGTCGTTCAGGAAATTAGCAAACAAGACAAAATCAATGCTTTCGGTTTTTGTGTTGGCGGCACAATTATTTCTACCGCATTGGCAGCACTTGCCGATAGAGGGGAGAAGCCAGCGAGTAGCCTGACTTTACTCACCACTCTTTTGGACTTTGCCGATACAGGTATTCTCGATGTGTTTGTCGATGAGATGCAGGTGTCTATGCGTGAAAAAACTATCGGAAATGGTGGCATGATGCCGGGGCGTGATTTGGCAAGTACCTTTTCAAGTTTGCGTGCCAATGATCTGGTCTGGAATTATGTTCAAAAAAATTACTTAAAAGGTGAGGCACCACCGCCATTTGATTTATTGTATTGGAATGCCGATAGTACTAATTTGCCTGGACCTATGTTTTGCTGGTATTTACGTAATACTTACCTGGAAAATAGCCTTAAACAACCAGGTAAATTGACCGTTGCAGGCAGTAAAATTGATTTAGGAAAAATTGATGCGCCAGTGTTCATCTATGGCTCCAGGGAAGATCATATTGTTCCTTGGCAGGCCGCATACGCTTCCTGTTCGTTGTTAAATCCAAAGAAGAAAAATCGCAATCGTTTCCTGCTTGGCGCCTCAGGGCATATCGCTGGGGTAGTGAATCCTCCAGCGAAAAAGAAAAGAAGTTATTGGGCCAATTCGCAAACTGGTACTGATGCGCAAAGTTGGTTTGATGGAGCAGTAGAGCATCCTGGTAGTTGGTGGCCAGAATGGGCTAGTTTTTTGTCAGAGCATGGCGGTAAGATGGTCAAAGTTCCGGCCAAGCCTGGCAATGGCAGTTTTCCGACAATAGAGCCTGCACCTGGGCGCTATGTGAAAGTAAGGGCAGAGTAAGAGCATGATAAGTGTAGGGTAAACGCAGAGTAATTCACAAACAAACCTGGAGAAATAGTATGTCAAAGCGAATAGCATATGTAACCGGTGGTATGGGTGGTATTGGGACTCCAATTTGTCGACGTCTTTGTAAGGAAGGTTATACCGTTGTCGCTGGTTGTGGCCCGAATTCGCCACGTAAAGATAAATGGCTGGCCGACATGCGTTCAGAAGGCCTGGATATTCATGCGTCTGAAGGGAATGTTTCAGATTGGGAATCAACTAAAGCCGCTTTTGAAAAAGTCAGAGCTGAAATCGGCGAGGTCGATGTGCTGGTGAATAATGCTGGCATTACCCGTGACGGCCAATTCCGTAAGATGCTTAAAGCCGATTGGGATGCCGTCATGGACACCAATCTGAATTCTTTGTTTAACGTGACCAAACAAGTTATTGAAGGTATGGTTGATCGTGGATGGGGACGCATCATCAATATATCATCGGTGAATGGACAAAAAGGTCAATTCGGTCAAACCAATTACTCGACTGCTAAAGCCGGAATCCATGGTTTTTCTATGGCGTTGGCGCAAGAGGTAGCAACCAAGGGAGTGACAGTGAATACGGTTTCACCTGGCTATGTTGGCACCGATATGGTTAAGGCGATTCGCCCAGATGTTCTGGAGAAAATTGTGGCTGGAATCCCAGTTAAGCGCCTGGCAGAGCCTGAAGAAATTGCTTCTATTGTGGCCTGGATTGCATCAAACGAAGGCGGTTACGCAACTGGCTCTGACTTCTCAATTAATGGCGGCTTACACATGGGGTAGTTTCCCTTTTGACTTGAGTGTGCACACAATGCAATTTTATTGCAGCGCACTTGCCGCAGTGCGGTAGAATATAACCCACCGAAATGTCATATTTTGGTGGGTTTGTTTTTTTATGATTAGGATAAGAATAAAGAATACTTAGGGGACGGGCAAGCCACACTATTTTCAGAAATTGCAAAATATTGCGGATGTCTGCTTGGATTTGACGAACGATCGCATTAACGACTTTATTTTCGGTGATCTTTGTCTGGAGTTTTATCAAATGAGATTTCAATGATTAATGCAAAAAAACCAACGCAACATTTGATTAAAAAATACCCAAATCGCCGCTTGTATGACACTCAAACAAGCAGTTATATCACTCTGGTTGATGTCAGACAGTTTGTTTTGGAAAATGATGATTTTGCAGTGGTTGATGCAAAAACTGGGGAAGACCTGACACGTACAATTTTATTGCAAATTATTCTAGAAGCTGAAGCGGGCGGTGCACCGATGTTTTCCAGTGTTGCATTGGCACAGATTATTCGCTACTACGGACATGCCATGCAAGGGATGATGGGTTCCTATCTGGAAAAAAACATCCAGGCCTTTATCGATATTCAAAATAAACTTACTGAAAATTCTAACGGTACATATGAAGGCAAGACTTTCAGTCCTGAAATGTGGACTCAGTTCATGAATGTACAAGGCCCGATGATGCAAGGCATGATGGGGAATTACATAGATCAAAGTAAGACGCTGTTTGTGCAGATGCAAGAACAAATGCAAAATCAATCGAAGAATATATTTGGATTCCCGTTTAGCGCAGACGATACAAAAAATAAATAATAGACCATCGCGTTTGGCAGTGGCACGCCAGGATGCTGGCAGCTAGTCTGGGAAGGGGTACAATAGCGGATTGCTTTGTATCCCTTCCTTTTTATTATGTCTCTAGAAACATCTATCACACCATCAGTTGTATCAACTAAAGCCAATCCCAAAGTTGGTTTCGTCTCCTTAGGCTGCCCAAAAGCATTGGTTGACTCGGAACAAATCCTGACGCAATTGCGGGCTGAAGGCTACGATACGGCCAAATCTTACGATGGCGCTGATCTTGTTATTGTGAATACTTGTGGCTTTATTGATGCGGCAGTGCAAGAATCGCTGGATGCCATTGGTGAAGCGCTGAGTGAAAATGGTAAGGTCATCGTGACTGGCTGCCTCGGTGCAAAAAAAGATGCTGACGGCAATGATTTAATCAAAAATATTCATCCCAAAGTATTGGCGGTGACCGGGCCTCATGCCTTGACTGAGGTAATGAGTGCAGTTCATTTTCATTTGCCCAAGCCGCATGAACCCTTCATCGATTTGGTGCCGCCACAAGGCGTCAAACTCACTCCCAAGCATTTCGCCTATCTGAAAATTTCTGAAGGCTGTAATCACCGCTGTAGCTTCTGTATTATTCCATCAATGCGTGGCGATCTGGTATCGCGCCCGATTGGCGATGTTATGTTGGAAGCTGAAAATTTGTTCAAGGCCGGTGTGAAAGAGCTCTTGGTGATTTCGCAAGATACCAGTGCCTATGGTGTTGATATCAAGTTCCGTATGGGTTTCTGGAATGGTAAACCGCTTAAGACGCATATGACACAATTAGTAGAGGCACTCGGTGAATTGGCCAAGCAATACGATGCCTGGGTGCGCCTGCATTACGTTTATCCTTACCCGCATGTTGATCAAATTATTCCATTCATGAACAATGGCCATGTGTTGCCGTATCTGGATGTGCCTTTGCAGCATGCGCATCCAGATGTGTTGAAGCGTATGAAGCGCCCAGCCAGTGGTGAAAAAAACATTGAGCGTATCAAAGCATGGCGCGCCATGTGCCCAGAAATTACTATTCGCTCTACCTTTATAGCCGGTTTCCCTGGTGAAACTGAAGAGGAATTTGAATACTTGCTGGATTTCTTGAAAGAAGCCGAGATTGACCGTTTAGGTTGTTTTGCGTATTCGCCAGTCGATGGTGCGACTGCGAATGAGCTGGCAAATCAGCTGCCAGACGAGGTTCGTGAAGATCGCCGTCGTCGCGTAATGGAATTGCAAGAAGGCATATCCAAGAAGCGCTTGCAATCCAAAATTGGCAAGACCATGCGCGTTTTGATTGATACGCTTGACCGTAGTGGTGGCGTTGGTCGTAGCTCTGCTGATGCACCGGAAATCGACGGCGTGGTTTATGTGAAACCACCGTTTGAACCACATCGTAAGCTCAAGGTCGGTGAGTTTGTCGATGTCACCATTACTGCCGCGGATGCCCATGACTTGTGGGGCGAGGCAATTTGACGTACTGAAATGTACTGAAATATCGCTTGCTGTTCATATTAATGGAATGGCAAATGTTCATGGCAATTCGATAAATTTCTATGTCCAAAAACAAAGAATCTAAGGCTGGGTTAAACACCACATTAACGCACAGCGCATATCTGGCACCTGATGAGTTTTCGGCCTTGCCGATGGCGATCCATCACGCCTCGACTGTCCTATTCAAAGACGTGGCCGCGATGCGCGCTCGCCGATGGCAAGATAAGTCGGCTTACACTTACGGTTTGCATGGAACGCCGACTAGCTTCACTTTAGAAGCGCGCCTGGCAGAGATCGAGCACGGCAATCACTGTTTGTTGGCGCCTAGCGGTTTGGCGGCGATTACTCTCATCGATATGGCCCTGCTGCAAACGGGTGATGATGTGCTCATTCCCGATAATGTCTACAATCCAAATCGTGAGCTAGGGGATTGGCTGTCACGTAGTTTTGGCATTAGTGTACGCTATTATCATCCGCAGATCGGAGCCGGCATTGCTGACCTGATTCAAGCTAATACCAAACTGGTCTGGACGGAAGCGCCAGGTTCGGTTTCTATGGAAGTGCCTGATATTCCTGCTATCTGTGCTGCAGCGCATGCTAAAGGTGTTTTGGTTGCACTCGATAATACCTGGTCAGCCGGGATAGCTTTTGCGGCATTTGAGCATGGCGTTGATATCATCATGCAAGCGCTCACTAAATATCAAAGTGGTGGTTCGGATGTGTTAATGGGCGCGGTCATCACTCAAGATGCTTCGCTGAATAAGCGTTTGCAAGAGGCGCATATGCGACTCGGTTTTGGCGTCGGCATGGATGATGTTTATCTGGTGTTGCGTAATTTGCCAACGCTTAAGCTGCGTTTCGATGCGCATGATATCAGCGCACGCAAGGTCGCGGCTTGGCTAGCATCCAGGCCAGAAATTAGCCAAGTTCTGCATCCGGCTTTCCCAGATTGTCCAGGGCACGAGATCTGGCAACGTGACTTCACTGGTGCAGGTGGATTGTTTTCAGTCAATTTCGATGCGCGTTATAGTGAAGCTCAGACCGATCAGTTCGTGAATAATCTCAAACTGTTTAAAATTGGCTTTAGTTGGGGCGGCGCATATAGCTTGTGCCTGCCTTACCGTATCAAACAAATGCGCCAAGATTGGCCGCACGAGGGTATTTTGGTCCGTTTTAATATCGGACTGGAAGACGCCGAAGACTTGATCGCTGATATTCAGCAAGCTCTGGCGAGTATCCTCTAAATTTGCAGTAGTTTCTTGTAGTGTCCCACATAAATTCCACTTCGAAACCTAGGATAAAACAGCATCATGCTTCAACGCGGAGTCAGTTTTTCTATTGCAGCACATTGCGCATGGGCGCCAGGGATAGAGACGCCTGAAGCATGGCACGCTTGGGCCGAAGCGCCGTTTAAAACCCTTGGCGATGCGGAGCCAGCGGTACGGCAAATGCCTCCCATGTTGCGGCGACGGGCTGGCTTTTTGGGCAAAATGGCGCTTGAAGTCGCCTACCAATGTCTAGCTGGACGTACGGGCATTCCCATGGTGTTTTGCTCGCGCCATGGAGACGTTGCACGCGCGGTAAATCTGCTGACGGAATTGGCGCAAGATAATCCCTTGTCCCCAACTAGTTTCGGTCTCGCCGTCCATAATGCCAATGCGGGATTGTTTTCGATTGCCCGTGTTGATCAAGCCAACCATTTGGCTCTGGCGGCAGGCGCCAGTACCATTGAGCACGCCATCATCGAAGCTTGTAGCCTGCTCGCTGACGGTGCTGCCGAAGTTCTCCTGGTTGCGTATGACAATTGTTTGCCCACATTATTTAAAGAGTTTGAAGATTGCGCGGAACAGCCTCATGCCTGGGCTTGGCTGATGCAAGCGGCTGGTAGCGATTCCATCAATTTAAGTTGGAATGTGGCTCCAAAAGAGTCTCATGCAGTACAAAATTCCTTACCTGGTAGCTTGGATATAATGCGGTTTTTTCTAAAACAAGAACCAGCTATGCAACGAATTGCTGAAGGACGCATTTGGACTTGGTCGCGTAATGCTTGACCGCATGGGACTTTATTGGCGTGTAATTGCCACAGGCTTAAGTTTTGTCAGTTTTGGTATTGGCGGCCTTGTACTGCGGGTGTTGATTTTCCCTCTGCTTAATCTTTTGGTCTGGCAGCGACAAAAACGTACAGCATTTGCGCGCGGCATTATCCGGCTAACGTTTCGGTCATTCGTTGGTTTGATGCGCGGCTTGGGTGTCCTGCGCTATGAGCTCGTTGGGGCACATCGTCTGGAGCGAAGTGGTTTGTTGATATTGGCGAACCATCCAACCTTGATCGATACAGTATTTTTAATGGCGTTCGTTAAGCACGCTGACTGTATCGTGAAGGGCGGGCTGTGGAATAATCCATTTACCCGCGGGCCAGTTCGTGCAGCTGGGTATATCAATAATGACCAAGGTGCAGATCTCATAGGAGATTGCATCGCCTCATTGTCTAGTGGAAATAACTTAATTATATTTCCAGAAGGGACACGCACGCCGAGTAGTGGAGTTATCAATCTAAAGCGTGGCGCTGCCAATATTGCGGCTCGTGGAAGGTATAATATGACCCCTGTCGTCATTAGTTGCGTTCCGATGACATTGGGAAAAGGCGAGAAGTGGTGGCGTGTACCAGCTCGTTTTGCGCAATTTCGTATCGAGGTAAAAGAAGATATAGCGATTGATCAATTTGTTGCACATGGCGCCAGTGAAGTAATGGCAGCACGACGTATAAACGATTACCTGGAACATTATTTTATTGAGGGAACTAAACACCATGCTTGAGCAAGAAGTAAAGCAGCTAATCATCGATGCGTTGCAACTAGAAGATATGACGGTCAACGATATAGAAACAGATGCGCCCTTATTTGTTGAAGGTTTGGGTTTGGATTCGATCGACGCATTAGAGTTAGGCGTAGCGTTGCAAAAACGGTATGGTATTGCTTTATCAGCCGATTCCAATGATACTCGACGCCATTTCGCCTCAGTGCGTGCATTGGCGGATTTGATTGAGAATAGTAGAAAAGATAAAGGTTGAGATCATGGTAGTGGTTAGTGCGATGAGCAAGGAAGAGTTATGTGTTTGGGTGATCGATTTATTGGCAGAAATGTTTGAGTTAGATAAATCGAAAATCACACTTCAGTCGAATTTATATTCTGATTTAGATATCGATAGCATCGACGCCGTCGATTTGGCAGTGAAGTTAAAACAGATGACAGGGAAGCGACTGCAGCCTGAGGTATTTAAGACTATTCGTACTATTAACGATGTGGTGGAAGCATTGACTAATCTGCCGTCGGAGCAAGCAACATAAATCGCTCACTCTGGACCCTGTTAGCATTTGTTATTACTTTGATCTATCCCTTTGCAATTTGGTTTGGACAAGGGAAGGTGGAGCCACGCTGGTTAGCCTGTTTGCTTCTGCTGGCAGCGCTTACACGCTTACCTACTTTAAAGATCAGCCGGGGTGCGCGCTGGTTGGCGATAGGAGCGTTGCTGCTTGTGGCCATCGCCATTTTTGGCAATCAATTACTGCCGTTGAAACTATATCCAGTCTTGGTTAACTTAGGATTTTTGGTTACGTTTGGCTATAGTTTATTTTTTCCTCCGTCTATGGTCGAGCGATTTGCACGGATGCGTGAACCAAATTTTCCTAGTTCCGCCGTCGCTTACACCAGACGCGTGACACAAGTCTGGTGTGGTTTTTTTATTGTGAATGGAGTGATCGCGTTTGTTACAGCAGTCTGGGCATCAGAGGCGGTCTGGTCACTGTATACCGGCGTCATCTCTTATGTTTTGATGGGCGCGCTGTTTGGCGTTGAGTTTTTAATACGCTTGCGTTTCAGACGTCTCCATCATGACTGAACTATTTCCTGACCTGTTTCAAGTAATCGCGGCACGCGCGGCAACTTTCGTAGTCGGTTGGCGCGAAGGAATGTCAATACACAATGATGAATTTTTATATCGCGTTGCTGCTTGGAGAAATCTCCTGCGCCACACCGACGGTAAAAATTTCGCGCTGTTCTATACCGATAGCATAGAGTTCGCAGCGGCTTTGTTGGGGGCCTGGTATGCAGGGAAAACCGTCTGGTTAAGCGCAGATACACTGGCGTTGAGTTGTCTCGCCTTACAAGATTCTGTTGATGGATTTCTTGGTGAGTTTCCTGCCGAATTATTTCCGATTGCGCCAGAGACTGATCAGGTGCCAAGTGCTGACGACTTCGTCGCGTCTTTTTCGCCATTGGATCCAACATTTGTTGGCCTGGTGGTACATACCTCCGGCACCACCGGAAACGCTGAAGCCATACCCAAGAAAGTATCGCAGTTGACCAGTGAAGTCGCCACACTAGAAACCCTGTTTGGTGAAAAAATTGGTGATGCATCGATAGTGGCGACAGTATCGCATCAGCATATTTATGGTCTGTTATTTAAGGTGCTTTGGCCACTTATGGCTGGCCGTGCGATTCATGCGCGCAGTCTAAATTTTCCTGAAGAATTGGCGCAAACTTTGGCCACCAATTCTTGCGCCTTAGTGGCTAGCCCGGCACACCTTAAGCGCTTGCCAGAACATTTGAAATGGTCAGATGCTGTCAGTTTACGTGCAGTGTTCTCTTCCGGTGGACCATTGGATATAGAGGTCGCCCATGAGGTTGAGAGATTGCTTGGGCAAACGCCGATAGAAGTTTACGGTAGTTCAGAGACTGGTGGAGTTGCCTGGCGCCAGAGAGTAGCAGGATCCGATGATACCTGGCTACCTTTGCCGTGTGTTGACTGGCGCATAGAGCCGGAAAATAATTTACTCGAAGTTCGCTCGCCGCATCTCGCAAACGATGCCTGGTTGCGTCTGGCAGATCGGGCACTTGCCAGCGTCAATGATAGATTCTTACTCTTGGGACGTAGCGACCGGATAGTTAAGATAGAAGAGAAGCGCATCTCGCTGACCGCGATAGAGACGCTATTGTTGGCCTCGGAGTTTGTGACGGAGCTCTCAGTTGTGGTTTGCGATGCGGGTCCAGATCAGCGCCAGCGTTTAGCCGCAATCATCGTGTTATCCGAGTTGGGTAAAAGGTTCTTGATCGCAAATGGAAAAATTGCCTTGAACTTGCATCTGCGTTCTTCACTAGTCGGTTCTGTCGAGCCGGTAGCTTTGCCTAGACGCTGGCGTTACGTCGAGCAAATGCCAATTAATGCGCAAGGTAAAACAACTCGCAGTCAGTTACTTGCTTTACTCGAGCAAGCTCCGCGTTCGCCACATTTGTGTTTGCTGGAACGGAGTGCTGTAAGAGTTGTGCTGCAAGTCGGATTGCCAACGGATTTGTTTTATTTCGAAGGTCATTTTGATGTTGCGTCAATTTTGCCTGGCGTGGTGCAAGTGGATTGGGCAATTAAAAATGCCCGGCAGTATTTCGACATGCTTCCACAGTTTCGTGCGATTCATGCGCTTAAATTTGAACGCATCATTCGCGCTGAAACGCAACTTTCTCTTGAATTGATGTATGACAGCGCGAAGGGAAGCTTGAGCTTTCGTTATTATTCCCCTGCTGGCCAACATTCTAGCGGACGTATCATATTTGTTCATGATCGGACGTGAACATGACATCGTTCATAAAAAATTTTATACACTTTGATTTGACTTGCGTCGATGCTTCGCTATTCTTTTTTGGGCCTTGCCTTGGATCGCATAATGCTTAAGTTCTGTGTTGTGATTCCAGTGTATGACCATGAGCACGCGATCACTGCGGTGGTTGCCGCTATTCTCAAGCAAGGGCTTCCTTGTATCCTGGTCGACGACGGTAGCTCTGCTGCTTGCGCGCAAGTCCTTGATGAATTGGTCGCGAGTGCACCTACCCAAGTGATATTAATTAAGCACAGTCTTAATCTTGGCAAGGGTGCCGCTGTCTTGACTGGATTTGGTTTTGCGTCCAGTGCCGGCTATACGCATGCGGTGCAGATCGACGCTGACGGCCAACACCGTGTCGCTGATATCCCCCAATTTTTGATGGCGGCATCGCAACATCCTGATGCAGTTGTCGCAGGGTATCCGGTCTATGATGAGTCAGTCCCCGCAGTGCGGTTGTATGGCCGATATTTGACGCACATCTGGGTCTGGATCAATACTTTGTCGCTACAGATAAAGGATTCCATGTGTGGCTTTCGCGTGTATCCGCTGGCTCCAGTGATCGCTCTGATGAAGCATCAGAAAATTGGCGCCCGAATGAATTTTGATACAGACATTTTGGTGCGTTTGTATTGGCAAGGACTCGACGTGGTCAACTTGCCGACTCGTGTCGCGTACCCGACCGACGGAGTGTCGCACTTTCGGGTTTTTTTCGATAATGTCCTCATCACCCGTATGCATACAAGTTTGTTCTTCGGCATGCTGTTGCGATTCCCTAAGTTGTTGGCACGCAAGCGGAGGCAGCTTTGAGCACGCAAGATAAACATTGGGCTTCAGTGAAATCGATGAATTTCCTGTTTGGCATGCGTGTAATGCTCTGGATATTTCGCGTATTCGGTCGCCTGCCATTTCGCCTGGTGCTATACCCGGTCTTATTTTGGTATGTAGTCACGCGAAAGGCTCCACGCCAGGCCTCACTTGATTTTCTGCATCGGGTGAATTCTTCTGTCGCGCCGGAAACTGGCTTGAAGATACAGGGGAGAATGCAGGTGAGAACCGGGGTACTTGGGGTACTCATGCATTTCGCCTCATTTGCAGAAACCATGCTCGATAAAATGTTGTTGTGGTCAGGTCAATTTAAACTCGCTTCTATCGATTTTTTTGGTCGAGAACAGTTAGATAAGTGTGTAGCGGAAAAACGTGGGGCGATTTTAGTGTGTTCGCATCTGGGTAATCTCGAGTTGACACGAGTACTTTCCAAGGGGCGGGAAGGGATCAAAATTACGGTGCTGGCACACACCAAACATGCGCAGGCGTTTAGCAAAATGCTGGAAGAGCTCGATCCGGATAGCCAGTTAAATATGTTGGCGGTCACAGAGATTACCCCAGCGACCGCGATGCTACTTAACGACAAAATCGCGCAAGGCGAATTTATTGTCATCACTGGTGACCGGATTCCAGTTGCCGCAAATCCACGTGTGGCGATCAGCGATTTTCTTGGTGCACCTGCGGCATTTCCGATTGGTCCTTATGTGCTGGCAAGTATCTTACAATGCCCCATTTATTTATTGTTTACGACGCAACGCAATAAACATTACGAAGTGCACTTTGAATTAATGAGTGACTCGATTCGTCTGCCACGCAAAGGCCGTGATCAAGTTCTAGCCGGATTGGTTGCGCAATATGCCGCGCGTCTGGAGTATCACTGCTTAAGAGCGCCGTTACAATGGTTTAATTTTTTTGATTTTTGGCATTTGCCACAACAGGATCTCTGATGCACCCCGCTGACCTAAAAAATACCCAACGCACAGTTCGCTTCGATCAAAGCCGTTTGACTATCGAAGACATTGTAGAGATTGCGAATCGAATGGCTCGTGCAGCCTTATCGGATGAGCCGGCCTTTCGCGCAACGATTTCGCGCGGTGCGGATTTTCTGGACAGGCTATTGCGCGAAGATGGCACTATCTATGGTGTGACGACGGGCTATGGTGATTCGTGTACGGTAACGGTGCCGGCAAATCTGGTCGAGGAATTGCCACATCATTTGTACACCTACCATGGTTGCGGACTAGGCGCCTATTTCACACCCGAACAAACCCGTGCTGTCATGGCGGTTCGCCTGGCTTCCTTGTGCAAGGGATACTCGGGCGTGTCTTTCGGATTGCTGCAGCAAATTGTCCGTCTGCTGGATGCGGATTTACTACCCTTGATTCCTTCTGAAGGTTCGGTCGGTGCCAGTGGTGATTTGACGCCGCTGTCTTATCTTGCCGCTGTCTTATGTGGTGAGCGTGAAGTCTTGCGCGATGGTGTCCAGATTGCGGCAGCCCAGGCTTTGGGCGAGGCTGGCATAACACCATTGCGACTTCGTCCGAAGGAAGGTTTAGCAATCATGAACGGCACCGCCGCAATGACGGCGCTAGCCTGTCTGGCCTACGATCGCGCAGAATATTTGACGCAGTTATGTACGCGCATTACTGCCATGGCGTCATTCGCGCTTGACGGTAACGCCCATCATTTTGACGAAACCCTGTTTTCTGTCAAGCCACACGCTGGCATGCAACAGGTCGCAAGTTGGTTGCGCCAAGATCTGCAATGTGAACAAACCGAGCGCAACGATAAGCGTCTGCAAGATCGCTACTCGATTCGCTGCGCGCCCCATGTGATTGGTGTGCTAGTCGATGCCTTGCCGTTCTTCCGCCAGTCGATCGAGAATGAACTGAATAGTGCCAACGACAATCCTATTATCGACGGAGAAGGCGAGCGGGTTCTACATGGTGGACATTTCTATGGCGGACATATTGCGTTCGCGATGGATGGGATGAAAAATGCGGTCGCCAATTTAGCAGATCTATTGGACCGACAAATGGCCCTGCTGGTCGACGCCCGCTATAACCACGGCTTACCTGCGAATTTGTCGGGTATGGAAGGCCCGCGCGCCGCAATCAATCACGGCCTGAAAGCTTTGCAAATTAGCTCTTCTGCATGGACTGCGGAAGCGCTGAAATTAACCATGCCGGCATCGGTTTTCTCGCGCTCGACGGAATGCCACAATCAAGACAAGGTGAGTATGGGCACCATCGCTGCACGCGATTGCCTGCGAGTGTTGGAATTAACTGAGCAAGTAGTCGCAGCATTGCTGATTACGGTAAGGCAGGGTGTCTGGCTGCGCCGTCGCGTCAATCCAGAACTGGTGCTGGAGCCTTCATTAGTGCAGATGATGGAAGAGCTCGGCGCGGATGTCGCTGCGATACAGGAAGACCGCCGGCTTGAGCCGGATCTGCGCTTGATGTTAGAGCGCATTCGCCATCAAGCCTGGAATTTGTATGCGTAAGCACAGGCCAGACAGCCGATGGTCGGTTGAAGTTGAAATGCAGGTGCAGTTTTTCGACCTGGACCCGATGGAGATCGTCTGGCATGGCAATTACGTTAAATATCTGGAAGTCGTTCGTTGCGCCTTGCTAGATAAGATCGGCTACAACTATGTCGAGATGAAACAATCTGGCTTTGCCTGGCCTGTGATCGACATGCAATTGCGCTATATCGCCTCGGCAAGTTTTGGACAGCGCCTGATCTTGCGAGCCGATATAGTTGAATGGGAAAACCGCTTGAAGATTGAGTATCAAATTACCGATGCGCTGACCGGCAAGCGCCTTAACCGTGCCAGCACGACGCAAGTGGCGGTTGATATTTCTACCGGTGAAATGTGTTTTATGTCACCACCCGTGCTGTTTGAAAAACTGGGAGTTGCACCGACATGAAGCGCTTCATCGTTATTCTTTTTTTGATGGCTAGCGCCAGCTCAGCGTTCGCCGCTGCGCCGGTAGCAAAAATCCAAAGCATGTTGGCCAAGCCTGCCATCATGTGCGGCCGCTTTGACCAGAGCAAGCAACTCAATGGCATGAAAAAACCCCTGCTGTCGAATGGGCGTTTTTGTGTGGTCACGGCCAAGGGTGTGTTATGGCGCACCTTGCAACCATTTCCTAATTCCTTGCGCCTGACGCGCGACGAGATCGTGCATTTTCAGGGTGAACGTGTGGCAATGCGGCTCGATGCGAAACAGGAGCCTACTGTTCGCATGATCAATAGCGTCTTGTTTTCGCTCCTGTCAGGCGATCTGGCGCAGCTCGAAACCCTGTTTGAGGTCGAGGGTAACATCGAGGCAAATAGCTGGCGTGTGGCGCTTAGGGCACGCGAGCCGGCGTTGGCTAAAGCGATAGGTGCAATCACCCTTGATGGCGGCGCTTACGTCAAAAATATTTCCATCGCAGAAGCGAGCGGTGATCGCACTAACATCGTCTTCTCGGCAATACAGACTGGTGAAAGCGCGATCTTGGCGGAAGAGGCTGCACTATTTTGATGATTAAAAAACGTTTCGCGCTCGCGTGGGCTCTCGTCGTTTGCGTGCTACTCGCACATAACGCCTATCTGTGGCTGGGCCAGCGCATCGTACCGGACACCGATATCCTTGCCTTATTGCCGGTGCAAGAGCGCGATCCGGTATTGCAACGATCATTTTCGCATATGGTGGACGCTGCGCAGCAACGCGTCATCATCTTGATTGGTGCAAAGGATTGGAATGATGCGAAACGCGCTGCCGACGCCTATAGCGTGGTGCTATCGACTAAACCAGAGTTGCTACAGCAAACTCCGCTCAGTGACCAGACTCAAACCGACTGGCTGGCAAAATTTCAGCAACATAGTTTGATCTTGTTAAGTAGCGAGCAAGAGCTGCAGTTAAAAAAGGAGCCAGCGCAATTTTGGTTATCCGCCGCTTTGAGCAAATTATATAGTCCGTTCGCCGGGCCGAAACTCGGTGCCTGGCGCGATGACCCATTTGGTTTATTTTCAGGATGGGCACAGGAACGCGCGCAGGAAACACCGGTGCGCCCGCGTGATGGTCATTTGTTTGTATCAAACGCCGAAAAACAATATGTGGTGATGCCACTGAGCGTTAAACTGCCAGCGTTTTCAATTAGCGCACAAGAAATCATCTTGCCTTTGTTAGCGCAGGCGAACGCGGCTGCGCTGCAGGCAGTGCCGGGCGCAGAAGTTATTTCGGCTGGAGTGATCATTCATGCGGCGGCGGCGGGCGAGCAGGCGAATCGTGAAGTCTCGACGATAGGAATCGGCTCCATGCTGGGGATCGTTATTTTGATGTGGCTGACCTTTGCATCCTTCAAGCCAATTTCCTTGATCCTGCTCTCTATCGGGATAGGTTGCCTTGGCGCCTTGTCGGTGTGCTGGCTGGTGTTTGGCCACATCCATTTACTGACTCTGGTATTCGGCGCTAGTCTGATTGGTGTGGCACAGGATTATGGCTTGTATTTCCTTTGCAACCGGCTTAGCGCTGATGTCAAACTTGATTCCAGCGCCTTGCTTAAACGCATAATGCCTGGCCTGGGGCTGACCTTGGTGACGACCATGATCGGCTATATGGGCTTGGCGCTGACACCGTTTCCCGGCTTGCGTCAGATGGCGCTTTTTTCGGCCTTGGGCTTGGTTTTCGCCTGGCTCACCGTGGTGTGTTGGTTCCCGATGCTGGTGAGCGGTGGCACGCTTAAAAGCGGCCGTCTGGCGCGTGCGAATAGCGCGCTGCTCAGGTACTGGCCCGTGCTGAAAATGAATAAAGTTGGCCTTATCAGTATTATTCTGTTTGTCATTTTCGCGACATGCGGCTGGTCAAGATTGGGCGTCAACGACGATATTCGCCTATTGCAAAATCCACCGAAGCGACTGATCAGCGAGCAGATAAAATTAAGCAAATTACTCGATGCACCGACACCGATGCAGTTTTATTTGGTGCGTGGCAGCTCTGCCGAAATTGTCCTGCAACGTGAAGAGCTACTCAAGAAAAAATTAAATCCCTTGGTCGCGCAACATAAAATCACAGGTTATCAAGCGCTGTCGAATTGGGTGCCATCTGCCCAAACTCAACAAGCGCGAAAGACACTGCTTGAACAGAATATTTTGCAGGAATCCGGGCCATTGGCGCAACTGGGTGAGCAACTAGGTGAAGACAAGGCATGGCTTGCAGAGACGCGCGCACACTTGCTTGAATCCGGCACATTGTTGTCCTTGGATGAATTCTTGAACTCGCCGGCAAGCGAGCCTTGGCGCCATTTGTGGCTAGGGGAAATTGCCGGTGAGCACGCCACTGAGCACGCCAGCATTGTCGCGCTGCGTGGTTTGAATAATAGCGACCTGCCGCTCCTACAAAAAATCGGCACTGAGTTGGCCGGCGTGCAATGGGTCGATAAAGTGGCCGAGATCTCAAACGTACTTGGACGCTATCGACAATACATGGGCTGGGTGGTGTTTTGCTCGTATCTGGTGGTGTTTGGCATCATGTTCCCGCGATATCGCGGCAATACCTGGCGAGTGCTGGCGCCTACCGCCATCGCTAGCATCGCTACCCTCGCGATCCTCGGGTTTGCCGGACAAAACGTGCAGCTATTTCATGTGTTGGCGATGATGTTATTGCTAGGCGTTGGAGTCGACTATGGAATTTTTATGCAGGAGCATCCAGGACGATCTGATGCGACGCCTTGGCTAACCGTAGGTTTGTCAGCAGTGAGCACGATACTTTCATTTGGCTTACTTGGATTAAGTAAAACGCCGGCCTTGCAGGCATTTGGTTTGACGATGTTGATTGGTGTTGCCCTAGTTTGGATAATTGTCCCTTGTTTTGGAAAAGAAAAATGACACAGCCTTTGCCACAAAGTAATTCACAAAGTAATCCACAAAATACGCCCTCTGAATCTGTCGAAATATTGATCGTTGGCGCAGGCCCTGCGGGGTCAGTCGCAGCGGCCTTGTTGCGCCAGCAAGGCCGTCAGGTCTTAGTGATAGAACGTGAACAGTTTCCGCGTTTTTCTATCGGCGAAAGTCTCCTGCCTCAAAGTATGGAATACCTGGAACAGGCAGGCATGCTGCGCGCTGTGGTCGAGGCAGGCTTCCAGTTTAAAAATGGCGCCGCCTTCATGCGCAATGGCCGTTACACCGATTTCAATTTTTGCGATAAACACTCGGAGGGATGGGGCACGACTTATCAGGTAGAGCGTGGAAAATTTGATCATATTTTAGCCAAAGAAGCAGAGCGTTTTGGCGCAGAAATTCGTTATCGCCACGAAGTCATGACGGTCGATCTGGATCGCAAAAAACCTTTGGTCACAGTGAAAAATCCTGACGGCCAGATCTATCAAGTTGAAGCGGGTTTTATTCTCGATGCAAGCGGCTTCGGGCGCATCCTCCCGCGCTTGCTGAAACTCGAGACGCCGTCGAATTTTCCGGTCAGGGGTGCGATTTTTACCCATGTGCAGGATGGCATATCGGAAGGCTTCGACCGCAATAAGATACGCATTACGGTGCACCCTGAACATTGCGATGTCTGGTTTTGGACTATCCCGTTTGCGGGTGGCAGATGTTCGTTAGGAGTGGTCGCTGAAACCAGTTTTCTTGAACGTTACAAGGGCACTGATACTGAACGCCTACAGGCAATTGTCGCAGAAGATCCGTCTTTACAAGCCTTGTTGGCGAATGCTAAATGGGATACACCTGCGCGCCATATCGTCGGCTATTCTGCCAATGTCGCTAAATTATGGGGCAAGGGCTACGCGCTCTTGGGCAATGCCGGCGAATTTCTTGATCCTGTATTTTCATCGGGCGTGACTATCGCTTTCAAATCGGCGAGCCTGGCAACTGCCTTGCTAAAGCGCCAATTCGCTGGCGAGACAGTCGATTGGCAAGCTGAATATGGCGTGCCACTGCGTAAGGGGGTTGATACCTTCCGATCTTTCGTCGAATCCTGGTATGCCGGTGAATTTCAGAAAATTATTTTTCATGAACCGGTAGAACCAAAAATCCGCCGCATGATTTGCTCAATACTCGCTGGCTATGCCTGGGACCAGAGTAACCCCTATGTGAAAGAAACTGAGCGGCGCCTGAGCACACTTGAGACAGTATGCGCCACCGATTGAGATACTTCAGTGTATTGCTCGTGTTGCTATTGGCGGCATGTACGACAGTGCAACCAGTGCCAGCACGGTTAGGTCTTAAATTGGCGCCTGCCGCTTTAGGGCAGGCGATCAATCTCCAGCAACACCTGACAGTTGAGCGCAATGGCCGTGTTGATGAACTCGATGCGGCACTAGAGGTTGACGCAGATCATCTGGAGATGGTTGGTTTGGCGTTTGGCCAGCGGGTGTTGAGCCTGCATTATGATGGCAAGGAACTGAAAACCTGGCGCCACGCGCTTTTGCCAGAACAAGTAAGGGCTGAAGATGTGCTGGAAGATTTGCAGCTGACCATGTGGCCAATAGATTCTATCGTCCAGGCATTGCCGTCAGGCTGGAAAATTGAAGATGATGGATTGCAGCGTAGGCTTTATCTGGATGATGTTGTGGTGCTTAAAATAGAATACAGTGGTTTGCCCCGCTGGAGTGGTACCGTGAAGCTTGAAAATTTGCGTTACAAATATAGTTTGACGATACAGTCGGTGGTAGTCGATTCTTGACGAATTTTTTGACGAATTTTTTGACGAACTTTTATGACTGATTAAGTGAATTGAACATGCTGTATTTAAATCATTGTGGAATTGTTTGCGCTCTTGGCACGACACATAGTGCGATCAAGTCGCGCTTATTCGAGCATGCCCAAACTGGCTTGGCGCTGTCTGACGCATACTCGCCCGGACGGCAAATTCCTTTGGGGCAGGTTGACTCAAGCTTGCCAAGCATGGATGCCTGGTCATTGCCACAGCGTAGCCGGAATAATCAAATGACTTTGTTGGCGCTGGCGCAAATTCGCCCTGAGGTTGACGCCGCAATTGCCCGTTTTGGCAGTGACCGTGTTGGCATCGTGATCGGCACCAGCACTTCCGGTATCGCAGACACCGAGAGCGCTATCCGTCAATATGTTTTGGATGGCAGTTTCCCCACTGATTTTCATTACGCACAACAAGAATTGGGTTCTCCCGCGAGCATGTTATCCACTGAGCTAGGAATTGGCGGGCCAGCATATGTTCATTCCAGCGCCTGTTCATCGAGTGCCAAAGCTATGGCCAGTGCGGCGCGCCTGATCAATATGGGCTTGTGTGATGCAGTCATCACCGGCGGTGTAGATACACTCTGTGCATTTACGGTAGCTGGTTTTACCGCATTGGAATCAGTCAGTGCACAACTATGTAACCCACTCAGTGCGAATCGCAATGGGATTAATATCGGCGAGGGCGGCGCCTTATTTTTGATGAGCCGTGAACCGGCAGCAGTTAGTCTTTGTGGTTGGGGTGAGTCATCGGATGGCCACCATATGTCGGCTCCTGATCCTGCCGGTGGTGGCGCCTTGATCGCCATCACTCAAGCTATGCAACGTGCTGGTGTTACGGTGGATCAGATCGATTACATTAATATGCACGGTACTGCCACACGCCAGAATGATGCAATGGAATCCAAGGTAATTCACCAATTGTTTGGCTCTGATGTTGCTGTGAGTTCAACCAAAGCTTTTACCGGACATACCTTAGGTGCTGCTGCCGCGATTGAAGCGGCATTTTGCTGGCTGGCGATGCAAGACGATAATGCCGAGGGAATTTTACCGCCGCATTTATGGGATGGCGAGCAAGACACAACACTTCCCGTTCTCAATGTGATAAAACCAGGCAGCCGTCTTGGCCATCCGATACGCCACGCGCTCAGTAATTCTTTTGCATTCGGCGGTTCGAACGCATGTCTGATACTTGGGAGGGCCACATGAATTTACCTGCAATCCGCAGCCTGGTGCCGCATTCAGGTGCGATGGTATTGCTCGATCGTGTGGTTTTTGTCGACGATGAAAAACTGAGCGCTGAAGTAAATATAACCCGGGATACCGTATTCTTTGATGGGGATGGCGTTGCTGCCTGGGTTGGGATTGAATATATGGCGCAGGCCATAGCGGCGCATGCAGGCTATTTATCGGGTTTGCGTGGCGACCCGGTGAAAGTTGGTTTCTTATTGGGAGCGCGGCGTTATGAATGTAGTCGAGCTAGCTTCCCGCTTGGCAGTGTATTAAAAATATCGGTGCAGAAAATCTTGCAGGCGGAAAATGGCTTGGGTGCGTTTGAATGCCGCATTGACGACAGCCAAGAT
This sequence comes from Pseudomonadota bacterium, assembly GCA_040390685.1. Classification (GTDB taxonomy): domain Bacteria; phylum Pseudomonadota; class Gammaproteobacteria; order Burkholderiales; family Burkholderiaceae_D; genus Undibacterium. Next base: position 13,919 of record JAZJYB010000137.1, on the reverse strand, counting down.
TCGACTGCGACGGCAGTTGCGCTTGCCACCATCACGGTATTTCAACCAGAAAATGTGGATGATTTTTTGCAAGGAATGTTGAAATGAAAGTACAGACTGCAAATGAGTGAGAGTATGAATAAAAGTGTTACAGGCAGTGTCTTGGTGACCGGATCATCACGCGGCATCGGCAAAGCAATTGCTATGCGATTGGCGCGTGATGGCTACGATATTGTTTTGCATTGTCGCAATCAGATTGTCGAAGCGGAGAGCGTGGCGAAAATTATTGTCGAGCTGGGACGTGAGGTTAGGGTCTTGCAATTTGATATCAGCGATCGCGAAACTACCGCAGCCATTTTGCTGGCCGATGTCAAAGAGCATGGTTGTTATTATGGTGTAGTCTGCAATGCAGGAGTGGCGCGTGATAATGCTTTTCCGGCGATGTCGGGTGAAGATTGGGACATCGTTATGCAGACGAATTTAGACGGTTTTTTTAACGTCTTAAATCCACTGACCATGCCGATGGTCAGGCAACGCAAACCGGGTCGTATCGTTACTTTAGCTTCGGTCTCAGGCTTAATTGGCAATCGTGGACAAGTCAATTACAGTGCCGCCAAGGCCGGAATTATCGGTGCCACAAAAGCGTTGGCGCTTGAACTGGCCAAACGTGAGATTACGGTTAACTGTGTCGCGCCTGGATTAATAGAGACCGATATGATCAGCGAAGTCCCTATGGAAGAAGCATTAAAAATGATACCAGCGCGGCGCGTTGGTAAACCAGAAGAAGTCGCTGCAGTAGTGAGTTTTTTAATGAGTGAAGATGCCGCGTATGTAACACGCCAGGTGATTTCAGTGAATGGTGGCATGGCATGAAAGGACGGTTATGAAAACTCGCGTTGCAGTCACAGGGATGGCGGGCATCAGTCCAATCGGCAATGATTGGAGCTCGATACGTACCCGTCTTGGCGACTATAAAAATGGCATCGTCCGCATGCAGGAATGGGCCGACTATGAAGGATTAAATACTCAGCTGGGCGCGCCATCGGCAGCGTTTGAATTGACTGAGAAATATCACCGCAAGGCCACACGCAGTATGGGGCGCGTCGCATTGATGGCGACCAGGGCCAGCGAGATGGCTTTAATTGATGCTGGTTTACTTGATCACCCTCTGCTTAAAAGCGGCCAGATGGGTGTTTCATTTGGCTCGTCTGCAGGTACCCCAAGCGCTATCGGTGATTTTGGCCGCATGATGGAAGACCGTAGTACCAAAGGGATTAACGCCACAACTTATATCAAAATGATGGCGCATACCGCACCCGTCAATATTGGTGTGTTCTTTGGTGTGACTGGCCGTGTTATCACGACGTCTAGTGCTTGTACCTCGGGTAGCCAGGGTATAGGTTATGCATATGAGGCGATCAGTTCAGGCCGGCAACTCGCCATGATAGCTGGCGGAGCCGAAGAGCTGTGCGCTACCGAGGCTGCGGTGTTCGATACGCTATTTGCCACCAGTGTCAAAAACGATACGCCCGGCGCTACGCCGCGGCCATTTGATGGCGGCCGTGATGGACTGGTGATAGGCGAAGGTGCCGGCTGCCTGATTCTGGAATCTATGGATCATGCACAGGCACGCGGTGCAAAAATTCATGCTGAACTGGTCGGCTTCGGTACCAATAGCGATGGCTGCCATGTCACGCAACCCAATGCAGAAACCATGAAAATTGCCATGCAATTAGCCTTGGCCGATGCTGGGTTACAAGCCTCTGATATTGGTTATATCAATGCGCACGGAACCGGCACCCAGCAAGGTGATATTGCAGAATCGCACGCCACGGCGCAATTGTTTGGCGCTGCAGTTCCTATCAGTTCACTCAAGAGTTATATGGGGCACACCCTGGGTGCTTGTGGTGCGCTGGAGGCGTGGATCAGCATAGAGATGATGCGTGAAGGCTGGTTTGCGCCAACCATTAATCTTGAGCAAGTTGATACACAATGTGCCGAGCTTGATTACATTAAGGGCGAGGGCAGGGAGTTGCAGTGTGATTACGTGATGTCGAATAATTTCGCTTTTGGAGGTATCAATACCTCATTGATTTTTAAGAGATACCGCTAATCCGGCGGTTTGATTGTGTAGTTTTTATAGAGGAAATAAGATGAAAAAAGTAACGTCGATTTTCGTGATTCTTAGTGCTATCGCCGCATTTTCAGCTCAACAAGCTCAGGCTTCAGATACAAAACACATGATGCCTATTGCAGCAGCGATGGCAGATAATAATGCCGAAGCCCGTCTTGGCGATTCAGTGAAATTTTATTTTGGCAATCAAGCGACACCAACAGTATTGAAAAAACTCTCCAGCGACACGACTAGCCACAAGACCAATGCATTCGGCAAATCCAAAGAAAAAGTATGCAATTGGGTATTTCTGTCGGACATGCTGGCGCTGCAAAAACGCGCGCAAGAACTGGGTGCCAATGCGGTCATCAATATTGTGAGTAATTATGACAATATCGAAAATTCAAGCGCCACTGAGTTTGAATGTCACGTTGGTGGCTTGATGGGTGGCGTCGCTTTCAAAGCTGATTTTGTTAAAATCGCTGACAAATAAATCGGAACCGGTCGCTGCAGTTTGGTTAGTAGACAGCCGTAGCGTATCTGATCATGATTTAACGCGCCACTATGATTGGCTCAATGCCGATGAAGTGGTGCGGTATCAGAAATTTATTCGGCCAGAGCGTCAGCGTCAATTTCTCATCGGACGCATATTACTAAGACTCGCGCTGGCAAAACTACTGCAAATTGAATCCGATAAAATCGAATTGTCTGAGCGAGTTGGACATGCGCCGGTTTTAATCTCGCCTGCTTCCGCACTTGCACCAGGTTTTAGTTTGTCACACAGCGGACCATGGATCGCCTGTGCTGTCAGTTCGAATGCGGTACTAGGTCTGGATATTGAAGTACTCGATCACTTTAGAAATTTTCTGGCACTAAGCGAACACGCGTTTGATGTGGCCGAACAAAAATCGCTAGCGGCACTACCTGATATTGAGCGTGCTGCTGCCTTTTATGAACTTTGGAGCCACAAAGAAGCAAGTTTTAAATTCAGGTCAAATTGCTCATCTGAGCCCGCATCTGATCCTCATTGTTTAACCTTGCCTCACCCCTCACTTTCGCTGGTATTAGCTAGTGCAAACCCGTGGGAAGTCAGCCCGGAAATCATTCAAGTAGCCTTGGAACTTGGTTTGCCGCCTGTTCCAAATACTAGTAGCTAGACTTTACTGCCACAGCCAGTTCCATAGGCCGGGTAGCTTAGCCTTAACTTCTCCATCGCGAACGGTGCTGGCTAAGGCGGCACGTTCGAGTTCATCTCTCTCATCATAAAATGCTTTGCTTGCAGTTGGAAGTTCCAATTCGCGTGCGACATCAATGAGTATATTCAGATATTCCTCTAGGTGACTTGCCGTGTAGGTATTGAGGTCATGAAACGTGACGACGACAGGAGTAATCCCTTCAATAACGGGCACTGCGCCAACTAGCCAGCGTTGGCGAAATTCAGCCAGCATTTTTCGCATGTTGCGTCGTTTGGTCAGGCTAAAGTTGATGCCTATTGTCTTTCCATCGTTGGCGCTTAAATCTGTCAGCAAGAGCCGCATGCCATGCTGTTGATAAGTAGTTAGAGTGCGCTCGTCATAATTCCAAAATGGCGGGCGAACCAGGGTTGGTGGCTTGCCCGTAATTGCAGTCAAATCGGCTACCCCGGTTTGCAAAGACAACTCCAACTCTTGTTCAGTTAAAAAACGGTGATTTGAATGACGCGGTGTCGCAGTATGAAAGGCAAGTAAATGACCTTCATCGAATTCACGGCGCAGCAGATTTTGACCGATCTCGGTCGCTCCACCATTGCGCGAACGGGTCTGTACGAAAAATACTGCTTTGATGCCGGGCTGCACATTGTTGTGTGCCAAGACCTCAAGAATTTTGATGGTTGGGTTGTTGCTGTCGGCGGCGCTAGGTCCATCGTCAAAACTTAATAAAAAGCGAATAGGCGTTGGCGCTGCTGCGACTTCAGTTGGAACCGCCCAGACGCTAGGCGCCATCAAGCTGATCAAGGTGACGAGGACTCGTAACAGATAAACTAAAACGTAACGGCGTGTATAAGCTAACAAAATAAAAAACTTTTTCTGAATAGGGAACGGCGGAACCCAGCATTGTAACCGTTCGTGCCTATTTCAGTTTCATTGGCTTTTATCCAACTCAGTTAATTTCAATTCATGAATCGCAAAGAGTCTTGAAGAAATTATTTACTGACGTTCTCTTTTGGCGTGCTGGCTGCGTTTGATTCCGCATGTACCTCAGTTGGACTAGCACCTGATGCCTCGCCTTGCATGTCAACTTTGTCGCCGGCTTTAAATATGAAGAACAGTGCAGCACCGGCGAAGATGATGAAGGCGACTAAGATTTTCCACATGATAATTTCCTTTAAGTTGAGGAGGGCTTTTGTAATGAGAATAAACATATATTGGAGCTGAAGGCTTACAGCTTCCTTGCATCGCCAAAAAAGAAAATGGGATGGATTTCAACGAAATCCATCCCTTTTCAGAAGTCTCAATAAAATCGAGACTTACACTTTACACTTAGGTAGCTAAATTAGGCGGCCAACTGATGTTGCAACTTATGCAGCCAATAATTGACGCAATACAAATGGCAAGATACCGCCATGCTTGTAGTAATCAACTTCTATCGGTGTATCAATGCGCAACAAGACTTTCACTTCTTGCTTGTCACCATTGGAGCGATTGATCACTAACGTCACTTCTTGCTGTGGCTTGATGTCGTTTTCGATGCCTTTCAGGTCGAAAGTTTCATTGCCAGTGATGCCTAAAGTATCCACACTATCGGTACCGATAAATTGCAATGGCAACACGCCCATGCCGACCAGATTTGAGCGGTGGATACGCTCATACGAGCGAGTGATGACAGCCTTCACGCCCAGCAGTTGAGTGCCTTTGGCTGCCCAATCACGCGATGAACCTGTTCCATATTCTTCGCCGCCGAAGATCATGGTTGGCGTTCCTTCTGCGACGTATTTCATTGCAGCATCGTAGATAGACATTTGCTCGCCAGTAGGTTGGAACAGAGTCTCGCCGCCTTCGACGCGTGTACCATCTGCTGTCAATGGGATCATCAAGTTCTTGATGCGGACGTTGGCAAAAGTACCGCGCATCATGATCTCGTGATTCCCGCGACGTGAACCGTAGGAGTTGAAATCCGCTTTCAATACGCCGTTTTCTTTCAGCCATTTACCTGCAGGGCTAGATTCTTTAATTGAGCCAGCTGGCGAGATGTGATCGGTCGTGATCGAATCACCAAAAACGCCAAGTGCACGCGCGCCAGTGATGCCTGTTGCCGCAGCTTTTGGCTCCATCGTGAAATCGGCAAAGAACGGTGGCTCAGCGATGTAAGTTGATGTTGGCCAGTCGTAGACTTCGCCTTCCGCCACGCCTTTGATGTTTTCCCATAACTTACCTGGCGCGGCTTTAACGTCAGCGTAGTTGTCTTTGAAAGTTTTGGAGTTCATCGCGAACTTCATCAATTTGTTGATTTCTGCGCTGGTCGGCCAGATGTCACCCAAGAAAATATCCTTGCCTTTGACGCGGCCTACCGGCTCAGTCATCAGATCTTTCGTCATATTGCCAGCGATGGCGTAGGCCACGACCAAAGGAGGGGAGGCTAAGAAGTTGGAACGAATATTCGGGTGAATCCGTGCTTCAAAGTTGCGGTTGCCAGACAAGATCGCAGAGGCAACGATATCGTTTGCAACAATAGCTTCATTCATGGCAGGAGTTAAATCACCAGCGTTACCGATACAAGTCGTGCAACCGTAACCAGCGAGGGTAAAACCTAATTTTTCCAAATAAGGAAGTAATCCAGCCGCTTCCAGATATTTCGTCACTACACGTGATCCCGGAGCTAAGGACGTTTTGATGTGCGGAGATACTTTTAACCCTGCTTCAACGGCTTTCTTCGCCAATAAACCAGCCGCTAGCAAGACGCTAGGATTGGATGTGTTGGTGCACGAAGTAATGGCAGCGATGAGAATGTCGCCATTTTTGACTTTGACGCCGTCTGCATTGGTGTACACCGCATCGAGATCTTCTGCTTTTTTGTTGAACCCATTGTCGGAAACAGGTTTGCTAAAAAGGTCTGCAAATGTCGCTCTGACGTTGCCGATCTCGATACGATCTTGCGGACGCTTAGGACCCGCCAGTGAAGGTGCTACCGTTGCTAAATCTAACGACACTTCATTGCTGTAGTCGATGTCACCCTGTTTAGGAATGCCAAACATTTTTTGTGCTTTGAAATAGCCTTCAAATGCGGCGATTTCTGCTTTGGTACGGCCAGTGCCTTTGAAGTAATCAATAGTGACTTCATCAACTGGGAAGAAACCCATGGTTGCGCCGTATTCCGGTGCCATGTTGGCGATGGTTGCGCGGTCTGTCAGTGATAATGAACGTGTACCTTCACCGAAGAATTCGACAAATTTGCCGACAACTTTTGCCTTGCGCAACAATTCTGTGATCGTCAATACCAGATCTGTTGCAGTACAACCTTCACGTAATGCATTGGTGAGGTTGACGCCAACTACGTCTGGAGTCAGGAAGTAAACCGGCTGACCAAGCATACCGGCTTCAGCTTCAATTCCACCTACGCCCCAACCAACTACACCTATACCGTTGATCATGGTGGTGTGTGAATCTGTACCGACTAAGGTATCTGGATAATAAATATCATTTTTCTTCGCATCTTGCGCTTTGTGTACGCCGCGCGCCAGATATTCTAAATTGATTTGATGCACAATACCAAAACCTGGTGGAACTACGCCGAAAGTATCAAAGGCTTGCATGCCCCATTTCATAAACTGATAACGTTCGCTGTTACGTGAAAACTCGAGTTTCATGTTCAGATCAAGTGCATTTTTTACGCGGAAATGCGTGATGTCTACAGAGTGATCAACCACCAGATCCACTGGCACTAATGGTTCAATGCCTTTCGGGTTTTTACCCATTTTTGCGGCGACATTACGCATCGCAGCTAAATCTGCCAACAAAGGTACGCCAGTAAAATCTTGCAGGACTACACGCGATACGACAAAAGGAATTTCGTCGACACGGTTCGCAGTAGGGGCCCAGTTGGCTAATTGTTTCACATGTTCAGCAGTGACTTTTTTTCCGTCGCAGTTACGTAATACCGATTCCAGAACGATACGAACAGATATCGGCAGACGCGAAAGATTGACGCCCAGATTTTTTTCTAGTGCAGGCAGTGAGAAAAATTTGCCTTTCTTAGTATCTGAAATTTTAAAATCTTTTAGGGTTTTGAATGCATCTTTATACGCAACTTGGCTCATGGCTTTTCCTTATATACAAAAATCAATGGTCAAAAAAATATACTTGCAATTGTGACTTGGGTAGTTCGAATACTATTTATTGTTGCTTTATTTTGTCTGGGACGACATTACTTCGAGACTTAGCGCATCGGTCATGATTGGATCAGCTGTCTTACATTCATTGGCAAGTTGTTTACCTTTGTGAGAGTCCAACAACATACCTTTCGCCGGAATACCAATAAAGACAAATCCGGCCTTTTGATTTTCAAATCGATTTGCACCAGTGCTTGTTTCGATTCTGCTCAATCTGTAAATATGATTTTTCCAACGCATCGCCACATGTTGAGTATCTTCAGCATTGGTGTACAAAGTTAAAGAATTACCTAGTTCACATTTGTAATCAAAATTCTTGCTGTGCTGTACATTTGGTTCTATCTCATCTTCATCAAGCACTTTCGGCGCGGCCTTGCTTATTTTTGCAGTGGACTTGGCTTTACTGTCGGTAGTACTCGCTTGAGCAAAATTTAATAGGCTGCTAACGCTGAAGATCAGGATTGTTGGGCCAATTATCTGTAGAGATTTTTTCATTTGGAAATCCTAATTGAATGGTGGTACATGAAAGACATTTAATTATAAAAAATTTTGCGCATTTTCTGGCAAGGTTATCTGACTCAATTGCGCCTTTTTTAATAGCATCCAGTAATAGCGATAACTCGCTCTGTCATGCAAGCGGCCATTGAATTGAATTGGGCCCCAATGCTCTTGTTGTGCAGCGTTTAAAATTCCGGTCGCCTCATTAATTTCGGAACTTCTTGGTGACAGAGCCTTGACGATGGGTTTAATCTGATCTGGATGTATGCTCCACATCCTCGTATAGCCGCATTCTAGAATCGCCCTGGTCGCATCACCCGCCACAATCGAAGTATCCCTGATTTCTGTCGTGACATTATGTGAAGGTGTTTTTCCATAGCGATGGCAGGCCGCGGCTATTTCTAATTTTGCCCGCATTACCAAAGGATGGGAGAATTGCCCGGGTGAGCGCATTGCGTTCGATGGAATTGCCCCATAGTGCGAGGACACAAAATCCATAATCCCAAACGACAAACATTCAACTTGTGGCAGCGCGGCAATTTGATCGACTGCCGCCAAGGCATTGTGCGTTTCAATTAATACATGAACCGGAAGGTGGGCGCGGCCATGGCTTTTTGCAATTTGGTTGATATGCTTAATTGCGGCGCTCACTTGCTTGGCATTGTCGACTTTTGGAATGACGAGGTAAGCAAGTTTATTCGCTGCCGTACTCAATATTATTTCAAGGTCTGAATCGAAAAATTCACTGTCAATATCGTGAATCCTCGCGCCTATGCGATGATGAATATTGTCGTCAGATGCGATGAGCTGCGCTACCAGTTTGGCATGCTCGATCTCATTGCCAGTTGCCGCACCATCTTCACAGTCAAAGGTAATATCAAAAATCGCGGCCAATTCATTTTGCAATGCCATCGATTTATGCATTAACTTTTCGGAGCCGGCGTAATGGTCGCATACCGGAAGAAAAACCGGTGAAATCTGATCTTGAAACAATACTTTGGATGGATGCATCTTCGCGATGGGTAGGTTGAAATCGGCAGAAATGAAAACAGGTTTGATGTCTCGCAACATCAAACCTGTTGGTGACGCAATTAGCCAACCAAATGCTTTACGCCATCACGTTCTTCTTGCAATTCTTTCAGCGTGATGTTGATGCGCTCACGTGAGAATTCGTCGATTTCCAGACCTTGAACGATCGTGTATTCACCGTTGGCAGTTGTTACAGGGAAGCCAAACATCGTGCCTTCAGGAATGCCGTAGGAACCGTCAGATGGAATCCCCATGGTTGTCCACTTGCCGTTTGTGCCAAGTACCCAATCGCGTACGTGATCGATCGCAGCATTTGCAGCAGAAGCGGCAGAAGACAGACCGCGTGCTTCAATAATTGCCGCGCCACGTTTGCCTACAGTAGGAAGGAACACATCTTTATTCCAAACTTGATCGTTGATCAGGTCTTTAACGGCCTGGCCATCTGCTGTCGCGAAGCGATAGTCAGCGTACATAGTAGGGGAGTGATTGCCCCAGACGCACATTTTTTCAATAGCAGAAACTGGCTTGCCAATTTTTGCCGCAACTTGCGACAAAGCGCGGTTGTGATCTAAGCGCAACATGGCAGTAAAATTTTTCGCTGGCAAACTTGGTGCAGATTTCATCGCGATATACGCGTTAGTGTTGGCTGGGTTACCCACCACTAAGATCTTAACGTTGCGTGAAGCAACTGCATCCAAAGCCTTACCTTGCACCGTGAAAATTTGCGCATTCGCTTCGAGCAAATCTTTACGTTCCATACCTGGGCCACGTGGACGTGCGCCGACCAATAAAGCAACGTCGATATCCTTGAATGCTGTCATAGGATCGCTATGGGCAGTCATGCCAGCCAATAATGGGAATGCACAGTCATCGATTTCCATCATGACGCCTTTTAGCGCCTTTTGTGCTTTTTCGTCAGGAATTTCCAGCAATTGCAGAATTACTGGTTGATCTTTGCCCAGCATGTCGCCATTAGCGATACGGAACAGTAGGGAATAGCCGATTTGGCCAGCAGCGCCAGTGATTGCTACGCGCATAGGGGACTTCGCCATGATGCATCTCCAAAAGGATGTGAAAACGATGTAAAAAAATATTTAAATACTTACTTTTTGCAATTCAAGTCAACACATTGAATCACTAAAGGGAAAACTTAATATGATACCGATGAACGCAGGCCAAGTCAGTCAATTTTGAGATGCAATAAAGGAAGATGTGGAGGAATTTCTTGATCTAAGTTTGCTTGTACTCAAAAAAGTTGACTGAAATAATCTTTTAACTTTACTTTAAATGGGTTAGCACTATAGTGCTTGATAAGCAGGTTTTACGAAAATCGCCGCTACGTTGTTGCACTCGCCTAGTCGGGGCAATTTTGTGTAAGTCCTAAAGCCAATTCATTTAGACGGATCACTGAATTCTAGGTTGACTTAATCAATGTGTCAATCAATATCTTATGTCTTATATAAGACATATCACTTGTTATTTTGTTCTGGACGAAGTGGTGCTTTTTATGGTGAAATCACAGTCTATGAATTCTATTTTGCCGACAATAAATAATCAAAGCGACAGTGCCGTCTCTCAAGGCACTGCTTTCGGCAATTCTACGCTGAGTGCTTCACCTACGTTTAGCCCACTGTATCAACAAATTAAGGCCTTAATTACCCAGAGTTTGCAGTCGGGAGAGTGGAAGCCGGGTGAGTTAATTCCCAGTGAGATGGAGCTGGCGAATCGATTCAAGGTGAGTCAGGGAACGGTGCGCAAGGCGATCGATGAGTTGTCATCAGAAAATCTGGTGGTGAGGCGCCAGGGTAAGGGGACTTTCGTTGCAACCCATCATGAGGCGCTGTCGCAATTTCGGTTTTTGCGACTGGTTCCAAATGAAGGCGCTCCATCCTATCCAGAAAATAAAATCATTGAAGTGCGGCGCCAGCGTGCGCCGATAGATGTTGCCAGATTGCTGGAGATTAAGTCGGGCGACTCCGTGGTTTTTATTCGTCGAGTACAGTCTTTTTCTGGCGTGCCGACAATATTGGATGAGTTATGGTTGCCGGGGATAATTTTTAAAGGCTTAACTGCCGAGCGTTTGACGGAATATAAAGGCCCTATGTATGGCCTGTTCGAGTCAGAGTTCGGCACGCGCATGATCCGTGCATCCGAGGCAATTCGGGCTGTTTGCGCCGATGAATTGACGGCTCAAATTTTGAACGTTAGCTTAGGTACGCCATTGTTAAATGTCGAACGTGTTTCATTTACCTATGGCGATAAGCCAGTTGAACTTCGGCGTGGTTTATATTTGACCTCGGCGCATCACTATAGAAATGAGCTGAGCTGAACTCGAAAATTCATGTGGAAAATCAAATTTTTTTGATGATTTTAAAAATAGTTTTGCAAACAAACGTCAAATTTATTGGTGCAATGCATCAAAATAGGCGAAAATTGTAAGATTCGATAATAAGGAGAATATTTATGTCTGACGAAGTAAGAAAAAAACCGCGTTTCGGCGTGATGCGACTTAGCGATGCTGCATTTGGTGGATATAGGTTGCCGCTGGCGGGATTTGTTTCTATTTTGCATCGCGCAAGTGGCATGCTGATGTTTGCCTTGCTGCCATTCATTCTATATTTGCTCGATACCAGTTTAACTTCCGAAATTTCATTTGCAGTTTTTCAAAAATTCACTAGTGGTGTTTTTGTAAAGCTAATCATTCTCGCCTTGGTCTGGGCGTATTTGCATCATTTTTCTGCAGGAATTCGTCATCTTTTGATGGATTTGCATGTCGGCCTCGATAAAGATTCAGCGCGTAAGTCCGCGGTGGCTGTTTTGTGTGTGAGTCTTGCCTTGACACTTGCAGTGGCACTAAAACTATTTGGAGTATTTTAATGGCGAATAATATTGGGGCGAAAAGAATCGTCGTTGGCGCCAGTTACGGTTTGCGCGATTGGCTGGCGCAACGGGTAACGGCAATTGTCATGGCGCTGTACACGGTCGTTTTATTGGGTCTATTTTTGACCGGGAATAATTTTAGTTACGAAGCATGGGCGGGAATCTTCGCAATGCAGTGGTTTAAATTACTCACTTTTACCGTGTTTATTGCTCTGTTTTATCATGCCTGGGTTGGTATGCGTGATATCTGGATGGATTATGTGACGCATTCGGTTGTTTTGCGTTTGGTATTTCATGTCGCCACTATGTTGTGGTTGATCGCTTGTGTCGGTTATGCGGCACAGATTTTGTGGAGAGTATAACGTGGCTGTAATTAAATCCGCCATTCCTTCTCGCCGTTTTGATGCGGTGATTATCGGCGCCGGTGGTTCCGGTATGCGTGCGTCCTTACAATTGGCTGAAGCTGGTCTGAACGTCGCAGTTCTGTCAAAAGTTTTTCCAACCCGATCGCACACAGTTGCAGCGCAAGGCGGCATTGGTGCTTCCCTGGGAAATATGTCGGAAGACAATTGGTTTTGGCACATGTTCGACACCGTTAAAGGTGGCGATTATTTAGGTGATCAAGATGCGATTGAATTCATGTGTCGCGAAGCGCCAAAAGTGGTCTATGAATTAGAGCATTTTGGTATGCCGTTTGACCGCAATGCCGACGGCACGATTTATCAACGGCCATTCGGTGGACATACTGCCAACTTCGGTGAGAAGCCAGTGCAACGCGCTTGCGCGGCCGCCGACCGTACTGGTCACGCCTTGCTGCATACGCTGTATCAACGCAATGTTCGCGCCCGCACCCATTTTTATGTTGAGTGGATGGCGATCGACCTGATTCGTAATGCTGACGGTGATATTTTAGGCGTAGTTGCATTGGAAATGGAAACCGGCGAAGTCATGATGCTGGAAGCCAAAACCACTATTTTTGCCACTGGTGGAGCAGGGCGTATCTTCGCCGCGTCCACCAATGCCTTCATCAACACTGGTGACGGCATGGGGATGGCGGCACGCGCTGGTTTGCCATTGCAGGATATGGAGTTTTGGCAATTTCACCCTACCGGTGTTGCCGGTGCCGGTGTCTTGATTACCGAAGGCGTGCGCGGGGAGGGTGGTATTCTGGTGAATAGCCAGGGTGAGCGTTTCATGGAGCGTTATGCACCTACATTGAAAGATCTGGCGCCACGCGATTTCGTTTCTCGTTCTATGGATCAAGAGATTAAAGAAGGCCGTGGTTGTGGCCCGAATAAAGATCACGTGATGCTCGATCTGCGCCATATCGGTGCCGATACAATTCAAAAACGTCTGCCATCAATTTTGGAAATTGGTCATAAATTTGCCAACGTCGATGCGACCAAAGAGCCTATTCCTGTCGTTCCGACGATTCACTACCAGATGGGTGGAATTCCAACGAATATCCACGGCCAAGTTGTCGCTCCAAAAAATGGTGTGAGCGAAGTTGTTAATGGCTTGTACGCGATTGGTGAGTGCGCTTGCGTTTCAGTGCACGGCGCGAATCGTCTCGGTACCAATTCCTTGTTGGATCTATTGGTCTTTGGCCGTGCTGCAGGCAATCATGTTGTGGCTAGCAAGCTTAAAGAGCGCAGCAATAAAGATCTCCCTGCTGATGCGGCTGATTTGGCCATGTCTCGTTTGGCGAAGTTGGAAACCAGTACCGGATCTGAACGCGTGCAAGATGTCGCGAATGCGATTCGTGGCACTATGCAGAAATATTGCGGTGTGTTCCGTACCGATGAATTACTGCAAGCCGGCTACAAAGAAATCATGCTGCTCGACGAGCGCCGTAAGTATGTTTCCTTCAAAGATAAATCTAAAGTGTTTAACACTGCCCGTGTTGAAGCACTAGAGTTGGATAACTTGATTGAAACTGCGAAAGCGACCATCACTTCTGCCAATGCGCGGAAAGAATCACGTGGCGCCCACGCTCATCGCGATTACGAAAAACGTGATGATGAAAACTGGATGAAGCACACGCTGTGGTATTCC